>CAZWQH010000171.1:4648-9654 GCA_964635815.1 uncultured Sandaracinaceae bacterium
AGCGCGTGGTTTCGTCGCGGTGTCACCGTCGTACGACAACGGCATCGTCAACGGCTGCTTCAATCTCAACGAGAAGTCGATGTGCGTCTTCGATGCCGCGAAGCCTGACTCGCTCGTCGCAACAATCTGCGCGCGCGCAGACGTCGATTGCTCGAGGGGAATCGTCACAGGTGGACACAGCCAAGGCGCGGGGCTTGCGCTTCTGGCCCGCGAGCACGACGCCCGCGTCGAAGCGGTTTGGGCCATGGGAGGGACGTGCGACTACCTGCTCAATCAGGACACGGGCCTTTGCGATCCGAATGGCGCCGCGACCGATACGGACTGCGCGCATTTCTCTCAGACCACGATAGACCCGAGCCGGATTCGAATCGTGAACGGAGAGAACGATGAGTACGGCGCGCGCGTCGAGTACGAGCGCATCACCGGCCGCGTATGTCCGCCCACTGAAATGAGCTGCCTCGCGGCAGACGGAAGCGGTTGGTTCGTGATCCCGAATGCTGCCGTCCAGGACGGAAACGCGGACCATTGCTACGTCGTGAACTCTACCGACGGAGCGTGGTGCCCGGGCATCGATGCGACCCACCCGCTCGACATACGATGGCTTCCTCCCTCCCGCGAAACGTGGTCGCTGCTTACGAACTTGGAGTGGCTCGCCAGCTTCGCGCGGTAGAATGCCGAGGCTCGGCCCTAGAGCGTGAGGATCGCGCCGCGAGTGAATCGACTCCTGCTTAGGGGGTGAACCGGAACGTGACGTCTGAGGTGCCCGTCAAAGGCGATCCGTAGGGAGCGTCGGCCAGGACTGCGGTCAACCCGTTCGACGCCATGGACTCCGTGAGCGTCGCACAGGCGGTCGCGGGTAGCGTGTCGGTGCCGATGAGCGTCATCGCGGCCTGCGAGCGGTTCAGCGTCGCGCTGATGCGGAACGTGCACCCGGTGGTCGCCGGCGACGTGATCCGCGCTGTGGCTACGGTGACGTTCGGCACCGTTGTCACGACCGGCTGAAACGTCGGGGACTCGGTCGCGATCGTCAGCACAGAAATGATCTGCGCTCCGTCCGTCGTGCGCGTTCGTATCGCACGGCTTCCGGCGGCAATTGGTCCACTCACGGTCAGCTCCGCAGGGGGGCCCGCGGCAGGCGAACACTGGTTGTTCATGCAACCGTTCGCGCAAGTGGTCCTGGTCGTCACTGGAACACCGCCGCGCGTCTCGCAGGATACGAGCACGGAGCCCTCACATCGCGTTGCGCCGCACGTGCTCGTCGATGCGTCAGCCCGATTCATCGTGTTTGGGGGATTCATGTTCGTTGAACCGGCGTCCGTACGCGTCATCCTGCCTGGATTCTCTCCGCTGGAACCGCAGCTGAGCGCCGCGGAACACGAGCTCGCGTTCGCTACGCACTCTCGCGCGCTCGCGGACTGCCCTTCGCACTGTGACTCGCACGACGGCGGGGTCTGGCCGCAGATCGCGGTTACGTGGCTGCAAACGTCACCGCATGAGGGCCCCTGAGTCATCATGATGCCTTCGCCCTCGGGCCCCCCCGAGCTGCGTTCAGCACACGCCACCGACAACAGCGCAAACGACAATGCAAGAATGGACTTCGCGGTCATGGTTCGTTCTCCTACGGCGAACGTCGCAAGCGGCGGGCCAAGCGATACGCGATATGGAATCGCCTTAAAGCCGTCGCTCCACGCCGGTGGCGCCGCGAACAAGATAGCAACGACTCCCCGACTGCCGGCGAGTCGAGAAGCTACCCAAGCAATCGGCCGCAAGTTAGTGTCCCGCCCATGCTTCGAGTCCTCTTGATTTTCATCGCGCTGGCGACTGCGTGTGGCGGCAGCAACGTCGCCCCCCCCGACGCAAGCCGCGCAGACGCCCACGAAGGGAATATGGACAGCGCCACGTCGAGCACCGATGTGCGTAGGTCCGCCGACCAGGGCCTGACCTCCACTGACTCCTCCGAGGCGCGCGATGTCCACGTAGCAGCCGACGTTTCCGTGATCGCGACGATGTCTCGCTCAATCGGGGCCGCGGGAGGCATGATCGAGCTCAACGCCGTTACGTTGATCATCCCACCGGGCGCGTTGACGGCGGACACGGCCATCGGAATCGCGGAAATCGGCGCCACGCTCCCGGAGCCGTATCGGGCCGTGACGCCCATCTATCGATTCACGCCCGACGGTCTGGCGTTCTTGGTTCCTGCTACGGTGCGATTCGCGATCGTCGGCGACACAATGAACGTCGATGTACTTTGGTCGCGCGTGCCACCTGCGACCGGGTTCGACAATCTTGGCAAGACACGAGGTCCAAGCCAGATCTCCGCGCAGATCACGCACTTCAGCGACGGCTTCGGCGGCGACACCGGGGGCACGTGTGCGAACGATTCTGTCTGCCGTCAGGCGGCCGGCGGCCCCACCCCAGGCAACTGGTACTGCTGCGGCACCGGCGACATCAAGAACTGCGTGGACACCAACGCGCACGCACAAAACTGCGACGGCTGCGGACGCGTGTGCGAAGTCGGAAAGTATTGCGCGCCCATCAGCCAATCGACGGCAACGTGTCTCACGTGCGAGGGCACCGGCGCCGCGTGCGCCCTCGATCGTCAATGCTGCAGCGGGACGTGCACACCCGGTGCGATTCGCTCCTCGTGCGAGTAGGCGCCTACGGACGATTCTTGAAAAGCATCCCGCGCTGTTCTTCGTCCATCGCACCCGTTGCGAGATCGAACGCGAGCTCGAGAGCAAACCGAACGTTCGTGACGCCATCGCGCCGTCCTACGCCGATGAATGATGGGCGCGCACTCGTCACGGGTAGGCGCTGCTCATCTCCGGGGTGAAGGATGCACGGTGATTCGTATCCCGTCGTCGCTAGCTCCACGTATCCGAAGCGTTCATCGCGCGCGACGATGCCTTCAGAGACGCGACTCAAGTCGAGGTACTGAACCTTCCACGAGCTGTCGTCCCCCCAGTAGCAACCCCACACGAAACCGAAGTGACCAATCGGCCACTCCTTGTCGATCGTCCAATACGGACACCCTGGAATGATGGTCGCGTCGTGACAGTCCCACCAATCCGGGACGTAGAATCCAACCGGACAGAAGCCGTTGCCGGGCGATGTCTCCTGCTCTTCGGCGATCACTTCTCCGGTTGCGAGATCCATCACCGCACTCTTTGTGTACTCCCGCGAAATGAGCGCGAGCTCACGTGTCCCTTGCCGGAATGGTTCGAACGTTTGAAGCATCGAGTAGTTCCGTTCGTACTTCGCGATGCTCTCCATCGTCGACGGCTCGGTCCCCGATCGCCGAAAGACTTCCACACCGGTGGCGTTCCACTTCCCCGCGTCGCGAACTAAATCGGTAGCCTTCGCCACATACTTCTCACGCGGCGCCGGCCGGGTTGGAATCTCGAAGTCCGTCTCGACACTGTGCTCGCGGATCGCGAAACCTTGATCGTGATAGCTCGCAGCCCAGTTCTTGCCGTGCATCTCCATCGCGCTCAGCGCGACGATCTTCGACTCTGCCTCCTCACGCGTTCTAAACGTCCCGAAGTGAACGTCCCTATCGCGGCCCTCGTGAACGCCGTACACCCGAAACACGGTGTCTCCGCGCATGGCGCGCAATTTAAAGGAATTGCATCAGCCGTACCAAACAAGAAATGACGGTTCTTTCTGACTGTCGTCGAATTGAGCGCTTTTCGTTGACGGAAGTCCGCCTCTTCCTTTTGATCCTGCCGTACAGATTGGGGCCACGTAATGGAACCTGCGAAGTCGTTCGCGATACAAACTGTCTGCGTGCTCGTGATGTCAGGCGTCATTGCCTGCGGCGGATCGGAGGTCGCTCCGACAGACGCGGGCCTGACCGACTCGACCTCGCGCGACAGCGGTAACGGAAGCACAAGCGATGCACGAGTCGAGGCCAGCATACCGTTCGACACGCGCGAGCAGCCGGACGTTCGTCCAGATACTCCGACGGTAGCTAGCGACTCAAGCGTCACGTGCGGTGCACAGTGCGTGATGTCGGATGGTACGGCCGCTGGGACTCAACGTGCGATCGACGCGGCGTCGGACGGCTGGACCGTCCAACTCCCCGCGGGGTCGTTCACCTGGACGAGAGGTGTCGAGATTCGCAACAAAGGCATTCATATCCGCGGCGCGGGCGCCGGCGGAATACTCGGATACAGCAACTCGACTGCCGCGATTGGAAACGGCGCACGAACGTTCGAGACGCAAGCGGGCCTGTCGATCGCGCCGGGTGAGATGCTCCGCGTGCTCTACACGGCGCGTGGCGACAACTACGTCGAAGGTACCGTCACCTCGTACACCGGAACGACGTTGGTGCTCGCTGTCAGCTCCAACGGGGGGAGCGGCACTCACACGTTCTGGACATTCACGCGGCCTGCCATCACGACAATCACGAACAACGCGGTCAACGATTGGGGCGAGGCGATGTTCGACATCGACACCGACGCGTCAGCATCGGTCGAGCTGAGCGGCATTCATCTAGTCGCAGGCACCGCCGAACGAGGAAGTCACGTCGACTTCGGCGCCGTAGCAACCGATCGCCCGGTGAAGATCCACGACATGTGGTTCTCCATGGGAACTGGAATGCGCAGCATCTGGGCGCACGCAAATATCGGCCTGATTTATGGGTGCTCGTTCGACAGTGGGTTCTCTAGCGTGTTTCCATCGGACGCAGCAAACGATCAAGCGATTGGAATCACGGCACTCGGAGTGACCACCTCGTGGAGCACAGAGAGCACCATGGGCACCGCCGACACTACGGGTCTGAGCAATCTGTACGTCGAAGACAATCAGTTCGTCGGGATCAACCTGCAGACGCTCGACCCGGACTCGAACTCTCGCGTGGTCATTCGGCACAACGTCTTCAACAACTCCGGGCTCGCCTCGCACGGACGCGACACGTCCGAATCGAGCCTTCGGCACTTCGAGCTCTACGACAACGTGTTCGTCTTCAACGACGTGAATATGGAGACGTACGCTCTATCCAATGG
>CAZWQH010000172.1:0-9617 GCA_964635815.1 uncultured Sandaracinaceae bacterium
GCGTGACCGACCCGGCTGCAATCACAGTCAGGCAGATTCTCGAGCGCGCGAACACGCATTTCACAGCGGGTGATTTCTCCGCTGCGTGTGTGCACTTCGGCGCTGCGATTTCTTCCCAGCCTCAGCTCCTAGATGCGCGGCTTCGTGTCGCGGACTGCTTGCTCGCAATGGGCGAGGTTCAGCGAGCCGCGACGGTCTACACCCTTCTCGCCCGACACGCGTCCAACGCAGGACATCCGCTGCGAGCGCTGGTCGCGATAAAGATCCTCACGGCCCTCGAACCGCAGCTAGAGCGGATGATCGAGCCTGTGAGTGACCTTTACTCGTCCGATTCCAAACGGCTCGGTACTGCTGTGCGCGTCGGCCTTGGAAATCCAGACGCGATTCCGGCGGCGGGTTGGCAGTCCATGGTCAATGGACCCAGCGACGTGCTCGTGAAACAAGCGGAGCAGCTCGCGTCGCGCTACGACACCGTTGCGCACTACCCGGAAAAGCTTCCCGCGATTCCGTTGCTCTCTGAGCTCCCGGCGAAGGCTTTTCTCGAGGCCGTTCGGGCCGTGACCTTGCTTCGTAAGCGCGCTGGCGATGCGGTATTCAATGAAGGCGATCGCGGCGAATCGTTCTTCGTGATCGCGCGCGGTCGCGTCGGCATTTCGAAGCAGGCCTCGAACAAACAACCCGCCACTCGCGTCGCTTCGCTTGGAGACGGGAGCCTCTTCGGTGAGATCGCGCTTCTCGCGAACACACCTCGCACAGCGACGGTGACGGCGGACGTGGATTCCGATCTCCTCGAGTTCGATCGCGGCGCGCTTCTCGCTGCGTCTGACAACATGCCTACGATGGCCGCGCGGCTCGATCACTTCGCGAGGTCGCGCCTGCTCGACAATCTCTTCAGTTCCGCGGCCTTCTTCAAACCACTCACGCCCGAGCAGCGGGTAGGCCTGGGCCGACACTTCCGAGCATTCGACGTTGCGGCAGGAACCGCGCTGGTCAAAGAAGGACAGAGGGGCGAAGGGCTGTTCATTCTGCTTCGTGGCGAAGCAGATGTCTGGAAGGTTGAAGGAAACGAAAAGGTCTACCTCGCGATGCTCCGCGCAGGTGACATCTTCGGCGAGATCTCTCTCCTCTACGATCGTCCTGCGACAGCAACGGTCAGCGCCGCGAGCGACGGCACAGTGCTCTTCTTGGACCGCGCGCACTTCAAGCGACTCATCGACGCATTGCCCGCGTTGAAGTCTTACGTCGAGGGGCTCGGGGACGAGCGGTTGCTGGACACGCGGCTGACGTTGGATCCCGGCGGCGATTCGTAGATTGCGGTGATAGCGGCCGGGTACAGCTCGCATTGCCCGGACTCAAACTTCGCGCGCGCCCGCTTCAACGCCTCGCGCGCCGCTAAAAGTGGCACTCGAACACTCGTTCGCGACGCGGATGTCATGGCTGCTCGGCTGGCCAGTGCGGAAAAGTGAAACCAATTCGCTAAACGGAGCCATGGCACCGTCTGTGCAGTGTAGGCAACCGTAGAACCGCTTCCTTCCTTTACTTCTTCCCTCTTCCTTCTTTTTGCTCCGCTTCCTTCCGAACTTCCTTTCCTAGTCTTTCTTCCTTCTGGTTTCTGACTGCGCGAGTGGCCGATGTGTCTTAGCCTGCGCAGCCGTGGCTAGAACCTTCTCCTTCCTTCCTGCGATTGCACTGCTCGGGACTGCACCGCTGCTTAGCTCTGCGTGCGCATCTCTTACCGATGACCTTCATCGTGCGGAAGTCTTCGTGGAGGACATCCGCTTCGAGGAGGCCGAGACTTGCTTGGCCGACCTCGAGCCTCGCCATCACGAGATGGATTCCGGGCAACGCGCGAAATATCACTTTCTTCGCGGTGTTGTTGCTCAGAGGCTCAATGACACGCGTGCGGTGCTCTATCACATGTCGGTTGCTCGCGAGGCCGCGGGTCCCGAGCACAAAGGTCTTCGCAACGAGTGGGTCACAGTGATGAACGACACCATCACCGCCCAGACCAATCCGCGCGCGGCCGTTCCCGTGCCTGCGCGTCCCGCAGAGCCCGAGCCCGAAGAGACTCCGCAAAATCATTCCCCCCGATCGGGCGCTTCCGGCTCGAATGAAGCATCACGTTAGCTTGCGCGTCTGATGAACATGCAAGCTACGTCCACTCGGGTTCGCTTTCTTTCGCTCGCTGCGGTGCTGGTGTTCGGCAGCGCAGCTACGCTCGGATCCCTGGGTTTCGGTGGTCCTCGCGTTGGCGGTGCAGTCGCTCACGCGCAGGCAACCAAACAAGCGAAACCGGCCAAGCGACCGGTTCCGGTCCGGGATGCCGGCGTACGCGTGCCTGCGCCAACGACTCGTCCAGATGCTGCGGTGTCTGCTCCATCACGCGATGCGGGAGCTGCACGTGACAGTGCTGCTCGTGACAGCGGTGCGGTTGCAATTCCAACTCGCGACGTCCCACGAGATCCGCGGGCAGATGCCGTCGTTGCGCGGGTCCAACGCTTCTACGACGAGAACCCGCACTTTGCGGCGACGTTCGAGCAGACGTACTTCAACAAGCTCTACAACACGACCACGCGCTCGCGCGGGCGCGTCGTGTTCAAGCGGCCCGGCAAGATGCGCTTCGACTACGCCGAGCCTGCACGGAAGGTCTACGTAAGCGATGGTTCTCGACTCATTGCGTTCGAGCCGGGTGAAACGAACAACGACCCGGGCCAGTTCTTCGAGCAGAACCTCGCGGATGCGCAGTTGCCGTCGGCCATGGCGTTCCTGACCGGAACGCGTCGCCTGGCGGACGAGTTCGACGCGCGGTTGCTTGATGCCGCGCGTGAAGGGTTCCCCGGAGGCTTCGTTCTCGAGCTCCGACCCAAGCGCGTAACCACGCACTACGATCGCATTTTGTTCTACGTGAACGATGTTGCGACGGCGCCAGGCGCGAACCCCACGCCGGTGATCCGCCGGTTCTTGATCCTGGACCATTCAGGGAACCGGAACCGGTTCGATTTCTCTGCGTTCGATTTCCATCCGACGAGCCCGGACTCGACGTTCACGTGGCGTCCGCCGAGTGGTGCGCGTCGAATCACACCGTAGCGACGTTTCTATTGGCGAGCGCCTCGATCTGCGGCACGACGCGCGTCCAGGAGAACTGCTCCGCGTACCGCGTGGCTCCTTTTGCAAGCTTCGATTGAAGCTCGCGGTCGTCGCGAACGCGACGAAGCGCGTGGGCCCATTCCTCAGGGTTGCGCGACGCAATCGTCAGGACGGCGCTCGCTTCGCGCGCCGCACGAAGGGCCGGCAACTCGCTTGCGATGACCGGCACGCCATGTCCCATCGCTTCGAGCGCGGCGTGAGGCATTCCTTCGATGATCGACGCGGTTCCGCTGACATGCGACGGAAGCAGGAACGCGTCTGCGCCGGCGAAGCAGGCGTCCTTTTCCGCCCCGCGCACGATCCCGATGCATCGGAGATTCGATCGCCCGGCGGCTTCGAGTGTGTGGCGCACAGGACCGTCGCCGGCCACCACGAAATCCACGTCCGGGAGTCGGGCGGCGAGCTCGGGTAGAAGCTCGAGCCCTTTCACGTCCACAAGACGCGAGAGCACGAGCGCTGTGAATCGTGCGGACGAGACCCGCTCGGCGCGATCTCCGCCGACGCAAATACCCATCGGAAGCACGAGAGTTCGCGCGTTGCGCCATCGAGCACGATCGTCGACGAGACGCTCGAATCGATCACGCAGCGACTCCGACGTGAAGACGGTCGCAGTCGTGCTCGAGACTACTTTCCGCGCGAGCACAGTATTACCCGGCATGCGCTCAAGCATCGTCACATCGTTCGAGTGGAACCACCCGACGTGTGACTCTGGTTTGCACCAAACGCTTGCCATGAGCGCAGTGGGAAATGCCCAGTGAGAGAGCACCAGATCGCAGCTTGCCAAGTGACGCGCCCCAAGCACGAGCGCGACGACGGCGCTCGGTGCGGCGAGCACCGAGAATGACGCCGCGGTTAGTGCGTCCGGGACGCCTCTCTCATGAAAGAGTCGCTCCCATTTGCGTGGCGCGTATCGCACGTGGCGTACGTCGATTCCGTCGTCGTGGAGGGGGCGGCAATACCGGGACGAAGGCGTGACGACGACGACCTGATGACCGCGATCCCGAAACGCGACCGCGCACTCACGCACGAACGACCCGGCGATCGACCGTTCGCCGGTTGGATAGCTTGTGGTGAGGATCCCTATTCGCATGCGCAAGGACAGTTCTGAAGATCGGTGCGGACGCGCTCCAATCGACTGCTCTCGTACCACCCGCATGTGACGTACGCGAGGTTCGGAGCCAGCGCGAACGAGCAATGACCCACGGAATCACCAGCAAAGCGTGACGGATCCGCAGCCCGCTGGCTTCCCCTCGATAGACGGGCCGGACGGCGGCTTCGCCGACACGAAGGCGCGCGGCCACGCACAGCGCGATCATGTCGTTCGGATATCCATACCCCGGCCAGAGCGTCATGAGGTCCAGCTGCGCGCAGGCAGCTCGAGTCAGCACGGTGAAACCACATTGGGAATCATCGATCTGCGTGCCCGTGGACCAACGCGTCAGCGCTGAGAGAGCGGCTCCTCCCAACCTGCGAACCAGTGGCATTCGGGTCGAAGATGAAGCGGATTCTTCTTGGAACCGATTGCCCTTCACGTAGTCGAAACCACCGTCGATGACCGTGTCGAGCAAACGCGGGACGTCTTCCGCGGCCATTTGGCCGTCTCCGGCCATGACGACCGCGAGGTCCGCTGCAGGCGTTCCTCCGAAAGCATGCCGGTATCCGGCGCAAATGGCTGCGCCGACTCCGAGGGCCCGCGAATGCCGGAGAAGCGTAACGCCGGCTCGCCCCTGCGCTGTGACTCGTACAAGCTCACCGGTGTTGTCGACGCTGCCGTCATCGACCACGACGATAGTGTCCACGAAGGTGGGCACCGATTCGATCGTCGCTCGAATATGGAGCGCTTCGTCCCGCGCGGGGACCACGACACACACGCGTTTACCGCGATACACGATCTCAGCCTTAGCAGCCGTCTCCTACTGCGTCATCGCGGCGTGTTCGCCGTCCGCGTCCGCCACCTCGCGATCCGTGGCTGCGAGAAGCGCGAGCTTCTTGCGTTCGCGTGACATGACGATTCGCACCGATACGACGTATGCAGAACAGCTTCTGGTCGCGTTGAAGGATCCACGGAACACGAGCCTCCCTTTCGATGTGGCAACCGCGCGACCTTTTGCACTGGCGCGACTTTGGGCCGAAGAGTGTCGGCGACCCAATCCGCTCGAGGAAATCGAACGCCGGATGCGAACCGCTTTTCGGCCGCGCGAGCATCGCGCAACGAATCACGTGATCGAGGATTTCGAAATCTCGTTCGCCCGCGCGCAAATGCAGGACTGGGAACAAACCATTGCGCGCCTGAGACAAGAGGCGCTCCCGCACATTGCGGCGTACTTCCCTCCAGAGGCCGTGGTGCGAGCTGAGATCGTTCCAACGTTGTTTCTCACCAGCGAAGATGCTTTCGCATGGAGTGACGGGACGATCGTCGTCGACGTGTCTTCAGTCCGCTTTCAAGGTGACCCTGGTCGGATGTACGCGGTGCTCGCGCACGAGCTCGTTCACGTTGCTCATAGTCGCTATCTCAAGCGCCAGTTGGGTCTGAACGTTGCGCTGCAGCCGTCGCAACTGCTCGGCAACATGCGCTTCCGCTTGCACGCGGAAGGCCTCGCGACGCACATCGCGTGGCGGTTCAAACCGGAAGATGAACGCAACCTCGACGCCATCGCTGCGGGGAGTCGGTTGCGGGTAGAGATGCGCATTCTCAACGCGATTGCCGCGGAAATCGCGGCGTTGCGCGAGTGCCCCAAGAACGCGGAGCTCGATTCGGCGTGCGTGAAAGGAGTCACGTTACTGCGACAGCGACTAACAGGCGCGGGCTTCGACGGAGGAGCGTTCTATTCAGTCGGAGCGCACATGGCGGAGTCGATCGAAGTCTTTCTCGGACGCCCTGCTCTCACCAAAACGATCTCCGAAGGGCCGGAGGCGTTCCTCGCTGCGTATCGTTCGATCGAGGAGCGCGTGGATGGCGTTCCGCGAATTACTCTACGGTAACGGTCTTCGCGAGGTTGCGCGGCTGATCGACATCCGTTCCTTTGATGTCGGCGACATAGTACGCGTAGAGCTGAAGCGGAATGACCGTGAGGAACGCGGTGAGCTCTTCTGCGACCTTCGGAATTTCGATGACGTCATCGCACATCGAGCGGATGTGCTCGTCGCCTTCTGTTGTGACTGCAATCACGCGTCCGTCACGAGCTTTGGCTTCCTGCAGGTTGCCAATGGTCCGCTCGTAACTCGAATCGTTCGGAGCAATTACGAACACCGGCACACTCGAGTCGATGAGCGCGATCGGGCCGTGCTTCATTTCGCCCGCTGCGTACCCCTCTGCATGAACGTACGAGATCTCCTTGAGCTTGAGCGCGCCTTCGAGTGCGATCGGGAAGCTCACCCCGCGCCCCAGAAAGAGCACATCGCGAGCGTCAGCCTGACGCTTGGCGATGTTTGCCACCAACTGGCGCGTGCCTGAAATCGTTTCCTGCATCGCGTGGGGAATGTGTGCGAGCCCCTCGACAAGAGCCCGCGAAGATTTCTCGTCCAGCGTCCCGCGACGCTTCCCTAGCCAAACGGCAAACATCAACAAGGCTGCGAGTTGAGCGGTGAAGCACTTGGTCGACGCGACGCCAATTTCCGGGCCCGCGTGCGTGTAGAACGCAGCGTCCGCCATGCGGGGGATTGCGCTCCCAATGACGTTTGCGATCGCAAGCACCCGCGCGCCGCGCGACTTGGCTTCTTTGGCGGCCATCAGCGTGTCCAGCGTCTCGCCGGATTGGCTCACGGCGATCACGAGGTCGTTCTTGCCGATCACCGGATCGCGATTTCGGAACTCGCTCGCGATTTCCACCATCGTGGGTATGCGCGCGAGCTTTTCGATGAAGTAGCGACCTGCAATCGCGGAGTGATGACTGGTTCCGCAAGCCAGCAGGACGATTCGCTGCGCGGCGAGCGCATCTGCGTCGGTCAGGCCGATCTCTGCAGTGACGATGTCCGCCTTCTCGCGGTCGAGACGTCCTCGAAGAGTGTCTTCGATTGCTCGCGGTTGCTCGTGGATCTCCTTGAGCATGAAGTGTTTGAAGCCAGCCTTCTCGGCCATCATTGGCGACCAGGTGATTTCGATGGGCGGTCGTGCCACAGCTACGCCGTTGTCAGCGCGCGTAAGCTTCACGCCGCCGCTTTCCAGCACAGCAAGCTCGCCGTCTTCGACGATCAGCATTTTCTTGGTGTAGGGAAGGAGCGCCGGGATATCGCTGCCGCAGAACATCTCGCCTTCGCCGTAACCGATGACAAGCGGGGACGCGTCCTTCGCCGCGATGATCGTGTTCGGTTCGTCGCGAGAGACGACGACGATCGCGTACGTACCGCGAATCTCTTTCAACGTGGAACGCACCGCAGCTTCGACATTCTTCGCGCCGTCTTTGAGCGCGAGATGCACGAGGTGAGCAACGATCTCGGTGTCGGTTTCGCTGACGATCTTCTCGCCGCGTTCTTCGATCCGCTTTCGCAGCTCCATGTGATTCTCGATGATGCCGTTGTGGACCACCGCGACTGGGCCTGCGACGTGTGGGTGCGCGTTTACCGTAGACGGGCGTCCGTGGGTCGCCCAGCGGGTATGTCCGACGCCCGTTCGACCGCGAACTGGGTTCTTGGTGAGCTCCGCGGCGAGGTTTCCGAGCTTACCGACCGCGCGGACCACTTGAAGCTCTTTGCCGTCATGGATAGCGACTCCAGCGGAGTCGTACCCGCGGTACTCGAGGCGGCGCAGGCCCTCCACCAAAATGTCCGCGCACTCGCGCGGTCCAACGTAACCAATGATTCCGCACATGTGAGCTAGACCTGACCTTCGTACGTGACTGACCTAGAACGCTCGTTCGTAGAACGTATTCGTTCGGATGCACAGGTAAATCGTTTCATTCGAACGATGACCGATACAACGACCTTTGCCCAAACACGTGGGCGTGGTAGCCGTCCAAAATGCATCGTCTGTCGCGGCTAACCATCCAACGCGTCATCCTATTTCTTCTCACGCCATTTGCGCTCCACATCGTGCCTGAGGCCGCCTCCGTCCACGCACAGGCCACACGACCTTCTCAGACCGCACGACCGGCGCCTGTTCAGGTTCGGATCGAGGGTCCCGTAGTGCGCGGGCCGATCGTTCGCGAGACGCTCGCCAATGGGCTTCGCGTCGTCATGTCTCCAGAGCGCTCAGTCCCCACGATAGCGGTCGCGGTCTACTACGACGTCGGATCGCGAAACGAAGAGCGCGGCAGCACCGGCTTTGCGCACCTCTTCGAGCACATGATGTTCCAGGGGTCCGCCAACATTCCGAAGGGCGCGCACTTCCAGTACATCTCGAGTCGCGGCGGTGACATGAACGGGACGACGAGCGATGACCGCACCAACTACTTCGAGACTCTACCGAGCAACGAGCTCGAGCTCGGTCTCTGGCTCGAGGCAGATCGCATGAGGTCGCTCGCGGTGACCGCCGAGAACTTCGAGAACCAGCGGCAGACTGTGCTCGAAGAGCGACGACAGAGTTACGAGAACCAGCCGTACGCGCTCGGGATGCTTCGCGCGAACGAGCTCGCGTTTGGTGACTACTTTCCGTACTCGCACTCGACGATCGGTGAGCCTGCGGATCTACGCAACGCCCCGCTAGCGGCCGTGCAGGAATTCTGGAATCAGTGGTACGCGCCGAACAATGCGGTTCTCTCGATCGCAGGCGACTTCGATCCCGCGGAGGCGCTCGCGATGATTCGCCGACACTTCGAGGGCATTCCGCGGCGCGCGACTCCGCGTTTCGAGATGCCGCCGATCTCTGCGCAAACGGCCGAGCGGACCGAGACGATGATCGATCGACTCGCGGAGCTTCCTGCGTTCTACGTGATGTTCCACATCCCTCCGAACCGCACGCCCGATCACTACGCCCTCGAGATGCTCACGGTCATCATGGGAGACGGGGAATCCTCGCGGCTTTATCAGAAGCTCGTGAAAGAGCGTCAACTGCTTCAGGAGATCAGCGTGTCCACCGATGATCGCCGCGGGCCGGACCTCTTCAACTTTTACGGCGTGGTCGCGAGCGGGAAGTCCGCGCAGGATGCGCGTGCGCTCGTGTTCGAGGAGATCGATCGCGTGCGCCGCGAACCTGTCACCCAGGCGGAGCTCATCAAGGCTCGCAATCGCATCGCCGCCGCATTCGTGTTCGGCCTGCAGACTAACCTGAGCCGTGCAACGCACCTTGCAGAGTCGGAAATGTATTGGGGCGATGCGAATCTGATCAACGAGGAGCTCGCGAAGTATCTCGCGGTGACCGACGCGGACATTACGCGTGTCGCAAACGAGTACTTTGTGCCCACGAATCGAACGGTCTTCGACATCGTGCCCCCGAGCGAAGCGGCAGAGCAGACGGGAGCCGGGCAATGAGGTCGAGAATGAACACTTCACGGGTGCTGCATGCGGTTGTCATGTTGTCGCTAGCCGCCTGCGGC
>CAZWQH010000173.1:0-9604 GCA_964635815.1 uncultured Sandaracinaceae bacterium
ATTGCAACAATGACGCGCTTCGTCCTAGTGGTGACGGTTGCGAGACGGACACGCGGGCAAGCGCGCGCCATTGCGGTGTCTGCCAGAACGCCTGCTCTGGCGCGTGCGTTGCTGCTCGATGCGACGGCGAGCGGACCGCCTGCAGCTTCTTTTCCTCCGAGATTCGTCATCCGGGCACGCTCCGAGTTGCGACCGATGGCGAGAAGTTTCTCGTGGCGTGGAACGATCTAGACCTTTCCAAGCTGTTCGTCGCTGCGCTCGACGAGAGAGGGAGGGCTCTAGGCGCGAGTCGCGAAGTCGCCGACCTCGAAAGCTGGTGGCGTTATGATCTTGCGTTCGACGGTTCGAGCTTTGTCGTTGCATGGGAAGACGAGTCGCGAAATGGAGTGTTTGCCCGCCGCTACTCCGCGGCAGGCGAACCTGTGGCGGGGGAGGTGCGCGTCTTCGATGCGAGCAGCCTCTGGGTGAACGTCGTTGGAACGGCCAATGGGTTCGGCGTCTCTACACCCGGTGCTACGGCTCTCGTCAGGTCGGACGTCACTCGTCGCGGCGTCGGCGCGGGAAGCTACTACGCGCTCGGTGCGTTTCTCGGCGATGGCTTCCTGAGCGTCGGAACAACTCAGGTGCGGCCTGCGACCGATAGACCGTTCGATTGGTACGCGCTCGACTTTGGAATTCTCGCGGCCGATGCAACGACCCGCCTCGCGCCTGTACGCTTGGATCCCGCGTTTTCGACGTCCGGAACTGCGCGACCCCAACTGATCGCGCTTTCGGATGGTCCATTGCTCGCCGCCGTGAGCGCTCGTCCGTTCGCCGCGGGGCCAGGCGCGGGTGGGTTCGCGCAAGTGGGCATAGGAGTTCTGAAGTTCACACGCGAAGGACAGCCGCTTCGTACTGAGGTCGGCGTGATGGGCCCCGATTGGAAGTGGGTACCGAACGCGTCGACGGCGGACTCGTTTGCGCTCGCGCCTTCGATCGATCGAACCTCCGCAGTCATGACGTATCGTTCGATACAGCCTGGTGATGTGCGGATGGTCCTCCGCCAGCAGGCGTTGAGCGCAGGCGGTGTTGCGAGCGGGCCCGCATCCATTATCGCGACTCCTCGTGCAGGATCCTGGTTCTCGCTCTCGACAGCCGTGAATGCTCGGGGCGCGCTAACGATGTGGACGTGGTCCAGCCACGCTGGTGGCGCATCTGAGGTGCGCGCGATTGAAGGCGTGTTCGTCGAGAACGACGGAACCGTCGCTGCGTGTCCATAACGCACTCCGAGGACCGCGTGCGGGACTGAGCATGGGCTATCGGGGTGAAGTCTTTGAGGGGCGTCGCGGTCCGCGGTTCGGCTGCGCGGGAGCTCGCGGCGGCGGCGCGGCGGGGCGCAATGCACGCGCACGTTCCTCGCCTAGCGCTGCTGCTTGCGGATCCGTTGCGCGGACGAGGTTTGCGTAGGCCTCGAACGCGCGAACTGCATCCGCGCTGCGCTCCATCGCCTGGTAGACGACACCAAGGTCGTACCACGCGGGCGCCCGCGAAGGGTCCGCGCCGACGACCTGCTCGTACTCGAGAGCTGCCATCGGATAGTCACGCATCGCTCGATACGTGATCGCGAGGTTGAGTCGTGTCTGCACATCGTTCGGGCGGAGCTCGAGTGCGCGCATGAATCGGCCGGCCGCCTCTTGGAGCCGGTCTGCATTGCGCAGCGCAACGCCTAGGTTGTTCAGCACTCCCGGGTCCTCAGGATTCGCAGCCGCAGCTTGCTCCAAGGCCGCAATCGCCCCTCCGGCATTTCCGGCGCGTCGCATGGCGACGCCGAGATTCGAATGAGACGACGCATCGTTGGGGTCAAGCGCGACTGCGCGCTGCAATCGAGGCACCGCATCTGCGGGGCGATCGAGCCGCATCAGCATCGCACCCGCCATGGCGTGAGCTTGAGCGTTGTTCGCATCCAGCGCGATAGCGGCCTCGTATGCTGCAAGCGCGTCCGCATAGCGGCTCTGTGCGCGAAGAATCGAACCCAAAGCCATATGGGCTAGGAGAAATGACGGTCGGAGGCGAATTGCTTCTCGAGCTGCGCGTTCCGCCTCGGGATAGCGTTGCGCGTCTTTTTCGACCAACGCGATGCGGTACTGGCTTTGAGCTTCGTCGGCTCGAGCGACCGGAGCGAGAGTCACCGCGAGAATGAGCAGGATAAGCGCCGACAGCCCGAGTACGTTTCCGATCCGCATGGCGGATAGCATGCTCGCCGTGTGCGGAGGTGTCACGCGGGTAGGTGCGAAGTCCATCTCGCAGTAGACGTGAGCGGCACAAAATCATTCAATGCCGCAGGGCGTGCCCGTCGGCTTCGATGTACAAATCTCGACTACGTGCGGGCATTGCTAGGCAAAATCGCGAAGGTGCTCGCGGTCGCGACCGCGGTCGGTGCGGCGAGCGGAGTGTGCTCGTTACAAAGTGCCCGTGCGCAGGGGACACCTCAGCTCACCCCACCTCGGATGATCACGGGCGCGGCGGTTATCGCCACGTCCGAGGAAATTCCTGGGGGGCGCGCACCGTTCGTCGGGTTGATGATCACGATCGAGCGTGACGGTCGTGTCTCCGCAGCGGAGGTCGTCGATGCCCTCGCGCCCCCGATCGATGCGCGAGCTGTGGCCGCGTCGCGCGAGCTGGTGTTCGAACCCGCGGTTCGTGACGGAACAGCCATTCGCGCCCGCATCCGTTTCCAGTTTCGCGTCGAAGTCGCGGACTCGGTCATCGAGGCATCTCCGAGCGAGCCGGTGCTTCCCGAGATCGCGCTGCCGGAGAATCCTTTCGACGTCGAAGAACCGGCGCCTGCTCTTACGACTACAGTCGTCGAAGCACCGCCCGCAGAGGCGACTGTCCTTGCCGTCGAATCAAGTCGTTTCGGCGCCCGAGCTCGCGCGCGACGTCCGCAACCTGGCGCAGCCACGCAATACACACTCGAACAGGAAGAGCTCACCACGGTCCCCGGAACATTTGGGGAGCCGTTGCGCGTGGTCGCAACGTTGCCGGGTGTTGCGCGCAGCCCGTTCGGTCTTGGGTTCTTTCTAGTGCGCGGGGCTTCGTTCGAAAACACCGGTTTCTTCGTCGACGGCTTCCCGGTACCGGTGCTCTACCATTTCTTTGCAGGCCCAGCAGTCATCTCGTCTCGGCTCGTCGAGCGCCTCGATTTTTATCCTGGCGGCTATCCGGTTTCGTTTGGTCGCTTCAACGCGGGCGTGATCGCGCTGCATACAGGGCCGCTTCCGACGCCCCACAATCGCATCCGTCTCGAGGCTGAAGTCGATCTCTTTCGCGCGAGCGCGCTTGCGGTCATTCCGTTACCAGACCGACGCGGCAGCATCGCTGTGGCTCTGCGTCGTAGCTACTTCGAGCTTCTGCTCCCGTTGATCGCGCCTGGCATCGATCTCAGTTACGGGGATTTCCAAGTTCGCGGCGACTTCGATCTAGGCGGCAATGTGAAGAGCTCGCTCTTCATCTTCGGCTCAACGGATCAGCTCGACACATCAGGCGCGCTCAGCGGCGGTGCCACGGCATCCGCGCAGAACACGAGCCTCGGGTACGACTTCATCCGCGGAATCGGAAGTATCGAAGCGCGGTTGCCCGGAGGTTGGCGTCTCAAGTGGGCGGGCTCGTTCGGGTACGACCAGAACGACACCGGGCAGCGCACCGGCAAGCAAGACCTGGGCATTTCCATCCGCTGGAACTACTTCGCGCAGCGTTTGGATGCGGTCTACCCGCACAACGCTTGGAACGAGACGCGCTTCGGGGTCGACACGATTGCTCGAACGATCACGCTCGGCGCCACGGTTCCACTGCCCTCGGGTCTTGGGCAATTCCCCCGACCCGAGCCGATACCGAGCTCGTACTTCGATGTCGATGATCGAATCATGTCCACGACCGCGGCCGCGTATGTGGAGCACACCGCGAAGCTCGCGCAGTTCGAGCTTACTGGGGGGATTCGCGCCGAGTACTTCCGCTACGCGGACGTTTCACAGCCGCTGATAATGCCGCGCGCCGTGGTGCGATGGAGAGCGACCGACGACGTGCTCTTCAAAGCAGCGACGGGGCTGTTCTCCCAAGAGCCGATTCCATTTCAGCTGACGCGCAACCTCGGTGATCAGCGGCTGACTCCGTACCAGTCTTGGCAAACGTCGATTGGAACCGAGGTCAAGCTTCCGGAGAGCATCGAAGTAGAAGCCTCTGCGTTCTACACACAGATGTGGTCGCTCGCGCGCGCGACGAACCAGATCGTCGCGGCAGACGTTGCGACTGGTGTGCGGCGGCGGTTCTTTGTGGATGATGGTCAGGGACGCGCGTACGGCATGGAGCTCATGGTGCGGCGGCGCATCGAACGCGGTTTCTACGGTTGGATCAGCTACACGTTTTCACGTAGCGAGCGTTTCATCGATGGAGGGAACGTTGTCCCATTCAGTTGGGATCAGACGCACGTGCTGAATCTCGCATTGAGCTACGCAGTCGACGGCTGGCGCTTTGGTGCGCGGTTCCAACTTGCAACGGGCCGCCCATGGTTCGACGTCGTCGGTGCACGATACGATGCGGACGCGGATGAATATCGTTCTGTGACAGCGGATCTCGGCGGTCGATTGCCGACTTACCATCAGCTCGACCTCCGGATCGATCGCGATTTCACGATCGACGAGGTCTCGGGGAGCGTCTATCTCGAGGTCCTCAACGTGTACAACCAACCGAACGCCGAGGGCTACATCTACCAGTTCGACTATGCGCGACGTGACCGTCTACCGGGGCTGCCCACGCTCGGGACCCTAGGGGTGAGGGTGGTGTACTGATGCATACGGGCGCATTCCATCCGTCACCCGTGCACAGGCTTGTAGCCCTCTGCTTTGTAGCGGCGTCGTTGCTCGCGTGCAGCAATCCGAACTTCGATCTCGAGTGGCAGCTCAAGACGCCGCGCGTCCTCGCGATTGTCGCGGATCCTCCGCAGTTTCCGGGCAACGGGCGACAGGGCGTCTGGCTGCACGCTGCGTTCTTCGATCCGATCGAGCGACCACACCAATTCGAGTGGGTCGTCTGCTCCGGAAGCGAGTCCATCGGTTCAGGGACCGGGGGATTCGGCGGTGGTCAGTACACGGCACGCGAACCTCAGCGTGCGTGCGCACCCGGGGAACCCGGAGTCGTCGAACTCATCTCGGACGGTCCGACTGCGATCATGAGTCGTGAGGTCGCGATGAATCTTGCCAACGATGTTGGCGTGCAGAGGTCTTCGTTCGCGAACCTGCCGCCGGCCGTGCTGGCGTATCTCGCGGCCAGCATCGGCGTTTCCGTCACGGTTCAGCTCACTGTCTACGCAGAGAATCAGATTCTCGTCGTGGCGTACAAGCGGGTGCTGCTAACGCCCTCATACGCGCTGCCTTCGAGTGTCCCGGTCAACACCAATCCGGTTGTGGCTCGTGTCCAAGTCACGACTCGGGGGACTGGAAGCGTTGGCGGCATTGCTTTCCCGGTTTCGTACGACTGCTCGACGGAACAACCCGCGCGCATCGGCCGTTTCTCGGTCGGAGAGTCGCGGTACCTTTTGGTGGATGCGATTCCGAGTCGCGACAAGTACCTCGCGGTCGATCCGTCTGGAGCGGGACTGCTCATGCTGAGCGAGCGGAACTATTTTTCATGGTTCACGAGTCGGGGGACGCTGAGTGGCGATGAGGGCAGCACGGTCTCAGGCCGTTCGATCTACTTCGCCGAGCCGGGGCTCGCGCAGGTTTTCGTGGTGGTTCGCGACGGTCACGGAGGTGGTGCGTTCTGCAGACTTGAATTCGAGGTCGTAGATCTGTCAGGAGTGGGTCCGTGACCAACTACGCGCTCGCAAAGAACCCCCACCTCGTCTCAACCGCCGGAAAATTCAGAAGCAATGACGCTCGCACCAAGCCTAATCACAGTGCGCCGATTGGTGACGTCGCAAAACGAAAGCTACCCGAGCTGGTGGGCCGACTCGCCGAGCTGCAGCGCGTCCTCTACGCAGACAACCGATTCGCGGTGCTCGCGATTTTTCAAGCGCTCGACGCGGCGGGCAAGGACGGAACGATTCGCGCCGTCTTCAGCGGGGTCGACCCGACCGGGTGTGAGGTGCACGCGTTCAAGCGTCCGTCGGAGCAAGAGCTTGAGCACGACTTCTTGTGGCGCACCGCGGTGCGTTTACCCGAGCGGGGCCGAATCGGTGTGTTCAACCGCAGCTACTACGAGGAAGTGCTCGCCGTTCGCGTGCATCCCGAGTTCCTGACTGCGCAGCATTTGCCTCCGCATGCCAAGCTCCCCGCGTTGTGGGACGAACGACTCGAGTCGATTCGTACACACGAAGAGCATCTCGCCCGCAACGGGATCGTGGTCGTGAAGTTCTGGCTCAACGTTTCGAAAGAGGAGCAGCGCAAACGGCTGCTTGAACGTATCGAAGACCCCGATGCCAATTGGAAGTTCGAGATTGGGGATGTCGAAGAACGCAAGTACTACGCCGCGTACCAGGGTGCGTACGAGGCCGCCTTGCGCAGAACTTCAAGACCTCACGCTCCTTGGTACGCGATTCCCGCGGACGACAAGGGATACATGCGGTACGCGGTCGCTAAAATTCTCATCGATACCATCGAGCGACTTCCTCTCGGATTTCCCAAGGTCGATGCCAAGCGTCATCGAGAGCTTCAGCGGATGCGAAGGGCGCTCCAAGCCTGAGGCCCGCGATAAAGATTCCGCGTTGAATCGGTTCCGGTGTCCGGCCAAGATTCCCTCGATGCGTCTCGTCGTTGCTGTCGTTCTTGGACTAGCGGTTTGTTCTGCGTGCTCCGATAGGCGCCCCCCGCCGGCTGGTGGACTCGAGAGCGATGGCGGGGCCCGCGACTCGACCACGCGTCCGGACGTCCGCAATCCGACGGTCGTCGATGGTGCAATCTCATGCAGCGAACCGATCGATGTCGTGTTCGTCATCGACGTGAGCACTTCGATGGCAGGCGAGCTCGCGGCGATTCGCGAAGGTATCGGCCGAGTTCATGCCGCTGCGACATCGCTCACGCCCGACACCCAGTTCGGGTTGGTGGTCTTCGTGGATGATGCATTCACGGTCAACGACTGCCGCCCGTTCGAGTCGCTCGAAGCGATGCGTGCGGAGTTCGACTCGTGGCGCGCGTTCTGCGCAAGCGATCGGAACCCGGGATCCTCCGGAAACCTCAACTATGATTGCCCAGAGAACTCACTCGACGCGATGTACCTCGCTGCGACGCGATGTCCGTGGCGCGCCGGGTCGACGCACGTGCTAATCCATGTGACCGACGATACGTTCCGCGAGTCACCGGCCGTGTTCGAGCGCAGTCGGTTGCCTGCAACGACGACGTACTCGCAAGTCGCGAGCATCCTGGTCGCGAACAAGATTCGCGTCGGTGCTTTCAATTTCAGCGGAGCCGGCAATTGCCCCACGACGCGCACGAGCGCAGGGCAGGGGTTCTTCGAGTCCTACAACTCGATGCCTGCATTGCCGGTCCAAACGCACGGTCGAGCCTGGGACCTACGGGAAGTTCGGGCAGGGCGACTGAACATGGCAGCAGCCATCTCGGACCTCGTAGCGGCCGTGCACTGTACGATTTTCTAGCGTTCTAGCGGGTCAGCTCAGGGACTCCACAGTAGAAATTGGCGCCTCGAAACCGCCTTAGAATAACTCCAGAATTTATCGTGACCCTGGTAGTCTGGCGACCCTATGGCCGCGAACTCAGTGCCGCCGAAAAACATCCGGTCTAGTCGTCGTCCGCCTCCGCCGAGCGGAGGCACTGAAGCCGATCTCATCGCTGCGCTTGCGAACGCGGATGCCGATCCGTCGAACTTGTCGCATTGGGATGTGCTCGATGCGCTTGCGGGCGCGCTGCAGAAACCCGATGAGGTGTCGTCGCTCTACCGAAAGGTGCTGGCATCGGACCTGACTGGAACGGTCGCCGCGCAGATTGGCGAGCGAGCCGTGAAGTTTCACGAAGAGTGGTTCGGCGAGGCTGCGCCTGCTTTCGCGGAGGTTCTCTCTCGCGTGTTTCAGCGCGATCCGAAGCTCGAGTGGATCCTCGGACGTCTCACGGTCGCGTACACGAGGAGTGAACGTTGGAACGACCTCCTGGCTGCATACGATCTGGCGATCGACGCTGCGCCCACGCAGTCTCGTCGGACCGAACTCCTCGACGAGGCGCTCAACGTGGCGCGCGATTTCGCGCGCGACAACGGGCGCGCGATTTCGTATCTCGAGCGGCTTCGCACCATCCGTCCGAACGACGCCAAGACCGCTCAGTCGCTCGAACGCCTTCTAGAACGAGAAGAGCGCCACGGAGATCTGATCAAGCTTTGGCAGTCGCGCGTAGCGGCGGTCTCGCCAGAGGACGGCGCTGCGATTCGTGTTCGAATCGCAACCACGGAGATCGACCAACGACACGACCCGGCTGCTGCTCTTGAGGAGCTGCGCGCGATTCTCGCCACCGGCACTCCGCATCCGGAGGTCCCGAAGCTACTCGAGCGGATCGCGTCCGAAGACCACAGTTCGCGCAGCGCGCGAGCGCAGGCGCTGGACATCTTGCGGGACATGTACGGTCCCTCCGGTCGCAAGCAGGATCTTGCCCGTCTACTGAAGGCGGCGCTGACGTACGAGAAGGACACGGACGCTCGTCGTCAGATGCTCAAAGAGCTTGGGATGCTCGCGAGCGAAGCAGGGAACGCCGAAGAGGCGTTCGAGCTCACCGCAGTTCTCCTGGTCCAGGATCCTTCAGACACCGAGACGCGAGATCAGCTCCGGACATTGGCGGAACGAACAGGTGCACACGGACGATACGCGGAAGTACTGACGGAAGCTGGCGAGAAGGCTTCCGAAGACGTCGAGCGAGCTCGTCTCTTGAGCCTTGCGGCCGGCGTGTATCGTGATCAACTGAACGATCGGGGGAAGGCGATTGACCTCCTAACGCTGGCGACGAAGGTCCAGTCATCGGATCGCGTCATTACGCGCGCAGTGCGCGAGTTGGCGCGATTGCTCGAGTCCGAGGGCCGAACGCGCGATCGAGTTGCCGTCCTCGAGCAACTCGGTGTGCTCGAAAGCGATCCAACCGAGCGACGCGCAATCGTCTCCGAAGCGGCTCGCGCGTGGGAGCAGCTCGGCGAGACCCAGCGGGCTGTCGACACGTGGCGATCACGCGTCGCAGCGGACGCCACGGACGTTGAAGCGCTCAACGCGATCGCCGCGCTGTTCGAGCGCGACAATCGTTACGCGGAGCTTGTCGAAACTCTGGAGGCTCGTGCACGCGTGGAGTCGCGCGGACAGATAGCCCGCCGAGAAGACCTTGTTCGCATTGCGCGACTCGAGGAGACGGAACTCGAAAACCCGGCGCGAGCAATTCAAGTTTGGCGCCTGCTCCAAACCGAGTTTGGAGAAGATGCGCAGTCGAACGATGCCTTGGCGACGCTGTTCGACAAGTCTTCTGCCTATGGAGAGCTCGCACAGCTCCTAGGGCGCGCAACTGAGAAGGAAGGCGAACGCGCTGCCGATGTGTATTGCCGACTCGGCGATGTGCTTCGCGAGCATCTCGAGGACATCAAAGGCGCAGCC
>CAZWQH010000174.1:0-9594 GCA_964635815.1 uncultured Sandaracinaceae bacterium
AGAACGATGTCTACACCACGATCGAAGGCACCATCGCGCACTTCAAGATCGTCATGGAAGGCATCAAGCCGCCGCCTGGAGAGGTCTACTCGTTTACCGAAGGCGGGAACGGCGAGCTCGGATTTCACATCGTATCCGATGGAAGCGGCACTCCGTACCGGGTTCGATGCAGGCCTCCTTGCTTCATGAACCTTTCCGCAGCGCGAGATATTTTGGTCGGCGGAATGATCGCCGACATCGTTCCAAGCTTTGGGTCCGTCAACATGATTGGCGGCGAGTGCGACCGGTAATGGCATGCCATCCTTCAAACTGAACGACCGAGAAATCCCCTTCGAGCCCGGAGACACGATCATCCGGGCCGCCGCGCGTCACGGTATCGAGATCCCGCATTACTGCTGGCATCCCGGTCTCACGTCGCCCGCAAACTGTCGCATGTGCTTGGTCGAGGTGAAGAGCCAGCGACCGATGATGCTGCCCGTCCTGAAATGGGATGCTCAGAAAAACGAGTACGTCGAAGCGACGAAGCCAAAGCTCGTGCCCAGCTGCCAGCAAGCGGCTGCTGAAGGCATGGAAGTTTCGAGCGAGAGCAGCGAGGTCAAACAAGCGCAGGCCTCGGTGCAAGAGTTCCTCCTCTTGAACCACCCGGTCGATTGCCCGATTTGTGATCAGGCCGGCGAGTGCAAACTTCAGGATTACTGGCTGGATCACCAAACGACGCTCAAGCGCAAGGCAACCGAGCCCGTCCACAAGGTGAAGGGCGTTTCATTCGGTCCGACCATCGTCTACGACGGTGAGCGCTGCGTCATGTGCACGCGCTGCATTCGCTTCAACGACGAAATTGCGAAGGACCACGTCCTCGACATGCGGGAGCGCGGCAATACGAACGAAATCGTTCTCGCGCCAGGGCGCGAGCTCGATCACAAGTACACACTGATGAACGAGCATGTGTGCCCAGTCGGGGCGCTCACCAGCCGCGATTTCCGCTTCAAGGCGCGCGTTTGGTTCCTGAAGACCGCGCCGAGCGTCTGCACGGGTTGCGCGACGGGCTGCAATACATGGCTCGACTACGATCCGCGCACCCAAGAAGTCATGCGCATTCGTCCTCGCGACAATCCTGAGGTGAATGAGTACTGGATGTGCGACGACGGGATGCTGTCGTACCACGAGATTCATCGCAATCGCGCGGCCGCTGCTTTTGCGGACGGGCACAAGGTATCCGTCGGGGATGCAGTCCGTTCGGCCGCTGATCTGCTTTCGCGGGCGTCGGGTGCGCGTGTAGCGGTCGTCCTTTCCGCTGAGCACTCGACCGAGGACAACTTCATCACCGCGCGTTTCGCGCGCGACCATCTCAAGACGTCTCTCGTTTACTTGGCTGCGAAACCCGGCTGGGAGGGCGATGAGATCCTGCGATCGAACGACAACAATCCGAATCGACGCGGCGCAGAACGTGCGTTTGGTGCACCTCTGAAGCCCGTCTCGGAGCTTCCAGATGCAATCGCCCGCAAAGAGATCGATGCGGTCATCGTGCTCGGGTCGGGTGTTGATCCCCGATACGTTGAATCGCTGTCGCGCGTTCCGACAATCATTCTTGCCACTCACGCGACGCTCGCGTGTGCCGCATCTAAGGTCGTCCTTCCCGTTTGCGTTACGGCTGAAATGAACGGCTCGTTCATCAACGAGGATGGTCGCGTTCAAGCATTCAAGCGTGCGATCAACGCTCCGGGCGATGCGCGTCCGGCCTGGGAGATTGTCTTGGACGTGGCGCAAGCTCTCAAGGCCGACATGGGCGTGCGGGGATTCTCTGAAGTGTCCGCTGCGGTCGCGAAGGCGATTCCCGCTCCCGCAAGCGTCGACGCAGTAGCAGGAGCGGCAGAATGATCCTCGAGCTTCTTCGCAGTCTCGTAGAGAACATCATCATCTTGGGCGCCACCGTAATTGGCGCCGTGCTCGACCTCCTTGGCGCAGCGTGGACGGCGCTCGTCAACGGCCTTTCGTTTCTGAACACTGCGTTTGGTGTCGAGTTCGGAAAGATGTTCGACTACATCGGCATCAAAGGAGTCATGGCCGGAACCGTCGGCCCCGCGCTCCTGAAGATTGTCTTCGTGCTCGCGATTCTTTTCGGCATCGCTCCGCTCCTGGTTTGGGCAGAGCGTCGTCAGAGCGCAATGATGCAGGACCGTATCGGTCCGGTTCGCGCTGGCATTCCGCTTCCGCCCATCGGAGTCAAGGTTGCTCGTCTGGCGGGGCTCGGGGCGCTTGGCGTCGGTATCTCGCTGTTCCTGTTTGCAGGCGTCCTGCTCGTCGCGCCGCTCGTTGGGGCGAGTGTCGATGGAGACTCGAATCCCGACTCGTTCCGAAGTGGCTTGTTCATCTTCGCGGCTGTGACCGGTGCAGTCCATGTCGGCATCTGGAAGCTACTTCCGACGATCGTTCCGGACAGCGGGATCATCTCCGTCTTCGGCTTGCTTCACCCCGTTGCCGACGCGCTGAAGCTCTTCTGGAAGGAAGACTTCATTCCGACCAACGCGGACAAGTTCCTTCACAGCGCGGCGCCGATCATCGCACTGGTTCCGGCGATCGCCACCATGGCGGTCGTTCCGTTCGGCCCGACGTTCTTCCCAGAAATCTCGATGCAGCCGATTGGAACCGCGCTTCAAGGCGTTGGCATCAATCTGCAGGTTGCCACGTTGAACGTTGGTATCCTTTACATGTTTGCCATCGCGGGCACGGGTGTCGTCGGCGCCGCTGTCGCCGGCTACTCGAGCGACAACAAGTACTCGCTCCTCGGTGGTCTTCGCGCAGCCGGCCAGATGGTCAGTTACGAAGTCACGCTCGGCCTTTCGCTCGTCGGTTGCTTCATCCTGTTCGACACGCTTCGCCTCGAAGAAATGGTCGAGTGGCAGCGCACGAATGGATGGGGCCTCTTCTACCAGCCGCTCGCGTTCTTCCTCTTCTTCTGCGCGGCAATCGCCGAGACGAAGCGCGTTCCCTTCGACGTTCCAGAAGGCGAGAGCGAGCTCGTCGGTGGTTACTTCACCGAGTACTCGGGAATGAAGTTCGCGATGTTCATGACGGGCGAGTTCGTCGAAGTGATTACGAGCTCTGCGCTCATCGTCACCATCTTCCTCGGTGGCTACCACCTTCCGGGCGGCGAATGGCTGCTCGGGGTTCTCTCGAACGGGTATGAGCTGGCCCGCTGGGTCGTTCCAGGCGGCGAGGGCGAAGAGATCGTTCGCAGCATCTCGATCCCTGCAGTGGGTTCCTTCTTCGGTACCCACATCGCATTCGTTCTTCTTGGTGTGGGCGTCTGGATGGCAAAGCTCGTATTCATGCTTTGGTTCCAGCTGACCGTTCGGTGGGCTCTTCCACGCTTTCGTTACGACCAGATCATGAAGCTGTGCTGGACCGTTCTTCTGCCGCTATCGCTCGCCAATATCTTGGTGACTGCGCTGCTCGTTCAGCTGGATGCTTTCGGCTACGTGAAATGGATCGGCGTCGTGTTCTTCGGAGCACTCCTGTTCTTCGCCCTTCGCGGAACGATTATCCGCGTGCCCCTCGTCTCGGAGCTCGTTGGCGCGACGACGAAGAAGCTAACCAAAGCCTCCACCTGAGGCGAAGGAACACTCATGGCCAAACTCGTCGCACGACCCGACCGCACTTTTGCAGAGCAGACCTACATCCCCGAGATCTCCAAAGGACTCACGCTGGCGATGCGGCGCTTCTTCACGAACGCGTTCAGCCCTCGAGACGAAGGTGAAATCGTCACCATCGACTACCCGGAGGAGCAGCGCACCTATCCAGACCGTTTCCGTGGGGTTCACCGCCTTACGCACCGCGCAGACGGGTCCCCTCGATGTGTCGCGTGTCTTTGCTGCAGCACTGCATGCCCGGCTCAATGTATCCACATCGAACCCGCCGAGTACCCGCAGGACGACCCGCGTTACGGTTACGAGCGCCTTCCGTCCGTCTTCGTCATCGACGAGCTTCGCTGCATCTTCTGCGGCTACTGTGTCGAAGCATGTCCGTGCGACGCGATTCGCATGGACACAGGAGTGCATATGCCTCCCAGCACCGAGCGTTCGCACTTCATCTACGACAAGGAAACGTTGATGTCGATTCCTGGCGCCGACGGAACGTTCCAGTCGCGCAATCCGCGTCACGAGCCCGGCGACCCCACTCATCCCGGCCTCACCAGAGAACACAAGCACTAAGCTACTGGCGAGCAGATTTCCTGGTACAAACCGGGGCATGTCTAAGCGTGTTGCGCGTGGGCCTTCGACGGTTTCGGTTCATGGGCGCGAGCCTCGGGCGTTTTCAGAAGGGGCGCTGAGCGCTCCGATTTCGCAGTCGGCGACGTTCGGGTTCGAGGATACGCAGGCGCTGTGCGACTACTTTGAGGGCAAGGGCTCGCCGCGCGAGGAGTACGGGCGGTATGGAAACCCGACCGTGCGCGCACTGGAGACTCATCTTGCGGCGCTCGAGGGGGCCCAGGAGTGCGTGTCGTTCTCGAGCGGAATGTCCGCGATATCCACGACCGTCCTTGCGCTCGTGCGTGGTTCGGGTGGGCATGTGGTTCTGTTCTCCGACTGTTACCGGCGAACGAGACAGTTCGTTACGAAGTTCCTTGGGCAGTTTGGCGTGGCGCACACGCTCGTTGCACCAGGAGACCTCGCGGGATTGAAAGCCGCACTGCGACCGGAGACTCGGCTGATCATTACGGAGATGCCGACGAATCCGTACCTGTCGCTAGTTGATCTCGCGGAGCTCGCAACTATCGCTCGCGCGGCGAAGGTGAAGACTCTGATCGACGCAACGTTTGCAACGCCGATGAACCTGAAGCCGCTTGAGCATGGAATCGACATAGTCCTGCACAGCACGACGAAGTACATCGCAGGACACAACGATGTACTTGGCGGAGCGGTGTGCGCGAGCTCTGGCTTGGCGTCGGTCATTCGAGACCTGCGAGGAACCATCGGCGGTATTCCCGATCCACACGCGGCGTACCTGACGTTGCGGGGCGCCAAGACGCTTTCGTTACGGGTTGCAGCTCAGAACCGCACCGCGTTGGAGCTAGCTCGAACGCTCGAAGGGCACCCACGGATAGCGCGAGTTTGGTACCCCGCACTTCCGAGTCATTCGAGCTACCCGCTGTACGACGAGTACATGCGTGGAGGCGGCGGGGTGGTTACGTTTGAGCTCGCCGATGCGTCGAGCGCGTCCCGCTTCGTGGACGCACTCGAGATCCCACGCATCGCACCGAGTCTCGGCGGCGTGGAATCGTTGGTCGAGCAGCCCGCGCTGATGAGCTACTACGAACTCTCACCAGAAGAGCGCCAAGCAATCGGCGTACCGGATTCTCTGATCCGATACGCCGTCGGTGTTGAAGACGCCGATGACATCATCAGCGATGTGCTGGCTGCGCTGGCAGAGAGCGCTCTGTAGTCGAGAAACTAACTGCGACGGGTATTCAGTCGGCGCAGCTTCTCACGCGCCTCGGCCGAACCGTCTTTGCCTTCGTCGCGGGCACGGATCAGAAGGCCGCGCTCGTCCATGTCGCCAAGGACCTCGGCGCAGAGCTCTCGATCCTCTTGGTTGTTGCTCGTGAGGCCTGTGTAGAGCCGCTCGCGAATCTGTTGTGCGCTCAGCCCGTTTGGACCTAGCCAGCCCTGTCGAAGGCGCTCGAGGTAGCGCGACCACGCGGAGAGCATGCGTTGTCGCTCGTTGGTGCCGCTTCGCAGCGCAACAGCGGCTCGTAGCCGACGATAAACCTGACCAGACTCGAACATGGGCGCGGTGATCATCGAGAGCTGGTCGGAATCGTTGCCCACCAGCGCGGTTTCGAGCATGTCGCGAACGTCGCGATCGCTCTCGAGACGCGGCATCAGTGCGCGGGCGGCTTCGACGCTTCCTCCAAGCAGGATTGCAATCGCGGCATCTCTTCGAGCGGTGTCGCTCGAGAGAAGCGCGATCAAACGCTCGTCGCTCTCGGGTCGAGCGGCGTACCCAACCGCGAGTGCCGCGGCGCGACGGACATCGGCCGGCGCATCGCTTTCCATTACGCCGAGCAGGTCTGCAGTGAGTGCGGGAACCGGCTTCTGCCAAAGCGCGCGCACGTACGCGCGTCGAACGACTTCGTCGATGGCGGAGTTACGGACCTTTGCGAGCGCTTCGCGGAGCTGAGGCTCCGTCGCGACCTGCCCGAGTGCCTCTCCCGCGACTTCTCGAATGCGCAGGTCTTCGGCGGGGTCTTCGATGAGCTTCACCAGGATGGGCGCGGCGTCGTTGCGGCCATAGTAGCCGAGCGCTTCAACCGCCTTACGGCGATTACGGTAGATCTCTTCGTGCGCCGCCGTGACGTGCGTGAAGTCGATGTCGCGAGGACGCTTCGTCATCTCGACAATCTTCTTGTAGGCCGGTTCGTAGCGAAGCTCGCCGAGCGCAAGAATGGCCGTCTCGATGTCGTCGGTCGCCAACGCCTTCACGAGAACTGGACCGGCTTCTTGGGATCCGCTCGCGGCGAGCACGCGAAGAATAGTTGCACGTCGTCCGACGCGCTCTTCCATCAGCGCTTCCATTGCACCCACGTCCACCGGCGCGCGAAGCGCACGCAATGCGTCGAGGGCTTGGTTTGCGAGCGGGTTGTCCTCGCCCTGTGCGTACACGAGGAGCGCGCCTGCTCCTCGCGGGTCGCCGAGCTCCGCCAACGCGAAAGCGGCCTCCTCCTTGATGTCGGCGTCCACGTCGGGGCGCGCGATTTCCGCGACGAGCACATCCGCAATGCGGGCGTCGTGCGACGAGCGGAGCATCTTGATCATTTCGCGGCGGATGCCAACGTCGGTCGCGCCTGGGAGCATGGCTGCGATGTTCGGCGCCGCGGTCGAACGACGGATCGCGTCGAGGACCTCGTAGCGGACGTCTGCGCGCCGAGTGAGCACCTCGAACAGCGGACGGGCCGCTCGCGGATCGCCAGTGCGTCCCAGGCCAGCCGCCGCTTCACGAAGGATCACCGTTCGCTCGCGCTTTCGCTCGTCGCTCTCGCCCGGCGTTTCCACGTTGGCGTCTTCGATCATCTTGATGAGCGGATCGACGACCTCGGACGTGCCTGCCTCCGCGAGCGCGCTCGCAACCAGCGCGCGAACCTTCGCGCTGGGGTGTCGGAGGATGGGATCCGATGAGAGTCGCGCGATACCGAGGGCGTCGGTGACAATCTTTGCGTCCCAGTCTTCTTGCGACTCCAGGCGACCGTCCACGAACTCTTTGACGATGTCGTCCGCGGCCCGCGCTTCCCGTAGCTTTGCGAGCGCCCAAACCAAGCGTGCCCGATGTCCGATGTCAGTCGTGGGTAGCGCCTCCATAAGCGCGGACTTGGCGGACTCCGCCGCCGGAAGACCGATGTAGGCGAGGGCGCGGGCGCTTTCGCCGCGCACGACGCTGCTTGGATTCTTCAGCTCGGCGATGAGCGAAGGCACCGCGGCCGCATCGCTGGCGATGCCGAGCGCGATAATGTAGCTGACCTTGACGTCTTCGAAGGTCGTCTTCGAAAGGTCCTCCCGAATTGCGGCAAGAAACGCGGGGGCCTCGTGGTCGTTGTTCGCTGCTGTGTTTGCCTTTTCCCACACACTCCAGCGCGCTTCTTTCGCAGCGTTCTGTTGCACGTAGGTCCACGCCAGGAATGCTGCGCCGCCGATGCAGAGGACGGTCACAATCCGGCCCAGCGGACTACTCCTCCGCGCAATCTTTCGTGCGACGTCCTCGTCGCTGCCACCTAAGGAGGCGGCACCGCTTTCGGGCAAGTTCGGAAGATCATCATCGGGCACGTCGGGAAGCTCCGCGTCGTTCGAGGTCATCGGCTCCTCCAGTCGCGAGTTGCGCAAAGGCGCCCCCGCGGTGGACCGCGAACATAGCGGAGCGCCGAGCCTGACACCAGGCAATCGCCGTAATTCGGCCGATTTCAGGGCCCAACAGGGGTCCTCCTCACTCCATGTTTGACGCACTGCGGCTAGTCGCCAGCGGACGCTTGCTTCAGTCCACGGGCAGCGTGACTCCGAACAGTGCCTCGGCGTTTCTGAAGTAGAAGCGCTCGAGAACCGAACGTGGCAGCCCGATTCCGTTGATTCTCCACCGCCCCTGAATCGGTGTTGGGTGTGCGAGGTTCGTCGTGTTGGTCTCAAAGTACCGGAAGTGCGCGGCAAAGAACTCGGGGACCTGATCTTCGCGATCGGGTTCCTCTCCACTCGACCCTAGGGTGAGTCCGTCCGGAGTCACGGCGAGATCCGTTCCGAAAAGAATGCGGTCTGGAAAGCGTTCGAAGATCCCGCGCACTACCTCTGGAGACTTGCGTCCAATCTCCGGAACGCGAGCACCGGTTTCTATGTAGAGGTTGGGATACTTCGCCAGCAACCGCGCAACTCGGTCGGGTTCCTCCGGACAGTTCCCGAAGTGCGCGCCGAGAAACTTCGTTCCGGGATGCCGCGCGACGCGAGCTTCGAACTGCTCGAAGACCGATTCCCACGAAGGCCAGACGGAGCCGGGCGGACCGTCCGTGATGGGCCCGTAGAAGCTCCATCCCGGATGCGCACTAAGCTCGTCGTAGCGCTCGTTGTCTGGGGTGGCGGGTCGGAAGAATGCTTGTGGGTCGCCGCTGTGGATCAAGATGGGCAACCGCGCGCGCCCCGCAGCGTCGAAGAGCGGATCGTAGCGGGCGTCATCGACACGAACGAGCGAGCCGTCTTGCTCGATGACGCCGAGGCCCAGCCCCTTGGGAATCTTGATCCCGATGCCTCCTTCCGCACGACACGCGGCGGCGAACTGCTCCGCAAACTCCGCGAATCCTGGTTGCAGAGCGCGTCCGAGCGGAACGTTGCAGTAGGGAAGGATGCGTCCGCTTGCGAGCGACCGCACAAAGTACGGGCTCCCGGGCCGTCCTCCGGACGCGTTCAACATGAGCCGGACACGATGTGGTTTGACGAGGTACGTCGCGTAGTCCGCCAACGCGGGTGCGATATGCGTGTGCACGTCGATGATTGGAATCGCCAATCCGTGCGACGCAGGCTGCGCGTGGTTGGGCGGAGCGTGTGTTGCCGAGGCACCCTCAGAACTGCCGCGGCGATTCGGTCGGACCCACAAAGCGAGTCCGATGCACACCAGGACGATCACCCCAACGACCGCGACCCCGGCCGAGTCCACGCCAGATCCGCGCGTTTTTGGGAGATCTGACGCGTTTTTTTCCGAAGGGTCTCGGCCCGGTTGACTATCTCCCGTGGATTGCATTAGCTTTTTTTCCCGGCATGACCAAATCCGAATTGATCGAGGCGCTAGCACGTCGCGGCAACATCACCAAGAGCCGTGCAGAAGGTGTGGTGAACTGCGTGTTCGATTCCATGACCGCCGCTCTCGAGCGCGGTGACGGGATCGAGATTCGTGGATTCGGGACGTTTACCGTCCGCAACTACCCGTCCTACAGCGGACGAAATCCGAAAACGGGCGAGCCCGTTGCGGTCAGCGAGAAGCGGCTCCCGTACTTCAAAGTTGGCCTCGAGCTGAAGAAGCTCGTCGACGCAACCGCTCCCGATGACGATGATGATGACGACGATC
>CAZWQH010000175.1:0-9590 GCA_964635815.1 uncultured Sandaracinaceae bacterium
GGGAGATTGAGAGGGACACGATCGGAAACGGGCCCCCCGAGCACGCGAGGGCGCCGTCGCGATAGAACTGCGAGAGCACGCTCCACGAAGGCTTTGGCGGGGAACTCTCGCTCGCAGGCTGCAATCCCCAGTAACCGTTCCACGCTAGGGCCTCTCCGGTGTACATGAACGGTGGCGCCATCCACGTTTCGACCGCGTCGTACAAGAACCAGTAGGCCATCTTGCGTATGTTGAGCCGCTGAAACACACAGAGTGTGTTGGTGAGCCAGGACGCCTGGTCCTCCCAGTTCGTGGTCGGGGTCCACCAATCGCCGACGGTTGCGAATCCGTTTCCGTTCGGCGCAGCCTCCATCGAGGTACTCGTCCCGAACTCCATTACTTCGATCTTGTCCGCAGGAACGGGGGAGGCGCCGGCGCCAAGTGAGGGGCCGATCGCTGCACGCAGCCCGGTCTCGAGCGCGTCGGCATCACGGTTGTAGAGTTGGACCATGTAGATGTCAGGGTCGCGGCCTAGGAGTGCGCGCATGGTCGCGACTTGCTGCTGCATTCGGAGCGCGTCGAGCGTGTACGGCTCTGCAGCACGGCCCCAGGTGTTCTCGATCATGACGGCAAGTTTTCCCAAGCCCGGAGCTCGGGCGCGAAGCGGAGCGAGCGCAGTCTCAATCTCGGTATACGCGATGCGGAAAAAGCGATTGGGCGGACTGTCGTCGCCCTGGTTGGCGTAGACGCCGATCGCAAATCCGTACCCCAGCATGAGCAGATTGTTTCGCGTCGAAAAAAGCTCGACGAAATGCCGAACCCAGGTGGCGTACTCATGTGCGCGCGCTTCTGCGGCGTTCAAACAGTCCGCTGTGCACTGGCCTGCAAACTGGATTGGGCTTTGCGCCGCGAACGTGACTGCGACGTACATTCCAGCCTCTTCAGCGACGCGCATGAAATCGCCTAGGGAGGCGAACTGATCGTTGTCGGACATACGTGGGTCTCGACCGGGCGGAGCAAAGCCGCGATTCGCGCCGAACCAGGTGTTGTCCCAGAGATACAGGTGCACGAAATTGAATCCGTTCGCGCGCAACATTCGAAGGTCGTCGCGAACCATGTCCGCGACGCGTTGTCCGCTGACACGATCGATCGAGTTCCAATCCCAGAGCATGTCCCAGATCTGGTGGCGCCTTGGAAAGTAGGTAATCCCCTTCCACTCGGTCGGGGGCGTCCCGAGAGTCGCGCTGCAAGCGTGACGTTGTGCGCCGGGAGCTCCCTGCAAAGTGCATCGACCTGCAGTTCCGCACGACGCGACGTCGCAAGAGAATCCGCATCCATCATTATCCCCGCAAGCCTTTCCTGCACACGATGGCGTGCAGCCGTTGGTTCGGCAGGTGTAGGTCTCGCCGACTTGCGTACACGTTTCGTTCGCGTCGCACGTACCGGCGCCACAGAGACCGCCACATCCATCCGTCGCACCGCACGCGCGACCGGTGCAGGTCGGTGTGCAGAGCACGCAACTGTATGAAGACCCGGAACGAACGCACGAGCCAGCGGTAGCCGGGCATGTGCCATTGCACTGCCCGCCGCACCCATCGGCATCTCCACATGCACGGCCTGTGCACGAAGGCGTGCACACGCATCTCGGGATCTCGGGAGACGGCACGCACAGGCTACCGGCTGCGCATGTAGCGCTCGTACAGTATCCGTCGCATCCGTTGGATTCGCCGCAGGCGCGCCCGGTGCATGAAGGTGTGCATTCGAGGCAAGCTCGGGTCGTCCCGGAGATCACACATTCTCGCCCGCCCGTCGTACAGGGCACGTTGCAAGTGCCTCCGCAACCGTCGGGGTCACCGCAGCGGCGTCCTTCGCATGTTGGGCGGCATTGGCAAACGCCGTTGGAGCACGCGAGGCCGGTTCCGCATGAACCGTCCGGACAGCACGGACCATCCCGACGACCGCAAACGCAAATCCCGATCGAGCACATCAGGCCCGAGCCACATTGCGGCTCCGTCGGACAACAAATACGACCACGCTCGCCGCAAATGGCTACCACCGACGAATCCGCCCTCGCAGAGTCGATGCGAAGGCTTGCTTCTCGTGCAGCGTCCGGGCGACCGCCAAAGATCGGGCCACCGTCCATCGGATTGCCTCTTGGCGCGGGTGAGCAAGACATCACAATCGCGCACCACACAAAGCAAAAGCGAAGCACGACCGGATTAGACCGCACTTGGCTGCTGACGATCAAGAGAAGGATCAGGCTTGATCGAGAGCAGCAAACGCGTTGTCGATAGCCGCGTCCGCGCCCACCTCTTCCACGGGCTCCGCACGATCCTGGCTCGCGGGGAGCTCCAAAGCGGTGTCGTCTGCGGCAGCCACCAACGGTTCGGGCGCGTCCGGAAGCCCCTCGGGTGGGATCGATCTCGCGTCAGCGTCCGCTGAAAGGGTTTCGCGAGCTGTCGCCTCGCTGGTCTCGTTCGTGGCTAGCTCCGCACTCCGCGCGCGAAAGAATGTGTAGATTGCTTCCGCTTGTTTCGTGCTCGCACCTGAGGCGACCAAGGTCGCAACATCTGCGGCCTGCACTGCGGTGGCCGAACCGAGATTACGCAGGAGCAGGCGCCTGGTCTTGATACCCACACCGGGCACGGCATCGAGGCGCGTTTGAAAACGCTTGGACTTGCCCAGACGCATGCGAAGCGCATTTGCGAACCGATGCGCTTCGTCGCGCGCGAGCGCGAGAAGAGAGAGTCCTGTCGCTGCCTGCTTGATGGAGATAGGGGTCTTCTCCCCCGGCCGAAACACTCGATCGACCTGACGCTCCCCAGCCGTGTTGTCTTTCTCTTTCGCGAGCCCCACGACAGCGACGTGCGGAACGCCTGCGTCGCGGCGTGCAGCAAGTGCGACGTTCAACTGTCCACGACCCCCGTCCACGACGAGGAGATCCGGCAACGACCAAGCTTCGCCCGGCTTCGCGTCGCGCCCGCGCCGGAATCGCCGCATGAGCACTTCGTACATCGCGCCGTAGTCGTTCCCGTCACGCACATCCCTGACGTTGAACGATCGATATCGCTTCTTGTCCGGCTTACCGTCACGTAGGCAAACAATCGCGGCGACAGTGTCCTCACCGCCCGTGTGGGAGATGTCGATGCACTCAATCAATCTAGGAGGACTCGTAAGCTCGAGCGCTCGTGCGATGCCATCGAGGCGGGACTGAATGTCGTCCGCCCGCTGCGCTCGTTCACGAAACGAATGCGCTGCGTTCTCGATCGCGAGATCAACGAGGCGTCGCTTCTGTCCGCGTTCGGGCGAGCTGACACGCACGACGCGACGCGCGGCGTGGCGTTCCGACAAAGCTTCCGCGAGAGCCTCAGTGGCTTCGATCGGTTCGGCCACCAGGACTTCGTCGGGGATCTCGCGATCGAGTCGCTCGTAGTAGGCCGATACGAACGATGCGAGCAGCTCGTCATCCGGCAGCCACGCGTGCTTGAGGTCGTGCGTGTCCATTCCAACCAGACGACCTTGGCGAACGCGCGCGACCGTTGCCATGCCAGACCCGTCTTGAGTGAACACAGCGAAGACATCCTGATCCACATCGTCCGAGCTTGAGACGCGCTGCGCTTCCTGCGTTTGCTCGACAGACGCACGCAAGTCACGAAAACGCGCTGCGCGTTCGTACTCGAGCTTCTGCGCGGCGTCTGTCATCTGCTGTGCCAGATCTCTCGAAAGATCTTCGTACTCACCTCGCAAGAACCATGCGACTTGCTTTACTTGTCTCGCGTAGTCCTCGGAGTCGACTGGCAGCGCGCAAGGCGCTGGGCACCTTTTTATTTGGTACTGGAGACAAGGGCGCGTTCGAAGCGCAAACTCGCTGTCGGTACACGTCCGCAGCTGAAAGTGGCGATTGACCAGACGCAATGTCTGCCGCGCGGCCGTCGCCGAATGATACGGACCAAAGTAGGACGCCGTATCCGCCTTCTTGCGGGCGGGCGGTGATTCACTCGCTTGAGGATCACCCGGGCGCCGCACGACTTCCAACCGTGGCCACTTCTGCTTCGGGTCGAGCCTGAGCGACAAGTATTCCTTGTCGTCTCGAAGCTTCACGTTGTAACGGGGCTGGAGCTCCTTGATGAGATTGTTCTCGAGAAGCATCGCTTCGCGCTCGCTTCGCGCGACCAAGGTCTCGATGTCGGCGACCTCTTCCGCCAGGCGCGGAATGAAGGCGCGTGTGTCGCTCGACCCGAGCTGAAAGTAGCTGCGCACTCGCGATCGCAGGCTGACCGCTTTGCCGACGTAGAGAACGGATTTGTCCGCAGCGCGAAAGATGTAGACGCCCGGGGAGCTCGGCAATAGCGCCAACGTCTCACTCAATCTGTCTACGTCTTGGGGCGGAAGCTCAAGGCCCATCGATACACTCGATCAGTCGCTTGTCAGTGACGATGAAGTGTACGGGCACGTCGTGCTTCGCGCGAGGAAGGTCGACCAGTAACTGAAAGTCGAAAGCCACGCCCACTCGCAGCGCGCGAGGATTCTCCGAGAGGTACCGGTCGTAGTAGCCGCGGCCGTAGCCAATACGGTACCCGCGGGGGTCGAACGCAAGGGCGGGGACGATCACCACGTCGATGTCGTCTGCAACGGGCAGATCCGGTGAAGGCTCTTGCACGCCGAATCGGGTTTCGACCAAAGCGGTGTCGCGCGCGACTTCGTGCATCACGATGCCGAGCTCCTCATCGACCCGAGGCAGCGCGACGCGCGTCCCTCGCTGATGAAGCATAGTGCGGAGCTCCCCGATATCGACTTCTTCCCGCATCGGCTGGAAGACCGCGATGCAGCGAGCGGGATCCAGCGCATCGAACTCCGTCAAACGCGTGACGATGCGCCGCGAGCGCTCGTCGCGCGACGCTCGGGGAATGGTTTTACGAATGCGGCGGACCTGTTTGCGCAGCTCCGCCTTTGCTTGAACGGCCAGGTGCTCGTCGAACTCCTGCTCGCTCATGACGGCTCGCTACGGAGCGTCGGCTTGAGCAAGACGTCGGTCGATCTGCGCAATCGCCGTCTCGATCGTTTCGCGTGTCATGTCTTCGATGTCGCGCGCGCGTGCTTCGGCAACGATGAGATCGTCTGCAAGACCGAGGGCGACCATCGCGAGCAACTGTGCGGGCGAGGCGGTGCGCGCCTTCGTGGTCATCGCAGAGACGCGCTCGTTGATGACTGCAACGAGCCTGGAGAGATGGTCGTCGTCGGCATCGGACACCATCCGCAACTTCGTGCCGGCAATGTCGACGTTGATCGTTCTCTTATCCACGCAGCGCGAACTCTAACGACGCACAGATCGAAGCGCAAGCACAGTTCACGGGCCGAAACAGTCGTCGATCTGCGGACAGGTAATGTCTCGAGCGCACGTGTCCAGTGCCATTCCCAGAGCGGAGCAGCCGTTGATGCATGTCGTGTTTCCAGCGCAGGACTCGATACAGCACTGCCAGAGCGTCAGCTCTGCGGAGCACCCGTTCCGACTCGCGCATCCCAACCATTGATAGTCGATGCAGTTGCGACAGTTGAAAGTGGCCCCGGACGAGCTGGATAGTGGGGGCGTTGGATCCGCGTCGATTGCCGTAGTGACGCACTCGCCCGTCGTGCATGCATTAATCGTCGTTAGCGTCGAAGTTCGGCATCGCGGCAGCAAGTCCGCAGGCAGGTAGTCGCGCGTCGCCCTGCAGGTGCTTCCCGCGTCGACAGGCGGCGGTGTTGGGGAACACGATAACGAGCACGTGTTCAGCGCGCTGACGTTGGAGCACGAAAGGACCGAAGCCTCGCCGCGTACGCAGTTGCCACATGTCGTGTTGCGATTGCACAGCTCGGAGCACGTTTCCGCAAAGCCACATGCGCTTAGAGGATTGCAAACGCTCGAGCACGTCGCGGCAGGTGGAGGTCGCGAGGCGTCCACGGGAGGGGGTGTCGCACTACACGCGCTTGCACACGTTTCGATCGTGTCGCACGTCGCGCGCTGAACGCAGGACGAGCACGTGCTGGAAGTCGAACACAGTGTCGCGCAACCCGTAGAGGGAACTCCGCAGACGCCAAGATTGTTCTGGCAGTTGCTCAAGCACGTGACCGCGGGCGGCGAAACGCTGGAGTCGCGAGTTGGAGGGCTGGAGGCATCCGGCTGAGCAGGTATCGGTCTGCTTGCGTCCCGTCTGTTGTCGTCCCCACCGGGCGTGATCGCGGGCACAACACCGCCGGCGTCCACGTTGGTACCAGGAATCTCCCCGGTTCCACCGCCCCCAGAGCGCCGACAAGACCCAGCGGAGACGACCGCGGCCAAACAGAACATAAGCATGGTGGCAGTCGCGGACACGTCTCGCGCGGCGCCGTTAAACAGACACTTCATCATCGCGCGGCGCTATGCCACGGTGGTAAGCCCGATGCCAGGCGAGCCTCTTCGCGCCACCTGATTTATGGTGATAGTGCGATCTTAGAGAGAACGAGACGAGATGGCGCTTGAGCTTTTTGACACGTTGGCTGCGAAGACCAAACCGTTCACCACGCATGAGCCCGGGCATGCCCGCGTCTACGTGTGCGGCCCGACCGTCCAGGACGTGGCCCATCTGGGGCATGCGCGGAGCTTCACGGTCTTCGACACACTGATTCGCCATCTGCGATCCACTGGCCTGCGCGTCACGTTTGTTCGAAACATCACGGACATCGACGACAAGATTGTTGCGAAGGCCAAAGTGACGGGCGAAGACCCCATCGCATACGCGCGTCGCGTAAGCGTGCGTTGGGCGGAGGACATGGACACGCTCGGCAACATGCGTCCCGACATCGAACCGCGCGTAAGCGATCACATTGCCGAGATCATCGAGATGACAGCGGGGCTCGTCGGCAAAGGCGCGGCCTACGTTGCAAAAGCAAAGTCCGGCGCGGGTGATGTGTACTTCCGAGTCTCTGCGTTTCCCGAATATGGAAAGCTGAGTCATCGCCGAGTAGAGAATCTCGAAGCCGGTGCGAGCGGTCGCACGAACGCGGACGAGGACTCCCGCAAAGAACATCCGGCAGATTTTGCGCTTTGGAAAGCAACCGAAGAAGGCGAGTTCGGTTGGGATAGCCCGTGGGGAAAAGGAAAACCTGGCTGGCACATCGAGTGCTCGGCGATGGCGATGAAACATCTCGGCGAGTGTCTCGATCTGCACGGCGGCGGATTGGACCTCGTGTTCCCGCACCACGAGAATGAGATCGCGCAAACGGAGGCGATGACGGGCAAGCCGTTCAGCACGGTGTGGATGCATCACGGCTTCATCGAGGTGAACAAAGAGAAGATGTCGAAGAGCCTCGGCAACTTCTTCACGATTCGTGACGTGTTCGCGTATGTCGAGCCCGAGTCCATCCGTTACTACGTACTTTCCGTTCAATACCGCTCTCCGATGAATCTGGATTGGAGCCTCGATGCGGATAATCGAGTTTCTGGATTCCCGGGGATCGAAGACGCTGAGCGACGCGTCGAGTATGTGTACACCACGCTAGAGCGATTCCGCTCTTTGGGTGAGGACCGCGTGGTTGCGGGCGGCGTGAAAGCGCCCGACGGAATCGCGAAGTTCAAAGATGCGCTTACGCGCGCACTCGACGACGATCTCAACACTCCGATCGCCCTTGGAACGGTGTACGAAATGCTCCGCGCCGTGAACGAGTTGCTAGATGGGTCGGCAAAGAAAGCAGGGCGTCTTGCACCCGAGACACGGGACTCCGTCGCCGCTGCGTTTGGAACGTTGCATAGCGTCCTCGGCCTCGGTGGGGCCGATCCGCGTAGGTTTCTCGAGTCCGTTCGTGGCCGTCGCGCCAAGAGGAAGGGCATTACCGACGAGCACGTCCAGGCTCAGATAGCCGCCCGCCGCGCTGCCCGCGACGCAAAGGATTTCCAGCGTGCCGACGCGATTCGCGCGGAGCTGACAGCTTCCGGCGTCGAGTTGATGGATTCGCCGGCCGGTACGACCTGGCGTATTCCCTAGGACGCGGCCAGACTCGTCTCCTTGTTTCGAGGCGTTTTGGCTCTGGGTTTGGTGGTGTGCGCGTGTGCCAAGGGCGCGCCGCCGGATTCGACCGCGCGACGCGATGCAGGCCGCGACGCGATGTCCGATGCCCGCGTCGATGCACGTAGCGATGCGAGGCTGAGCGACGTCAGTCGGTTGGACCAGTGCTGCGAGCACACCGACGCAACGACGCTCGTGGACGTGGCGGACGACGTTCAGATTGCACGGGATGCGGCTGCCCCCGTCGATGTCGACCTCGGGCCTCACCTTCTCTACCCGGAGCGAACCGGCGTCCGGGTCAAAGGCGTGTATCCAGACTTCTGGCCAAACCCGGAACAGATCGCAGCGAGCGGTGCAGGGATCGTCGCGTTGGAATTTTCCTGGAACGCGTGGGAGCAAACTCGCTCTGCACCTCCGTGCGGGACGGGAATGGTTCCGTACGATGGACATTGTTTCCGTCTCGATCCGCTCGTCCATTCGACCGTGCTCGAGTACTCGCGTCGCGACGTCGCCGTCACCGCGGTTATTACCGGCGTGCCTACGTGGGCTCGCACAACGACGACTTGCCCGCTCGCGACCGGCAACTGCATGCCCGATAGCCCGGCTGACCTTGCGCGATACGCCGGGTTCCTCTCGCAGATGTACGACGGTCGTCACGGGAACGGTCGCGTTGCAAATTTCGTGCTTTTCGAGGGCGCGAACAACGCGGCACTTTTCAACGTCGGATGTACATCGGACGCGCCCTGCGTCTTGGCGGATTGGATTTCCCGCTACGCCGCGATTTTCCGCGAGACGTACGATCGTGTCACCGCCGAGCAGCGCGCTGCGCGGGTGTACATCTCTCTCGACAACGCCTACGAGCCAACACTCGACGCGCTTGCGGGCGACCCTCCCATCGTGAGCATCAAGACGTTCCTTCCGATGCTCCTCCCCATGCTCGGTACTCGTGACTTTCGAGTCGGCATCGCGCCGTTCAACGCAAATCGCAGCGACCCAACGGTCGTCTCGGACCTCGGGGACCGGGTGACGATGGGTACCATCGGAAACTTCGTCGGATGGCTTGGCGTTACGTTCCCGGGTAACGCGGTGAAGGACGACGTGATGATTTTGCGCGCGGGTTTCCCTTCGTCTCAGGGCGTCCAGCCACAGGCTACTGCGCTCTGCAACGCGTTCCGCAACGTGGCGGGTACGCCCGGCATCACCAGCTTCCTGACGTATCGCATGCTCGATAACGGAGCAGACAACGGCCTGTTCTTCGGCCTTTGGGCCGCGATCGGTGCCGCACGACCCGCATGGAACACGTGGAACACGCTCACGGACGCGACGGGGACGTGTGGCTTCTCGGAGCTTCCCTATGTTCGCCTGACTCGATACCAACACCCGACCTTGGGATCCCGCGTCACCACGCGGACGGTCCCCGATGGTTTTGCAGCGATGCAGTCGTGGCGTGTGCTTCGCGAGCCAGCAGGCGCTACGCACGTTCTGCGCGAGTGCCTCGTGGGCTCTCACTCACTGCTGAGTGGGAGCCCCACGTGTGAGGGGCTGACTCCTCTCGGGCCGATTGGGTACGTGTATGACGATCCTGCACCG
>CAZWQH010000176.1:0-9562 GCA_964635815.1 uncultured Sandaracinaceae bacterium
GCTTCGAAAACGCGACCTTCGTCGAGCACGATCAGTCGATGCGGACGCGCTTCGAGAAGCGAATGATCATGCGTTGCGAACAGCACAGTAATGCCGGTCTCGTTGATTTCTTCGAAGAGCGTCAGGATGTCCAGAGCAAGCGCGGGATCCAAGTTTCCCGTTGGCTCGTCTGCAAGCACGAGCGCAGGCTCGGTGACGATCGCTCGCGCGATCGCGACGCGCTGCTGTTCACCGCCTGACAAGACCCCTGTGCGGTCTCCACCGCGGCCCGCGAGTCCAACTCGTTCGAGCGCTTCTGCGACACGCGAACGAACCACCCTCGACCCGAGACTCAGGATCTCGAGTGGGATTGCGACATTCTCCGCCACGGTCCAGTGCGGAATCACTTTGAAGTCTTGGAACACGATTCCCATGTTGCGACGCAAGTACGGGATCGAATCCTGTGCGAGTCGCGCAATGTCACGACCGCAGAAGTAGATGTGCCCTTCGTCGGTGGTCAGCTTCCGGTAGATCAGCTGAAGCAGAGTGCTCTTCCCGGCGCCGCTCGGCCCGGTGATGAAGACGAACTCGCCGCGTTCGACGTTCAGGTCCACACCACGAAGCACCGCTCGGTCTTGATCGAAATACTTGTGAACCTGCTCGAGGCTCAGAATCGGTCGACTGACGGATTCGACTCGATCGCGCGAGCGGAAGAAGGCGAACGGACGGACTACGTTGTCGTCCCGTGACGAGTCACGCGAGTTACCGTCCGGGTTTGAAGGACGTCGGGCCATTGCATGCCGATACACGGAAGTCCGGAGGGGGCGCAAAAAAGTGGCGGACGGAAATCCCAGGGACCGCGAAAAGAGACGTCTTTCGCGTAGAGCCACGCGCTCGACTCACGGACCCATTGATCGCTTGCCCAGGGGTTTGTAAATGCGTGCGCCAAAGCGAGCTCTGCGCGCTTGCCATGGGGAGAAAATCCCCACGCCGCTTCTTGCGATACGTCATCCAGGCTCGCGTAGTAGCGCCAGACGAAAAACCCAAGGAACCACGGCTCGGCGGCGAAGACTTGTATAAGTGCTTCTAGAGCGCGCTCTTGCTCGCCCTCGTCCACGACGACGCCCTCCATCCCGTCCGGCCAGAGCCATGGCTGAACTGCTGCGTTGGGCCGCGTGGTGTAGCCAATCTCTACGAAGAGCACCGGCTTGTTCTCGATACGAGCGTGCGCCAGCACCCGGTCACGGGCCCGCTCGGCCCCTGCCACGTACTCCTCAAACGAAGCCCCGTCGTGGTCCGCGAGCGGATAGAACGCGTTCACGCCGATTGCATCGAGCTGGTCCCAGAAAATCACGTTCTCCGCTTCGTCCCAGTTTGCGCTGTACGTCAGAGGACCATGAAATGTTGCGCGGACGTCGCCGATGAGTCGTGCCCAGTCCGATCCGAAACGGCCGCTCCAAGACTTGCACTCGACACCAATCGAGAACGCATCGGCCCCTGCATCCTCGGCCACGGCCGCCCATTCCGTGACGAACGCGCGGTACTCAGCAATGTACCGTCGCCATCCCTCCGGAGTGCCAGGATCGATCTCGCCACGCCAGCCGGTGGTTTCGACCCAGAGGTGTGGGATCAACAGCACGCGGAGGCCTGAAGCGCGAGATTCGCGGATCATCTCCACGACCGCGGCACGATTCGAAGCATATGGAGCTTCGAAGTCACGCTTGATCGTCGTGCTGTCGAGACTCCAGATTCGGCCGAAGGGGGTAACCGAGATCCAGGATGCGCCCAGCCCGCGAAGCTCGCGAACCAACAGCTCGCTCGCAGGGCTTCCATAGCCCTTGCCCGGTTCTCGCGACGATTCGATAGGACCTACGGTGACGCCGCGGACCCCGTCCGCGAATACCGCGACGCGCGGAGGCGAGAACGGCTCTGCGTCGGCATGTACCGACTCCGCAGAAAGAATCAGAAGCAGGATCGAGATCGACTGAAGAGCGCGGATCACGTGCCAGAAAATCGTGTGAGGAACGCGAGCACCTTCGCAGGGCTGTGGACCTCGCCCTCTTCGAGAGACCCAGTTTCCTGAACGTGCTCCAGGTCGCCCGTGTTGCCGAGAACCGCGATCGCGGGGAGGCCCAAACGAACAGGATCCCCGTACCGTTGAGCGACTCCCGCGTTCTTACCGGATCGGCGCGCCCCGGTGTCCACATGCACGACATGGAACTGGCTCTCGACAGCGGATCGCACCTGCGCGTCGTTCTGCAGTGTGTGCTCGAGTCGTCGACACCACTTGCACCAGTTACCGCCAAAGATGACGAGAACCTTTCTACCGTCACTCTTCGCGCGCTGCACAGCCAGATCGATCTCGCTCTGCGCATCTGCGTTCTCATCGTAAGGCCTGGCGACCTCTCCGACATGCGCCTCAGCCGCAGCCGAAGCTTGCGGGGTGCTCACCGATACTGGAGATGCTCTAAGGTCACTCCGTGTGCCTTTGTTGCACCCAAGGCATGCAAGCAGGGTCGCTACGATGATGGCTAGACGTGATTGGAACCCACCGAAGTAAGTCATGCGCAGAGATGTGTACCGCAGCCCACGATTTCGCGCACTGCGTCTGTGATCGAGGGCTTGACCCGTGGCTACCCGCGACTGGCTGGTAATTTAGGTCGCCCCCCACGCCGATGAATCGTAGCGAATATTATTCGACCACTTCGCGGTACGTGAGTTGCAGTAGCTGGGTGCGAGGCAAACGACCATGCAACTCAGCTCCACACTCAACACTTTCCTTCTATGCAGCGTCCTGTTCGGTTGCGCCGCCAACGTAGGCGAGGATCCTCCCAGAGAAGAAATCGCGGCCGACGGACTTTCCGATTCTGATGCTGCGCAAGTCGCGTCCAACGAGATCGTCGACGACACAGCGGCGGACGGGGTCGTAGCCCGGCCAACCGGGGCGTACCGACTGACCACCGGCGGCACACTGCTCGAAACCCAGGTCGCGTTCCTCTCGGACGAAGGACACACGTTCCTGTCGCGCGTGACGAACCGTTGCATCCAGCTTGCGGGTCGCAGCTGTCCTCCCTATCGCGTTCGGCAAGGCACCTACCGTTTCCGCATCGGGCGCAGTGGCGGACAACCCATCTCGCTCGTCGAAACCCGCGTGGGTGACGTCGTCACGACCTACGCCTACGCGATTCGCGGTGATCGTCTGACCCTCACCCTCGTGGCGCCCGGTGCGATGGGACGCGGCGTCTACACGAAGAACACCGACAAAGGCTTCTGCTCGGAGGCGTCCCACTGTTCGGCTCAGAACCTCAACACGCCCAAATGCCGCGGTCTCGTCACATCGTGCGCAGACACACGCGAGTGCAGCTTCTCCTGCCCAGAGTCGCAATAGACTACTTGGTCACTGGGCCTGCTCCATCGAGCGGGCCTCTTTGCTTTTTGGAGAATCGGATTACGTTTGCCGTATGGCGAAGGTCCAGATCTACACGACCACGTCATGCGGCTATTGCGTTGCTGCGAAAGAGCTCTTCAAACGCAAAGGGGTTGCCTTCGACGAGATCGACGTCAGCACCGACTACGAGAAGCGCGACTGGCTCGTGCAAGCCACCAAGCAACGCACGGTCCCCCAAATCTTCATCGACGGGAAATCGTACGGCGGCTTCTCGGACGTGAACGCGCTTGACAAGGCAGGTGAGCTCGACCCGTTGCTCGGCGCCTAGCTCACTTCTGGTTATGTTTTTTCAAGACTTGCTTCGCGATCTCGCGAAGCGTCTCGAACACGCCTTGGCCCGTGGAGGCAACCGCTTCGTAATCCGGAACTCCACCCGGGTTTAGGAGCTGACGGAGCTCCTCGACGGGTGCGGCTCCTGGCATATCGCGCTTGTTGTACTGCATCACGTACGGCATCGCATCGAGCACGTAGTTTTGCTCGGCGAGATTCGCGCGAAGGTCTTCGAGTGACTCGAGGTTGGCATCGACGCGCGCGATCTGCGAGTCCGCGACGAAGACGACACCGTCTACGCCCTTGAGCACCAGCTTACGGGTGGCTTCGTAGAAGACCTGACCAGGCACCGTGTAAAGCTGGAACTTCGTCTTGAAACCGCGGACCTCGCCGAGGTTGACCGGAAGGAAATCGAAGAAGAGTGTGCGCTCGGCTTCCGTTGCAAGATTGATCATCTTGCCGCGCGACTCGGGCTTGGTCTTCTCGTAGATGTGCTGAAGGTTGGTCGTCTTACCGCAAAGACCCGGACCGTAATAAACGATCTTGAAAGCGACTTCCCGAGAGACGTAGTTGATGAAGGCCATCTGCGCGGATCCGGATCAGTCGTTGAAGAGGTTGTTGATGTCGTCGTCGGTGATGTCGGAGAAGATGTTGGCGTGACTTGGATCTTCCGACTTCTTTGCAAGTGTCTCGAAGATTCGCGCGAGCTCGTCAGAAGCCTTCTTTGACCGAAGGGTGACGAGACCTAGCGAGCTTCGATTGCCGAAAATGATCACGAGGATCACCCGGTCGCCGACCAGCTGAATACGGATGTTCTGGTTCTTGCCCTCGTGGAATTGAGTCGTGAACTCTTTTTCCTCGATCAGCTTCGCGATTCCCCCGGTGGCAGCGATGTTTCCGGCGGTGAGCGACGCAAGTGACGTGGTGTCAATCGTGTCGTCGCCACTTCGTGAAATCAGCTGCCCGGCTTTATCTACGATAAAAACGGCGCGTGCATTGGAGTCCGAAAGAAGACGGTCAACGATCACTTGGATCAGTCGATGTTCTTCTGGGTACATCACCAGCTGGGGACCGCTCATCCGCCCGTTGGTACCAAACTGGCCTGCCTACGTAAAGAGGAACGCTGGATTACTTTCGAAAGCTCCACAACGGGGATGGGTAAAGCGGACAATCCGATGACAAGACCCCATTCTGTCGCACTGAGCAGGTGTGTCCTGAATATGGGCCGGAGGGCCGGAACGAAGATCGTTATCTGGTGAACGCTCGCGCTCAGCGTGATGGCAATCCAGAGGAAACGGTTCGCAAACACGGGCTGACGAGTAATGCTGGTCAGGGGCGACCGGCAGTTGAAAGCGTGGAAAAGAGGCGATAGTGCCAGCAAAGTGAACGCCATGGTGCGCGCGTGGCCTCTCATCTCCGCGACGTTGTCGGGCGAGGCGGACAGCAAATGAGGGGCGATCAGGGGAAGCGCGTAGAGCAAGAGTGCAGCGCCACCCATCACCACACCGACGAGAATCATCCCGAAATAGTCCCGACCGGTGACCAAACCCTCGTCCGGAGCACGCGGTTTCTCCGACATCTGGTCCGCATCCGGGGGGTCGATTCCCAGCGCCAGCGCCGGCAAACCGTTCGTGACGAGGTTGATCCAGAGCAATTGGAGCGGGGTGAGCGGGTCCACCCACGTGAGAAAACTGGCCGCGATAACCGCAAAGACCAAGCCGGCATTCGAGCTGTTCAAGAAAAAGATGAACTTCTGGATGTTCCGGAAGATCGCGCGCCCCTCTCGAACCGCATGAACGATGGTCGAGAAGTTATCGTCTTGCAGCACCATGTCCGCTGCTTCGCGCGCCACGTCGGTTCCAGACCCGCCCATTGCGATTCCGATCTGGGCCTCGCGGAGCGCCGGCGCGTCGTTCACACCGTCGCCTGTCATGGCAACGACGTTGTTGCGAGCCTTGAACGCTTTCACGATATCGAGCTTCTGCTCAGCGGTAACGCGCGCGAAGACCGCGACCTTGTGCACGGTGTCGATCAGTTTTTGATCGTCCATCTGCGTGAGTTCGCGCCCGGTCACCGCGACAGACTGCGTCCCCCAGAAACCTAGGTCTCGTGCGATAGCGATCGCCGTCAACGGGTGATCGCCCGTGATCATGACCACCTTAATGCCGGCGCTTTGAGCATCTGCGACGGCTTGCTTCACGTCCGCGCGCGGCGGATCGATCATCGCTGCGAGACCCAGAAAACAAAGGTTGGTTTCCGGGTCGCCGCTCAATCCATCGGTCCGGTCGCACAAGCCGAGCACGCGGTAAGCATCCGAGGCGAGTCGATCGTTGCTAGCGAGAATCTGCTTTCGGTCATCGTCCGTGAGCGAAACCACTTCAGAACCACGGCGCACGTGCGTGCAGAGAGTCAATAGGACGTCTGGAGAGCCCTTCACACACGCGCGTGGACCTTCGGGCGTCTCAACCACCACAGTCATGCGCTTTCGATCGCTATCGAACGGAAGCTCGCGCAGGACCTTGTGTTTCGCAAGAAGAGCCTTGCGGTCGGCTCCACCACGCGCAGCCAAAGCAATCAGCGCGCCTTCCGTCGGATCGCCCAGAACGCGCATCCCGTTGTCACCAGGCTCGAGTCGCGCGCTGTTGCACACAGCTGCAACGAAGAGCGCACGCTGATACGCCTCGTCATCGGTCTTGGCACCATCGAGCGGCGTGACGGTCCCAGTGATCTCATACCCCATGCCGTCCACCGAGTACGAGTGAGCAATCGTCTCCACGCGTCGAACCGACATCGCGTTCTGTGTAAGCGTTCCTGTCTTGTCGCTGCAGATGACAGTGGCACTTCCTAGCGTCTCGACTGCGGGCAGCTTGCGAACAATCGCCCCGCGCTTGGCCATGCGCTGCATGCCGAGCGCCAACGTGATGGTCGTGATGGCGGGCAGACCTTCCGGAATTGCGGCGACAGCGAGACTGACTGCCGTCAGCAAGAGCACCGTCCACTCCTGTCGGCCGATCAGGACCCCGATCACGAAGAGCACAACGCTGATCGCGAGGCAGGTAAACAGGATGACGCGGCCGAGACGCTCGAGTCGTTGCTCGAGTGGCGTCTCGGATTTTTCTGCAGACCGGATCATCGCGCCGATGCGACCAAGCTCGGTGTATCCGCCCGTGTGGACCACGAGCGCCGTCCCGCGCCCCGCAACCACAGCCGTCCCGAGGTAACCCATGTTGAGGCGGTCACCGATCGTCGAATCGTCGGGGAGGATGCGCTCGGCGACTTTCTTGATAGGAGTGGACTCGCCGGTCAGCGCAGCTTCCGCCGTGGAGAGATCAATCGTTTCGACGAAACGAACGTCGGCGGGAATCGAATCGCCTGCTTCCAGCGAGATCAAATCCCCGGGAACGAGCTCGGAAGCCGCGACAGCCTTGAGGTTTCCCGCGCGAAGAACCTTGGCCGACGGAGCAGCCATTTTCTGAAGGGCGTCAAGAGCGGCTTCGGCTCGCTGCTCCTGCAGGAACCCGAGGACCCCATTCAGCATGACGATCAAAAGGATAGCGAGCGTGTCCGAGAACCTGGCGAACCAGGGGAGGTTCTCCGGCTCCGTGAGCGCGACGACAAGCGAGACGACGGCAGCGACCAACAGCGCGATGACCAGAGGATCCGCGAAGCCGAGGAGGAAACGAAGGATCGGGCTCGTGCGGGGAGGTTCAGGGAGCACGTTCCTTCCAAGGCGACTTCGACGCTCATCCGCGTCTCGCTCGGAAAGACCGCCGGTCGCATCCGTGGTCCAAATTCGAGCAACTTCGTCGACCTTTAGCGAATGCCAAATCTTCTCTTGTTGATCCACAGTACCTCCGCCGCGATTACCTCAGAACGCCGCTCGTAGCAATCAGCAGCCCCGTTCGCGCATTGCGGCCAGCAGGCGTTTCCAGCAGTATGGAACGCGTATCTCGGAGGCAGCATGTCGGTGATCGGATTTCGCGGGCTGGTCGGAACTTTCCTCGTCGGCTTGGCCTTCGCACCGTCCGCCGCTCGGGCGCTGGACTGCGGAACGCACTTGGTCACCCGCGGCGACCACTCGGTGTACGTCCGATCGGTCTGCGGCGAGCCTGCAGCCGTTACCGCCCGTACGGAGACCCGCTGGGTTCAGGCGTGGAACAATCCGCGTTTCCGAATGCCCGGTTTCACCGCGGGCCAAGCTGTGACCGTGACGATAGAGGTCTGGGTCTACGACTTCGGCCCACAGCGCTACATGGAGGAGCTTACGTTCGAAGCTGGGGTAATCACGGCGACGCGCCACCTGGGTCGCGGGACGAACAACGGCCATTCGCCGTCCGCGAGCCTCACTCGTCTGCGCAACGAAAGCCCGCTAGTGCGCGGAGCCCGCGAACGGGTCGGCATCCTCGTCCCCTTGCGGCGCTGGGTCGCCTGTCTCGGTGCAAAAGACGATCGCGCAATTGCGCTTGTCTGACGCGCGCATTCGCGCGCAGAGAGCCGCGAGATCACGGTCGCTGTCCACGACGACGCCTGACTTGGCGCGTCCTTGCTCATCATAAGAGGCGCTCTCGAGAGCCACCCAGTGGTTCTTGCAGTCGACGCAAATCTCGCCCCAGGGGCGAGCGCTTCGAGATGGAGGTTCCGATGCGCGTGGTGATGATGGCATATGGCTAAAACGCTTTGGTCTCTCGGTGAGCTGACGCTCAGAGGTTGTCGAGCGAGCTTCCCTGACCATTCCCGTCAGAGTTTGGATTGGTCTCTTGAGTGTCTGGATCGTTGGAAGGTGAATCCGTCGACAGCTGCGGTTGCGCCCGGCGACTCTTGATCGCGCGCCACGGTCCCCCGTTGGTCTCACTGTCGTCGTGACCCCAGAACCCCGCGAGCGCATGGTTCTGATTCTCGTCGATGACGTACTGGAAGTAGCCGCGTCCGCGCGTGCTCGTGGGGCGGCCTCGAATCATTTCGCGATGCTCGACCCACGTGAACCGCAGCACGTTCCCGTTCGCATTCCCTTCGATTCGGCCTTCGCGCTCGTCTTTCACGTACTCGCCGATCACTGTCGTTCCATTCTGGCGCATCTGCAGGCGACCGTACTGTGGGGAATCGAAAACGCCGGTGAAGGTTCCGCCTTCCGGCATGGTCGTGGGTGACGGAGCGCCAGCTGAACCGCCGCCGCACGCGCCGATCGACGCGAAGCTGACGGAGAGGAGCGCGGCCTGGGTTAGGGATTGGAGAGTTCTCATATATGTCGAGCGCGAGGACGATACGCCCTCGCCGGGAGACGTTCAACGCGATGCGCACGAGAGTAGCCACTCAGTCGGTTGTCGTACGCGATCGCAAGTTGCGTGCCCGCGTCGAACGTTCGGCGCTCACTGGAGTTTTGGGAGAGGGGCGAAATACAAGACTCGCGACGTAAGCAAGACTGCCGCATCACTCAGTTCCTCTGTGCTCGTTCCCGCGAGAGTCGCTCGCAGCGCCTGCACGCTCAGATCGAGCAGACCTTTCGTGCCTTTCGAGTCAGGAGGATCGGGCGGACGCACGTCACGCGCCACGATCATGCGCGCGTCGAGCTTTCGTGTGACACCGCTCGCGCTCTGGGCTTCGTCGAGAGCGTCGACGAGCGACCCGACACGATCCACCAACCCGACCGCGAGCGCGTTCTTACCGTCCCACACACGCCCGCGAGCCAGGGGCTCGATCTCTTCGAACGCGCGACCACGTCCTGCGGCAACGCTTTCGACGAACGACCGATAGTGCGCGTCGACCTCACGCTCGAGCGCGGCGTTCTCGCCCTCCGACTCGGGGAGCGTCACCGAGAACACGCGCGTGCCCTCTCCTGCTTGAACGACTTCCGTGCGAACACCCAGC
>CAZWQH010000177.1:0-9559 GCA_964635815.1 uncultured Sandaracinaceae bacterium
AGGGTTCGTGTCCTTCGCGCTGCGAGCGAGCGCGAGCGTCGCAAGTCGGTAGCGGTCCTCGTCGGTCGAGTGATCTCCGCGAAGAAGAAGCTGCAGAACGCGCGCTTCGTCGGCCGGTTTGCGACCCTTGCGGAGCCTGGCGGCAAGCTCACGCAGTCCCTCTGTGGTCCCCTTCTGATCGATCTCGCGAGCAAGCTCGAGAAGGCTGTCCGTGCTCGCATGGCCCTCGCGAACCGCATCGAGGGCGGCATCGCGCAAACCCTTGCGGTGCGCCGGGGAGAGCTCGCGCGCATGTGGCTTGAGCAGGACCTTCATCTTCATCGCTCGATCGGCAGCTGTGGCGTTCATGACTGCTTTCGCTATCAACACGGCTGCCTCTTTGCGTGCACCGTTCGTGTAGTTCGGAGCGCCGCCACTTGGAGCTCCTGGGGGCGGCTTGGGCAGGAGCGCAATCGCTGCTGCATCCGCACGCTTTTGCTCACCGGCCGCCACGAGATCGACGAGAGCTCCGATCGCGTCGGAGTTGTCCATTCGTGCAAGCGCTTCGATTGCAACGCGCGAACGCTCGAAGTCTGGATCGGCAGCAAGCTTCGTCAGGACCGGTACCGCCCCATCCGGAAGCTCGATGCTTCCAAGCGTATGAAGGGCTGCTTGCGCGTAGGCACGGTCCGGATCCTGGACCGCGTCGAGAAGCATCTTGGGAAGACTCTTGTCGACCTCTTTGCTTGCAAAGCGCAGCGCGATGAGCGCTTCGCGCCGTACGTCGCCGGACATCTTCTTCGACGTCGCGATTTCCTTGAGAGTCGGGACCGCACGCGGGTCTTCCAGATATCCGAGAATCTTCACCGCCGCGACGAGCGCGGGCCCAGCGTCGGGTTTCTTCTTGAGCTTCTCGATCAGCTTCTCTGTGTGGGCGAGATAGCTCCTTCGTGCGTGCCCGGATGCGTTCTTCACCTCGGTGCGAACTTTGAGCGCCGCCTCGCGAGCCACCTCCGGGTCGCTCGATTCGAGACCACCAAGGATCGTGAAGAACGCTTCGCTCCCGCCGAGCTCGGCGAGAACACCGTCCAGGACGCGACGCTCGTCGGGAGTCGCCGTTTTCGCACGCTCCCGAATCACGGCGACGGCGTCGTCGCCAACGCTGGCGATTGCGCGCTTGGCGGCATCACGCAGACTCGCATCGCGCGCGAAAGCAAACGGGAGGATGACCGCGAGGCTCGGTTTCGCCCCGATCTTCGCGAGCGCCTCGAGCACGTGTCGTTGAACTACGGTTCCCGACGTCGAGAGCGCATCGACCAATGCCTTGTTCGCGGTCTTCGCCTCGAGCTCACCAAGGACAATCGCGGCCGCGATCTGCTTCTCGATCACCTCGCTCTTGAGCAACCCTGTAATCCGGTCGATTTCCTTCATTCACGCCCCGAGTGGTGTTGCTCTATCACGTTTTACATGGTGATCACGGGATCCATCTCCTGGCCCAAGACTCGTGCGCGAAGCTCGCCCACCAAGTAAAGGGATCCGGTTACGACGACCCGCGAACCGCGGGCGATCTCCCTGGCGCGCGCGAGTGCTGCTGCCGGCTCAACGACGACCTCCGACGATGCGATTCCCAAGCTGTCTGCGAGGCGTACGATCTCGCCCGGCGCAAGCGCGCGCCCGGTGCTTGGCAGCGTGGCTATCAACGCTCGACATCGCGGAGCGAGAATCTTCAGCATCTCGCGCCAACTCTTGTCGCGCATGACTCCGAAAACAAGCGTTACAGGCTTCTCGACGCTCGAGAGGTGCGCCGCAAGCGACCGCGCCCCTTCGGGGTTGTGAGCCGCATCGAACAAGACTCCACGCACGACCTCGAGCCGCGCTGGCCAGCGCACACGCTCAAGAGCCGCGCGTTTCGCGGCGGGCGGAACGCGGAATCCTCGATCGTTGACCACGGACAACGCTGCCAATGCGCACGCCGCATTCCCGACCTGATGCTCTCCTTGCAGCACTCGCTTGTGCCCGCGCGCCTCACGAACAAAGGTCACAGCGTCGATGATAGGAGCACGCTCTGTTGCACAGGTCTTTGCGACCACCCGTCCCGCGACGCTTCGTGAAGAGACATTGGATACGAGGGGAGTTCGGCGTCGAATGATTCCGGCCTTCTCGCCAGCAATCCTCGCGAGAGTAGTCCCCAGGTACTGCTCGTGATCCTTTGCGATAGAGGTGATGACCGACACCAACGGATCGGGAATAACGTTGGTGGTATCAAGCCTTCCCCCGAGACCGACCTCCATGACCGCGATGTCGACGCCTGCATCGATGAAGGTCTCGAGCGCGAGCAAGGTCGCAGCCTCGAAGAACGATAATTTTGGAGCCCCCGGTCGTGTGAGGAAGAGGCGTATCGACCGAATTCGGCGGGCGGCGTCGGCGTTGTCGATCGGGCTCCCGTTCACTCGCACTCGTTCCGCGAAGCGCGAGAGGTGCGGTGAGGTGAATAGGCCAGTCTTGTGCCCCGCGGATCGAAGGCCTTGCTCGATCATCGCAGAGACGCTTCCCTTGCCGTTCGTACCAGCCACGTGAACGTAGGCGATGCGAGAGAGATCGAGCGAGCGCATCCGAATCGCGCGCTTCATGCGAGTGAGCCCGAACTTGATGCCGCGCGGCGCAAGCGCGTACAGCCAGGCGAGCTCGTTCGCGTAGGTCGAGTGGTGATCCCGTTTGGTCACGAGCAATTTCAGTCGAGCAGGTGACCGAGAACCTTCGCGATGGTGGCACGCATTTCGCGACGGTCCGCGATGAGATCGACGAACCCATGCTCCACCAGGAACTCCGCGCGCTGAAATCCTTCGGGCAACTTCTGACGGATGGTGTTCTCGATGACTCGTGCGCCTGCGAATCCGATCAGAGCTCGAGGCTCGGCGATATTCACGTCCCCAAGAAGCGCGAAGCTCGCAGCAACTCCTCCGGTGGTGGGATTGAGGAGCACGCTGATGAACGGGGCCGGCGCATCACGAAGCCGACCTAGCGCAGCAACCGTCTTGCCCATCTGCATGAGAGAGAGGACTCCTTCCTGCATTCGTGCTCCGCCCGATGCGCACAGCAAGATGACCGGCTGCTTGTGTGCCGCACCGCGCTCGAACATCCGCGTGATCTTCTCGCCGACGACGGAGCCCATCGATCCGCCCATGAAGCGAAACAGGAACGTCCCGATCTGGACGGGACGTTGGTCGAGCATCGCCGAACCCGCGAGGAACGCATCGTTGACGCCGCTCTTCTGGCGACTCGCTTTGATGCGGTCTTTGTATTTCTTCTGATCGCGGAAGCCCAGCGGGTCCCCCGCGATGAGCTCTTGGTCGTGCTCGTGGAAGGTTCCCTGATCGACGAGCAGCTCGATCCACGCCTCTCCGCTCATTGCATGGTGGTGACTGCACGCGGGGCAGACTTCGAAGTTGTTCGAGAACTCCTCCGCGACGAGCGTCTCGCCGCATGCATCGCACTTACGAAAGAGACCTTCACCGAGCGTTCGCTTCGGTGTGCCGTCCTGCGTCGCGCGGTTCTTCTGGAACCAACCCATGAGCCCGTTGAGCTACACCTTCGTGCGCGCTGGAGCAAGACGTACGAACGCCGAAAGCGTGCGTACCCGAGTACGCAGTGCCTGTGCCGGCTTACGCAGATTCGCGGGTGGCTACAACGAACCGTCGTTTGAACGGGAACCAGGTTCCCCACGAGCGGGCCGGATATGCGTCCGCGAGCCGAGGGCGCAGCGCATCGATGAACGCAGCACGCTTGTCGTCGTTCGGAAGCGCCGCGAGAACGGGAACGAGCGCAGTGCCGCGTACCCAATCGAGAACCGCATCAGCGCCACGAAGAATCTGATGGTAGGTCGTATCCCACGCGTCCACGCGGTAGCCGTGGGCGTGAAGGAGCTCGAGATACCGCTCGGGTGGATACGTCGCCGTCCCGCGCTTCAGCGCGCCGGTCCATGTCGAGAATGCAGGTTCGAGACAGAGCGCATCGATTGCACGGTGATGCTCGTCGTCAAAGTTCGCAGGCAGCTGAAACGCAATCGTCGACCCCGGCTTTAGCGATTCGGCGTGCTTACCGATGAGGTCCACATGATTCGGCACCCATTGCAACAGAGCATTCGAGATGAGCAAGTCCGTGTCGCTGGGAGGTTCGTAGTATCGGGCGTCGCTCTCGATCCACATCGCGTCGCTCACGATTGCCCGTGCCTTCGCGAGCATGGCTAGGTCGTTATCCACGCCGATTACACGTCGCGCTGCGAACCGATCGCGCAAAAGTTTCGTCAGATTTCCTGCGCCGCAACCAAGATCCACAACCACGTTCGCCGACGTGCGGTCGATGCGGGCGAGGAGATCGAGGAAGGGCCGCGCACGTTCCTTTTCGAACTGCAGGTACGCTTCGGGATCCCACATGTGCGCAGTTATAGCGCTTGGGCGCGGATAACCGCGAGGTGCCGTCCGGAGCTTGCGCCATCCCGTCGATACGAGAAGAAGCGAGCTGGATCGCACATCGTGCAACCGCCAACGTCGTCGATGACTTGAACTCGCCTGCTAGTCAGGGCTTGGCGAACTAGAACGGTCAGATCGGCGTGTGCACGTCCTTGCGCGTTTCGGGTGATCAACGGCTTCTGAGGAGCCGTGTCCGCAATGGTACGCGCGACGTCATCGCCGACTTCGAAGCAGCACGCGCGGATATGCGGACCGATCGCCGCCACGCATTCGGCGTCGACCACCAACCGAGTTAGCTCGTTGACGCCCGCTTGAACAACGCCTGCGATCGCGCCGCGCCAACCCGCGTGTATCGCAGCAACTCGCCCAGTCCGTTTCTCACCGATCAAGACCGGAACACAATCCGCTACGCGCACCCCGATGGCCGTCTTGGCGCGTACCCGAGCGCGAGTGACATCTGGTGCACGCTGCCCTCCAGCGCCTCCAAACGAAACAATCGCATCTGCCTCGCGCTCTCGAGTGAGCAGCATGTCCGCGTCGTCTGAGAGAGCGACGACGGAGTTTCCGTGAACCTGACTGACCTCGTACAGGCGCTCGTAGCCCACCGCGGCAGCGAATCGTGCTTGGTTCTCGGCAACGGCTTTCGGCGAGTCACCGACCGTGCGCGCGAGATTGAGCGAATCGAACGGAGGAACCGAGACGCCTCCGGTTCGTAGAGAAAAGGCGTGGGCGAACCCTGCAGTCGTCAGAGCTTCCGAGCGAATGAGCATATACGCGTAAGCGAGCGCTCTCACGGCGGCGTGCGCTTCGCAAGGCCTTTGCTACTACGGTGCCTCCGATGACCTTACGTTTTCCATCCGAAGAGTGGACCCGAGCGTTCAAAGACGCGGTGAACAACAACCCAAACTACCGGACGGCCGGCAAGGAGTGGACGTACGGAAAGGTCGCATTCATCGTCAAATCCGATGCTGCTCGGGGGCTGGAGAACGACATTGCAATGATTCTGGACGTCGATTCGGGTACCTGCCGAGACACCCATTGGGTGACACCAGATTTCGCGACCGCGGAAGCGCCGTTCGTGATCGTGGGTGTCTACGAGCGTTGGCAAGAAGTGCTGAGCGGCAAGGAGGACCCCATCAAGTCCATGATGCAAGGCAAGCTCAAGCTCACGAAGGGTCACCTCCCAACGATCATCAAGTACGTCGATGCGTCGAGGCAGCTCGTCAAGAGCGCAATGGCGATCCCCACGGAATTCGTGGCCTGAGCGAGTAGGGAATGGCGACCATTGTCCTCGCACCGGGCTCCGAGTCGAACGGTCTCGCCAACATGCTCGCCGAGATGATCCGTCAGAACATCGACGATCACGCGAGCAAGGCTCGCATCGTCGATCGCCTCCGTGGCCGACTCGCGATTATCGCAGAGGACGCGCGCGTCCAAATCACGATCGAGTTCTCACAAGGCCGCGTCGACGTGTACGACGGAGTCGTCGGCATTCCGGATCTCACCATCCGCGCATCCAGCGAAGACATCACCAACATGTCCCTCCTTGAGCTGGTGCCGAAGCTCGGCATCCCCGATCCGCGCGGCGAAGCCGTGAAGCGTCACTCCGACGCGGAGAAGCAAGGCCGAATCCGGGTATTTGGCGCGTTGTCGGTGCTGCCGTTTATGCTCCGCGTTACGCGAGTGATGTCGATTAACGAGTAGCGATTTGCGATTTGGGAGCTCGCTGAGGACTGGGCGGGCCGCTCGGGGTCGTTCACCCCGCATTGCGGCGCTAAGAACTGCACGGGTTGGCGCCGCGCGGGGTTCACTCATCGCTCGTGTCCAATCGGAGGCTCAAACACTGTGCCGATTGGCACTCGCGGCGTCCCCTCGAACCCACCCAGTCCTCGCTCGCATCGTCGCAGCCCGAAACGCTTGTCGTTGGGCGACGCCACGCGTGATTCGCACAGCGAGAACTTCGCACTCTGGGACGTTCGCGATCGACTGGAGCGTGGTGCGAGATGGATTGGTTTCTACAAAGCCAGGCGGCCGCTGCGGTAATCCGCGATCGCTTGATGAATTTCCTCTTCGCTGTTCATCACGAACGGGCCGTGTTGAACGATGCGCTCACCGATGGGAGCGCCTGCAACGACCAGCACGCGGGACGGAGTGAGTGCGTGAAGAGATAGCCCGGTGCCGCCGCGTTCGGTGACTGCGAGCTGCTGCTTGCTGACGCGCGTGTTCTCGCGTCCCATCTCGAGCTCGCCTTCCGAGACGAACACGAATGCAGTGTGGTCTTTCGGTAGCGTGACTTCGAAACGCTCGGACTCTCCGAGCACCACGTCGGCAAGCACTGGAGCGGTCGTGCGGTCGCGAACTGCGCCCTTCACGCCGTGGACTTCGCCCGCAACGACGCGGAAGTGCGAGTCACCTTTGAGGCGTCCGACTGGAATGCCTGTCCGCTGAATGTCTTGATACTCCTGCGCGCGCATCTTTTCCTTGGCGGGAAGGTTCAACCAGAGTTGATAGCCCCACATCGTGCCGTTCGTCTGTTCGGGCATTTCCGAGTGAATGATTCCGCGACCGGCCGTCATCCATTGAATCCCGCCGTCCGTGATCAGCCCGCTGTTTCCGGTGCTGTCACGGTGACGCATATTGCCTTGGTACATGACGGTAATTGTCTCGAAACCGCGATGCGGATGATCGGGAAACCCGGCGATGTAAGCGCCGGCGTCGTCGGATCGAAACTCGTCGAGCATGATGAAGGGATCGAGATTGCGAAGAGAGGGCTGCCCAATCACACGGGTAAGCGAAACGCCGGCGCCGTCTCGCGTGGGCATTCCTCGAACAACTTGCGCTAACCGGCGGTTGGTTTGGGAGGTGCTCGTATCTTGCGTTGTGGCAATCGTGGGGGAAGGCACGTGGCCTGACTTTCTCGCACCAGGGCCGACACTGTGGCGAGGTGCCTCACAACCGTGGCCCTGAGTTCCCAAAGCTACAAGGCCTGCTCGAGAAGCCACCAGGGCAAGGCCGCCTCGCTTCAAAAGGTCTCTGCGTCCGGAGCGATTCACGACTTCGAGTATAGCCAACCTCGAGCAGGGTCGAGACGCGAAGTTCCGTTGTTGACGTCCCGAAACAGGTTGGGTGAAAGTCCGCGCCATGAAAATTACACTGCTCCCGAACCGCGTGCGTTCGGGGATCGGCCCCTCCGTCCTACTTCTGCTCGTCGCCGCGTGCGGCAGCGGCGCTCCTACCACCACGACGGGCACCGACGCGGGAACCGATTCCGCGACCTCGAATACGGACGCTGCACAGACCGCGACCGACGCCCGTGACTCCGCGATCAGCCCGGCGGATGTGAGCGCGTCTTCCGACACCGCAGTTGCGCGCGACGGAAGCACGGACGCATCATCGCCGAGTTCGGACGCACCGACGGCGACCGATGCGGCTCGAGACGCCTCGAGCGCCAGTACGGATGCTGCGCCGGACACCTCCGCACCAAACCCGTGCGGACTGAACCCGTGCATGAACGGTGGAACATGCTCGGGAACGACGGGCGTGCCGGTCTGCACGTGCGCGGCTGGCTACAGCGGTCCTGTCTGCGCAACAAACATCGACGAATGTGCCGGTGCGCCGTGTCAGAACGGCGGAACCTGCGCGGACGGAGTCAATACGTTCACGTGCACCTGCGCTGCTGGTTTCACGGGCATGACGTGTGGAACGAACGTGGATGATTGCGCGCCGAATCCCTGTGCGAACGGTGGAACGTGCGCAGATGGCGTGAACGGATTCACATGCACCTGCGCTGCCGGATTCTCTGGCACTCGTTGCGATGGCAATATTGACGACTGTTCGCCCAACCCTTGCCAGAACAGTGGCACCTGCGCAGACGGCACGAACGGCTTCACGTGCACTTGCGCAGCCGGCTTCAGCGGCGCGACGTGCGCCACGAACGTCGACGACTGCGCTCCGAATCCGTGCATGAATGGCGGAACCTGCGCGGACGGAGTCAACACGTTCACGTGTACGTGCGCGCCCGGTTACTCGGGTACGAACTGCGCGACGAACATCGACGAGTGTGCCGGAGCGCCGTGTCAGAACGGCGGAACCTGTGCGGATGGAGTGAACTCGTTCACGTGCACCTGCGCCCCGGGTTTCTCCGGTGACACGTGCCAGATCGACATCGATGAGTGCGCAAGCAGCCCAGGCAACCCTTGCCAGAACGGCGGCACCTGCGTGGACGGGGCGAACATGTTCACGTGCACGTGTGCACCCGGCTACTCCGGGCCAACCTGCGCAACGAACATCGACGAATGCTCACCGAACCCATGTGCGAACGGCGGTGTTTGTTCGGACCGAATCAACGCGTACCGATGTGACTGCCCAGCAGGTTTCGGCGGAACCGAGTGCGCGAACGTCGTCGCGGTGCAGCGCAGCTGCCTCGAAATTCTGGATGCCGCGCTCGATAGCGGCAGCGGCCTCTATTACATTGATACCGACGGATTGGCCGGCCCGCGTGTACCCCTGCAGGTGTACTGCGACATGCAAACCGATGGCGGCGGATACACGTTCTACCGTGTCACCGGCGGCCTCTCGACGCTGTCCCGCAACGATGCGAACTCGTGCCAGGCGCTCGGCCTTCAAATGGTGATCCCGCGAACCTCGGCTCACTACTCGGCCATGATTGCGAGGTTCAACGACCCCGCGAACTTCCGCGTCGTCCCCGGCATCTATGGAACGCGCGTGGGCAACTACACGGGATGCCCCATGAACTCCACGCCCGGAAACAACTGCTCGCGCGATTGGCGCGCAATCGACGGCGGTTCGTGGTGGCTTCGTGACGCAGCGTACTCCGAGCCCAACGGCGACTACACCGCCAACCTGTGGCTAGGAACGGATAACCAGTTCCCGCACCAACGCTTCAACGACCTGACCACGGGATACGCGTCTACCGGCACCTACATTTGCTCGACCAACGACAAGGATGCCCTTCCCATTACGAATGGGCTCGCAGCTCACTACTCCACGCGCAACCCATACTGGATGACGCTCGGGTCTGCGAACACCGTCCTGCAGTGGAAGGACATCAGTGGTAACGCCCGACATCTGACGCCGAATGTTCTCGGCCC
>CAZWQH010000178.1:0-9546 GCA_964635815.1 uncultured Sandaracinaceae bacterium
CCCGGCTTCGTATCCCTTTGCGCGAGCGTCGGCGGTCGCGGCAAAAAGCCGCCGAATCTCATCGAAGATGCCCGTGTACGTGACGGGGTTGCTTCGCGGAGTTCGCCCGATGGGCGACTGGTCGATATCGACCATCTTGTCGATGTTCTCCAGACCCGAGAGTCGTTTGTACGCAAGCGGGAGCTCGGCTGCCCCATTCACTTCGTGGGAGAGCGCCGTTTTCAGCGTATCGATCACGAGCGTGCTCTTCCCGGACCCCGACACCCCCGTCACGCACGTCAACGTCCCCAGTGGAATCCGCAGTTCCACATTCTTCAGGTTGTTTCCAGTCGCGCCTTCAAGCGCGATGACGTTCCCGTTTCCCTTGCGACGGTTGGCCGGGACCGGGACCATTTCGGTGCGTGACAGGTAGCGCCCGGTGATCGAGCTCTTGCTCGCCATGATCGCTTCGGGCGTCCCCGCAGCAACGACGTGACCGCCTTCGGAACCTGCGCCTGGACCGAGGTCGAGGACGTAGTCCGCAGCTCGAATGGTGTCTTCGTCGTGCTCCACCACGATGACCGTGTTGCCGAGATCTCGAAGGCGTCGCAGCGTCGCGAGCAAGCGTTCATTGTCACGCTGGTGAAGGCCGATGGACGGCTCGTCGAGCACGTACAGAACACCGACCAGGCCAGAGCCAATCTGCGAGGCGAGCCGGATTCGCTGAGCTTCACCGCCCGAAAGCGATCCGGCCGCGCGATCGAGAGTGAGGTACTGCAAACCCACCGCTCGCAAGAACTCGAGCCGAGCGAGAACCTCTTTGAGCACCGGCGCTGCGATCACTCGCTCGCGCTCACCGAGCTTCACGGTCTCCATGAACTGGTACGCATCTGCGACCGACATCCCCACGAGGATGTGAATCGGGGTGCCGCCGACGCGAACTGCGCGCGACTCGGGACGAAGGCGCGCACCTTTGCAATCCGGGCACTCCGCGCGCGACATATACTTCTCGAGGTCGCCGCGGACGTTCTCGCTATCCGTCTCTTTGAATCGACGATCGAGATTCGGGATGACTCCTTCGTACTTCTTCTTCCACTGATACTCGTTCCCGCTCGTCTCGGCTTCGAACTTGAAGTTGTATTCCTTGTTGGTTCCGTACAGGACGAGCTTCTGCACGTCCGGAGCGAGCGAGTCCCATTTTGTGTTGAGCTTGAACTTGTGCTCCTTCGCGAGCGGCTTGAGCATCGCGATGTAGAACCCCTGCCAAGCGCCGCTCCACGGGCGTATCGCGCCCGCTTCGAGTGACTTCGAGCCATCAGGAACCACAAGCTTCGGATCGAAGCGGTGCAGGTTCCCCAAACCCGAGCACGCCGTACATGCTCCCTGAGGTGCGTTGAACGAAAACGACCGCGGTTCCAGCTCCGGGTAACTGACGCTGCAATCTGGGCATGCGAATTTCGTGGAATGCAGCTCTTCGTCGCCGCTCGCACGCTGCAGGATGACGAGGCCTTCCGACTTCTTCAGAGCTAGCTCGATGGAGTCGGCAACGCGGGAGCGGGCGTCAGGTCGGACTGCAATTCGATCGATGACGATCTCGATCGAGTGCTTCTTCTGCTTATCCAGTTGGATCTCGTCGCCATCGAGTTCGCGCATATGTCCGTCGATCCGAACACGCACGAAGCCCTCCTTGGCCAAGGCCTTGAGTTCCGCTTTGTACTCGCCCTTTCGGGCCCGAACGATCGGCGAAAGAATCGCGAGCTTTGTACCCTCGGGAAGCTCCATTACGTCGTTGACGATCTGCGTCGCGGAGCGCTGCGAGATGGGACGGTCGCACTTGTAACAGTGCACGGTACCTGCTCGCGCATAGAGCAATCGGAGATAGTCGTAGATCTCCGTCACCGTCGCGACTGTCGAGCGCGGATTGCGCGCGGTCGTCTTCTGCTCGATCGAAATCGCTGGCGACAACCCCTCGATCAGATCGACGTCGGGTTTCTCCTGGGTTCCTAGGAACTGACGGGCGTACGCGGAGAGGCTCTCGACATATCGCCGCTGCCCTTCGGCGTAGATGGTGTCGAAGGCGAGCGAGGACTTGCCGGAGCCCGAAAGACCAGTGAGAACCACGAGCTTCTCGCGCGGAAGATCGACATCGACATTCTTGAGGTTGTGAACGCGGGCGCCGCGAACGCGCAGATAGCCCGATCGGTGGTCGTTAGGAGAAGGAGGCACGGGGCAACATGCATACGCTGGCTCGCATCACAACGCAACATCCGTTCAGGTCCGCACCGTGTGTGCGGTGTCAGGGCGTCGCGGGAGCCGGTGCGGGTGCGGGCGCTGCCGGCGGACGTTGCTGCTGAGGAGCCTGGTCGCGGCGCCGTCTTCGACGATCGGTGTTCGGCTCGACGATGTTGAACTCGACTCGACGATTGAGCGCGCGTCCGGCGGGCGTGTCGTTCGGTGCGACCGCTGCGCGACTGCCGAACCCGTCGTACGTGATTCGTTCGCGCGGGACGCCGCGCGAGACCAGGTACTCCACGACCGAACGCGCTCGACGATAGGAGAGATCCAGGTTGTACGGCTCCGGGCCGGCGTTGTCGGTGTGACCGAGCACACGAACATGGCGGTCGCTCGGCAGCGTGAGAATGACCTGCGCTACCTGGTCCAACAGCGGAGTGCTGACGTCCCGGATGGTGTCGCGATTGAGATCGAAATAGACGCGCTCGCTGATCAGGATGCGTGTACCACGCACCGTGACGGTCGCTTGCGCAGGTCCGGGCTCCGGACATCCGTCGTCGTCTTGGTAATGATCGATGTCTTCCGGATCATCGAGCGGGCACTCGTCGAGAGGATCCGGCACGCCGTCTTCATCGTTGTCTGGCTCGGGACATCCGTCTTCGTCTCGGAACTGATCGAAGTCTTCGCCGTTCGTCGGGCAGCGATCTACCGAATCCGGATACCCGTCTGCGTCGTTATCGAGCTCCGCGCAGCCGTCGTCATCGAGAAATCCGTCGCGGTCCTCCGCATCGTTCGGACATTGATCCGCCGTGTCGAGAATGCCGTCCGCATCGTTGTCACCATCCGCGCAGAAATCGCCGTCTTCGAATCCGTCGTAGTCTTCGGGACCGAGCGCACACGGAGCAGTCTCGGTAGAGAACCGCACCGCACCGAAGACCCGGAACACGGGAGCGCCCGCGCCTCCACCAATCCCCGTTCCTCCGCCGAGATCAATCGCCCAGCTCGTAGATGGCTGAAAGCGCGCACCCAAGCTCCACTCGATCGGAATCTGGGCGGAATCGAGCGAACGTCCGCCGACGCCGAAGCGGAACTGCAAGTCACCAATGGCCGAAACCTCAGGCGTGATCGCAACGCTCCCGCCCGCGAGGATGATGAGCTCATCGTCTTGCTCGTAGTTTGCAAGCGCCGCGCGCTCACGCAGTCGGTAGCTTGCCTCGCCCGCGATCCGAACGATTCCGGTTCGGTACGCCACCACGACCCCGGGTTGGATAGTCCAGGCGCGCGAGCCCAAATAGACCGGAGCGTCTCCCAGAGGAAGACCCGTCACGAATCGCAGGGCAAGCCCGAAGTCGCCGCGCAAAAGCGGGACCTTTGCACTCAGTCGCATCGAACCAATTGCTACGCCGGTGTTGTTTGGTGCTGCGCCATCGCGAGACGTGTTCGTGACACCGATGGGGACGGGAAGCGCGAGCCCTAACTCGAGGTACTCGAACAAGCCCAAGGCTGCGTAGAGCTCGGGCTGAGCGATGGCCCGGGTGATCGGAAGTCGCATGCCGGCGACGTGACGAACAATCGGCTCCTGCGCATAGCTCACGCCGAGACCGAGGCTCCCGCTCAAGTGACGGATGACCGTCGGACGTTCGATGAGGAACGTGGTTCCGGTGGACGCCGGCGGAAGAAATATCTGAGGCTCGAGGCCGAGGGGGGGGAGCGACTGTCCAACCACGCGAGCTGGCACCATCGCAATTGCAGCGACGGTTGCTGCCAAGGCAAGGACGGTCCGAAGGCTCCCCAAGATGGGCCATCGTACCTACTGCCTCGAACAAACGAAAGACTCCCGAGCACTTGCGCGTCGGGAACAGAGCAATTGTGCCTGGAATCGACGCCCGGATTGCCGACACGCCGACAATCGACGCCTTCGTGTAGTCCCCCTGCCCTTGTGCGCGGTTATCTGTATACTGCGCCGCTCATGAACGTCGTTGCCTGCTCGGGGTTCCCAGTACCCGTTAGTCGCTACTGGAAAGACTTTTCGGCCATCGAGATCTCGGAAACCGAAACCGTCGTCCCGGGCCCCGGAACGGTTCGCCGCTGGATTCGCGAGGCGCCCGCCGGATTCGTTTTCTCCGTTCTGGCCTGCAAAGCCGCGTCCGACTACGAATTCAAAGCCAAGGCCAAAGATGTCCCGGGGCTTACCGAAGTCGTCAACATCGCCAAACAGGTAAAGGCGAAGGCTCTCGTCTTCTACGCGCCAGACCTGAAGCCCGGGCGGCCAGCCAAAACGGCTATTCGCGCGTTTGTGGAAAGCTTGCCTCCGAAGACTCCAACCCCCGTTTTCGACCTCCCAGAATTTTCAACAACTGAGCTCGACGCGACGCTGAAGGACACCGGCGCGATTGGGGCCCGCAATCCACTAGATGGCGGCGCCGTTAGCGGCAAGAAGCTCGACTTGGTCTATTACCGACTGCCGGGACCCGCAGGGCACCGATCGCGATACGAAGATGCTGCGCTCGAAATCATGGCAGCGAAGGTCCGCGCAACGACCGCCAAGCTCACGTTCGTGACGTTCGCAAACATCGACATGCACGCGAACGGAAAGTCGCTCGCTGCGCTACTTCGATAGCGATCGCAGTTTTTCTAGCGCCCGCTGAAAATCCGCGGGCGGCGGCGCGACAAAGTCGAGCGTCTCGTTGGTGATCGGGTGCACGAAGCCCAGTCGTCCTGCGTGCAGCGCTTGGCGGTTCAAAGTGTCGCCCACTTCACGAACCAGCAAGTTCTGTGGAGTACGGCCGTAGAGTTGATCTCCAATGATCGGGAATCCGTGCTCGGAGCAGTGCACTCGTATTTGGTGCGTGCGGCCTGTTTCCAGCGTTACGCGTAACAGCGAGGCGAATGCGCCTCTGGATTTCTTTGGCGACGCCCTCGAGGAAGACGGAAAACGCTCGAGCACGCGAAAGTGTGTGACCGCTCTCCGACCTCGAGTGACGCGGGTCGTGAAGCGGCGTTTGTCCGTCTGGTGCCTCCCGTGCATCGTGTCGTAGGTCCCTGACTCGGGCGGTGCACCGACGACCAACGCGAGATACTCGCGCACCACATCGTGCTTCGAGAGCATCTCGACGAGCGCGCGATGGGTAACCTCGGTCTTTGCGACGACCATCACGCCGCTTGTGTCTTTGTCCAGCCGCTGCACGAGACCCGGCCGCAGGTCCGCGCCGCTGACCGATTCGACCGAGGTGTGATGCAGCACCGCGTTGACCAACGTCCCGGACGCATGCCCTGCGGCGGGATGCACAACCAGACCCGCGGGTTTGGCGATCACGAGAAGATGCGGATCCTCGAAAAGTATCTCGAGCGGAATATCTTCCGGAGCGATCGATAGCGGTTCGCGCACCGTCGGAACGACCTGAAGCGATGCGCCAGCGCGAACGCGCGAGCTCGCGTTCGCAACCTTCCCGTCGATTCGCACGTCACCGGCTTCGATCCAGCGTTGGACCGCCGCACGAGACGTGTCGCACAACCGCGCAACGACCTTGTCGACCCGTTCGCCGTCATCCGCTTCGGACGCGACGAAATGGCGCGAACTGACCACATCTTCTCGCGAAGACGTGGGCTCGTTCACCACATCTTCGAACGAAGATTCGCGCGCGGACGAATGAGGAAATCATTCAGAGCTCGCTCGAAATACCAACGCGCTCGATCGAGAAGAGCAGGAGCCACACGCGTTTGAAGCAGCGCGCGCCCCTCGTCGATCTCTTCCTTGAGCGTCTCGAACAAGTTGTCGTTCTCGATGCCTGCGGTGATCTTTTGGTCGTTGTACTGCGCGAGGTCACTCGCGATAGCGCGGGCAAGTCGTTGCGCCGCTTCTTCTTTTTCGATGAGCGCCATGGGTACACGTTGGTACCGCGGCAAGGCACTTCCTGTCAAAACCGATGCGCCTATGCGCGTTTGGCGGCCTTATTCGCAGCGGCCATTCTCGGGGACAATCGCCACGTCGGTAAACGTCCCAGCGACCCAAGAGTTGTCGACTTCGTCGAATCCCTTGTACGCCACGTAGATTTTGCCGGACGCAGTGCCCGCAGTCGCGTTCCCGTTTGCGTCCGTCGCGCACGGACGAGGATTCCAGGCCGTGATCTGCAAGATATGAGCACTGTCGGTGTTCCAGCTCGTGGTTCCTAGGCCGCGGCACACCTGAAAGAAGCCGCCCGTTCCCATCGCCTTCGTGACCGTTCCGCGACGCGGCACGCCTTCGAGGCTGACGTGGAGGGTCTCTTCGCCGATTCCGGTATCGAGCGTCTCGGACGTGCTCGCCATCAGCTCCCACCCGTCGCGAAGCTTTCGGAACGCGATCGTACGTGCCTCGAATCGGTGCCCGCGAACATTTCCAACCACTGGGCCGGTCGGAATGGTGCGCGCCGTGGGCGCCTCGGTGAACGACGCGTTCGTCGGAAGCGAAGCGTTTGGCGTTTGACACGCACGATGGGGCTCGCTCAGAAACATCACTGGAACATCAGCTTCGCCGGCGACGTTGCCCGCTGGGAAATCCTCCGCGGCTGCCATTGCAAAGTTCAGGCGGACATGAGCAGCGCCGATCAACCTTGGGTAGCTCACCGCGTCCGCCGGGAGGTCGACATCCAGACGCAGGTTGGTGATGGTGACTGCGGAGCTCGTCGCGCCTTGCGGTGCAGGTGTATCGCTGTTGATGACTTCGATCTGAGAGCCTGCGTCGATCTCGGTGTCGGTCTGAATCTCGCGCGCGTCGCTGATGTTGACATCCACGAGCACGGCGCCATCGCCGAAGTTCCCTCTTTCGTCGGGCGCTCGATCAGAGAGGCGAAGCTTCCAATCCCCCGGCCAATCCCAAACGATGGCTGCGAACGCCGGCGCGAACGTTCGACCGAGCAGTTGCCCACTCACGCCTGGAACGCTCGCCGGACTCTGTGCGCTCTGATTCGGGGTGGGCTCCGTGACGGGGGCCACGGGGCTTTGCGTTGCACCCCCGCCGCAGCCCGGCGCAATGCCGAGGAGAGCGGCGGTGAGTACCCAAGAATTGATTTGAGTCGAAATACGAGCGTCAGACACGTTGATTACCTCGCGCGCTGATACGTAATCGCGGTCGCCGCCCTTCCCTGCGATGGGTCCGCGCTGCTCGCCAAAGCCGAATTCAATGTCGGAAGTGACGCACGCCGGTGAAGACCATTGCGATACCCGCTGCATCCGCAGCCGCGATGACCTCAGCGTCTTTCACCGATCCCCCGGGTTGAGCGACTGCTGTGACACCGGCTTGAATTGCGGCTTCAAGCCCATCCGGGAAAGGGAAGAACGCGTCGGATGCCAAGACCGAACCCTTCGCGAGCTCCCCCGCTTTTTTCACGGCTATTTCCACAGAGACAACCCGCGACATCTGGCCGGCGCCTACGCCCACGGTTCGTTGGACGGATTCGGATCCATCGAGCGTGACATCTTTGGCGAAGACGATGGCGTTGGATTTAACGTGCTTGCAGACGCGCCATGCAAAATCAAGCGCGAGCCGCTCCGCGTCGGTCGGTGCGCGACGAGTGACGGTCTTCGCGTTGCGAACCTCTGCGTGCGCGGTTGCGTCCCGGTCCTGCACGACGAGTCCGCCGCTGACGCGCTTCATCGTGAGCTCCCGATAGTCGGCAGGAAGCCATGCACCGGTCGCAAGGAGACGCAGATTCTTTTTTTGTCTCAACAGCTCCAACGCTTCACTCGAAAACGAGGGAGCGATGATGCACTCGAGGAACGTTTCGCCGAGGATTCCAGCAGCACTGGCGTCGATCTCGCGATTCACTGCGACGATACCGCCGAACGCGCTCACGGGATCCGCTTCGCGCGCTGCTCGATACGCGTCCACAATGCTGATGCCTTGAGCGACGCCACATGGATTGGCGTGCTTCACGACAACTGCCGCAGGAAGGTCAAACTCTCGGACGCAATCGAGCGCGGCTTCGCAGTCGACGATGTTGTTGAAGCTCAGCTCTTTGCCGCCTGCACCGCACGACTCTGCGCGCGCAAGTGAGCCGGCAGGTGCGTTGGGCTCCACGTAGAACGCACCGGTCTGATGTGGATTCTCACCGTATCGGAGCGCATACGCGCGATCGAACGCGAGAGTCAGAGATGCAGGGAATTTCTCGAGCCCGGGTGTGCTCGCCTGCAGGTACGCGGCGATTGCGCTGTCGTAGGACGCTGTATGCGCAAACGCCTTCGCCGCCAGGGTCCTTCGAAGTGCTCCCGCATTGGCGGGCTCACCGGCAGCGTCGGATGCGTTCGCAGCTTGGACGAGCTCGAGCACACGAGAGTAGTCCGAAGGGTCCACCACCACGTTGACGCGCGCATGATTCTTCGCGGCGCTGCGCACCATCGATGGTCCACCGATGTCGATATTCTCGATCACGATCCCGTCCGTCGCACCGCCCGCTACCGTCTGACGGAACGGATACAGATTGACGACCACTACATCGATCGGGCGCCCGCCAATCAAAGCGAGTTGCGATCGGTCGTGCTCAAGATCACGCATGAGAATGCCGCCGTGGACTCGGGGGTGAAGCGTCTTGACCCGTCCTTCCATGATCTCGGGAGATCCCGTGTACTCGGCGACGTCGATCACCGGAATCGAAGCTTCACGCAGTGCCTTCGCGGTTCCACCGGTCGAGAGAATTTCGACGCCGGCGTCCACGAGCCCACGCACAAACGGAACGAGATCCGTCTTGTCAGAGACCGAGACGAGCGCGCGCTGGACGCGAAAAGAACTGGTCATGGACAGGGCGTAGCAGGCACGCGTGCAAACGTCGAAACGCGCGAACAGCGCCTACCGTGTTGATACGGTGATCCCTGGGAGCGACGCTGGATGGGCAGCCGCCGGGGCCGGCACGCCAAGTAGAGCTGCGATCGTCGTCGCTACTCGGCGCTGGTCGAGCGCGTCTTCCACTCGAGCGGAGCCTCGCGAGTGGCCCACACCCATGCCAAACATCAGAACCGGTACGTCGCTGTCGCATACGTACGGACTACCGTGACTCGTGCCTCCACGATTTGGGAGATCCTCGTCGTAAGCGGAACCCTCGGACAACACGAGATAGGCATCTGCCGTCGTGTCCGCAGGCACCGCCTCAAAGAGTGCCTCTGGGTAGATAGAGGCTCGCTTTGCCCGAATAGAACGAGTGTCGATGGCGGCCCGCACACCCGGAACGTCGTTCACACCATCCGCTACCGCGGCAAGCAAGGTCTCGAACCGTGGGTCGCCATCGGCAATCGCGAAATGGAGGAACGGAGGAACGAACCCGTCGACGTAGCGACCCGTCTTGGGACCGAGCGCGCGCACGG
>CAZWQH010000179.1:0-9540 GCA_964635815.1 uncultured Sandaracinaceae bacterium
TTGTCCGTTGCCCTCGCCTGTCGCTCGGACTGTGTCGATGACCACGTTCTGGCCATCGATACGTCCACCGTGGGCCCAGAGCCCCGCGTATTCGACCTCCTGGATTACAACGCCATCCAAGTGCGCAACCGCTTCGCGCCAGACAACGACCCCCGTGTTCTCAGCTGCGCCGAAGGTAATGTCGCGAACGGTGACCTCTCCGCGCCTCACCATGAGCAGACCGACATCGCTCGCACTTGTGACGTCGTGACGAATGAACGTTCGCTCTGGGCACGCGCCTACCAGCTGCACGGACTTGTCGAGCTCGACGTGTTCGTCGTACGTGCCGACGCTGAGGGCGATAGTCGTACCGGCAGCAGCCTGTCGCACTGCATCGCGAATCAGACCGAGAGGGCGCGCACGACTTCCGTCGCCGGAGCGCGCACCGGGGCGAACGTAGACCACCTCGCCTGTGAGACCGGACGGGAAACCATCTTCGGGACACGCACTCCCCACGGCGACGCACTCGGCTTCACCCAAAAACTGTCCGCCGCCGGGACCACAAAGACGAGTCACTCGCGGAGGCGGCTCGCAAAACGTGGAGTCGCGATCGGTGCGTTCGCTCCAACCCGCGGGGCACGGCGTCATCGTTGGCGGGGTGGGACTTGTCGGCGCGTGCGATCCGATGCGGGCGTCCCCAGTGCCCGCATCGCCTGTGACGCGAGCGCCGCCCTGTTCGCACGCCGTTAGCGCCGCTCCCAGCGACGCGATGAGCGCGAGGCGACGAAGAGGACTGCAACAGCGGGTGTCGCTCCGGGGCCCGGGCGGGAAACCAACGCCCTCAACTTCTACGACCTTCATACAGCGAGCGAGTCGTAGCTCACGCTCGCCATTCTGCACGGCCCGTCCCTGTCAGCGCCGCCTGTGAGGGAACACACGCGACGCGAACGCATCGTCCACGTCCTTGTGCGAGGCATTCATGAGATCCCCCAAAACCTGTCGAAAACTGAGCATCGCAGCATTCGTACTCACTTCGCTTCTCTCCTACGCACCAACGTCTAAAGCCGATAGCGGGCAATTGAATGTTCACGTGCGGGCCGGCGCGACCCTGCCTCAGCTCGGTTTTCTCGGCGGAGTCGCCGTGGACTACAAGATTGCCGGGCCCCTTGCGCTTGAGCTTGCGCTCGACGCAGGCCTGTTCGAAGGTGCGCCGACGGTCGGGCCTCGCGGACAAACCGGACGCGGCACGCAAGGGATCTTCCTAGCTACATTTGGTGCGCGGCTGCGGTTCCTAGAAGACCTCTGCGGCTACGCAAGCGAGAACGGACCCATTCACGGAGGGTTCTGGGTGTCGCCCCATCTTGGACTCGTCGTCGGCGACTCCACTGGAGGATTCTCCTTCGACGCGGAAATCGGGTACGAGCTTTCGATCTCCCGTCCCTTCTCACTTGGCGTGTTTGTTCGCCCGATCGGAGTCGTTGGCGACCGCGGGCTCGCTGGTATCTTCCAATTCGGACTCTCCGGCTCGTTCGACGTGATTCCGGATGATCTGGACTCCCGCGATTCGGACGGCGACGGTGTTCGCAATCCGTGTGATCGGTGCCCGCGCACGCCCGCAGGAGAAGAAGTCGATGAACGTGGCTGCGTGAAGCTCGAACGAGTTCTCGTCATCGATGGTATCGAGTTCGCGTTCGACAGCGCGGACATCCTGCCGCAGTCGGCACGCGCGCTCGACAACGCGCGGCGCAAGCTCGAAGACAACCCAGATGTTGAGGTCGAAATCAGCGGTCACACCGACAACGTCGGAACGGACGAGTACAACAGCACGCTGTCCACGGCGCGCGCACGAGCCGTGCTTCAGTGGATGACCGCGCGAGGAATCTCCGCGGCGCGACTTCGTGCGCACGGATACGGCGCATCGCGGCCTCGCGCACCGAACGATTCCGAGGAGCAACGGGCCCGCAATCGACGCATCGAGTTTCGCGTAATCGACTAGGCCGGCGCAATTCGCTCTCGAGAGCGCGTGTGATAGAGCGCGCTCATGAGGTTATTGGATGCGGCCTAGAGCTTCCGCGGGCCTCGCAGTCGCGGCGTGGGTCGCTTTGGCGATCGGATGCGGACTGCCTCAAGACGCGCCACCGTGGGTCCAAGTACCGGGCGCTGGACCTGGCAAACGTTGGGGACACGCGGCAATCGTTGATGCGCGCCGACACCGGATGCTCGTGTTCGGAGGTCAGGCGCCCTCTTCGCAACTGAACGACGTTTGGGCCTTCGACCTGGCGGCCCAAACCTGGGCGCTCGTGCCGACACTCGGTACCGCCCCGGGCGTTCGAAGTGACCTTGCGAGCGTGCTCGACTCAACGCGTGACCGGTGGCTCTTCGTCGGTGGACGAGTCGGCTTCGACCTCTCCATCGACGAGGTTTGGTCGCTCTCACTCGCAACGAACGAATGGACCAGACTCCCTGCGGGACCGAGCGCGCGTCACGACATCGCCGCCGCTACGGATGGCTCCCGGATGTGGGTGTTTGGTGGAGCCGGCGTGCTCTTCCAGTCGCTCGATGACCTTTGGGAGTTCGACCTAGCGACCAACACGTGGCGCCTGCTTCCCACGAGCGACCCGCATCCAGTCGCAAGAACCTCCTACGCCCTCGCGTATCACCAGGGCGCGCTGTACATGCGCGGCGGGCACGACGTAGCTCGCGCGTTCAACGAGACCTGGCGGTACGACCTCGCGGCGTCGAAATGGGAACAGCTGGCGACTACGGGAGGCGCCGCAGCTCACGCACACTTCGGCTTCGTCTACGACGCCCAGTGTGCATCCATTTTCATGAGCGGGGGCGACAATCTCGACAACTTCGTGGTCGGCACCACGGAGGTCCTCAAGCTCGGGAATCAACCGACTTTCACTCGCTTGCGCGCTTCGCGAATCCCGGCTCCGCGCGACCACTCATCGCTCGTTCTCGATGAAACGCGGCGCCAGCTGATCTTGATGGGCGGCGGGTCGCTCGGCGATGGCCTCGATACATTCGGCGATACGTGGACGTACTCGCTCGCGGCGTGTCCATGAACGCGTTGACGCTGGCGTCGGTCGCGTGCCTCACAACGCTCCTCCTCCCCGGGTGCTACGCCTTCACCTCACTTGGGCGAGCCCGAGTGCTGGACCCAGGCAAGCTGGAAGTATTCGTCGCGCCGGAGGTCTATGCGGTCGCGAGCGGAGGGGGAGCGACCGTGCGACCGACCGGTGAAGTCGGCGCACGATACGGTGTCGTTCCAGGCCTCGATCTTGGCGCGCGCATCACCACCCTGGGATTCACGCTCACGTCCCGCGTACAGCTACATCGATCTTCCGTCCCCGTTGGCGGCATCGATGTCGCTCTCGCACCAGGATTTGCCTTCACCGCCTCCGACAAGCTCGCGCTCGAGCTGCCGGTCCTCGTCGGCATTTCAATTCGTGAGCATCAAGTCGTGCTGGCACCGCGTCTCGTGTATCAAATGCGTGTGGGCATTGGCGGACAAGATGCACCCGCGCACTTCCTCTACGCAGGAGGTTCCATCGGAGTCGCGCTGCGAGTGGACGCGCATGTTTCCCTTCTTCCGGAGATCGCTTTTCTCACGCAGGTTTACGCGGACCCTGGATTCTCGACGAACCTGGCCGGTGCGCTGGGAATGCAAGCCGCGCTCGGCATTCTGTTCGATATCTAGTCAAAATCGCTCAGAGACGGGGATGTACACTTCGCGAACGCGCGCGGCGCTGTTAGCGTGACGCATGCGCTGGACCTGTTTCTCGATCCTCGTCGCGATAGCCATAGGGAGCGCCTCCGGGGCATCCGCGCAGAATGCAGTGACGGTCATCGAAGCTCGGCTCGACCGTTCAACTCTCACCACCCTGGGCGTGCAGGTGCTCATCAGCGGCGACGCGGATTTCGACGCAACGGCGACGATGCAGTATCGCGAACCAGGCGGCACGCTTCGTAGCGCGCTTCCGCTGTTCCGGGTGCATCCGGAACGCGTGGTTGGCCGAACCGTTCCCGCGCAGTTTGCCGGAAGCGCCTTCGATCTTCGCCCTGGCACGGCGTACGAGCTCGTCATCGAGGTAGCGGACCCTGACGGCGGATCTGCGACTCGCATGCTCACTACGCGTACCCGCGACGTTCCGCGCGACCCCGCAACGCCACGTGCGGTTTCCGTCTCGAACGCTGCAGAGCTTCGCACCGCGCTCGCAGCGGCACGCGCAGGCGACGTAATCACGTTGGCCAACGGCACCTATGCCGGCACGTTCTCGATCACTGCTAGCGGCACCAACGAGAATCCGATTGTCGTGCGTGGAGGGAGTCAGACCGACGTTGTTCTCGACGGTGGCGGTACGGACGGAAATATAGTCGAAGTGTACGGAAGCTTCGTTCACGTCGAGAACCTCACCCTACGCAACGCGACACGGGCTTTTCGTTTTCAGGGAAATGGCACCGAGGGCAACGTTGCCCGTCGTCTGCGAATTCGCGACGTTCGACTTGGCATCGGAGCCGGTACCGCACAGCGCGACTTCTACATCGCGGACAACGACATCGAAGGACGGCTCAGGTGGCCCGCGAACTATCAGGACAACGGCGGCGCCAACGCGAACGACGATGGCATTCGGATCGTCGGCGGTGGACATGTGGTTGCGCACAATCGAGTCATCGGATTTGGTGACGCCATCAAGACGGAAGAGGCCGGCGCGCGCGCGATCGACGTCTACGGCAACGAAACGCAATCTGCGTACGACAACGCGTTCGAGTTCGATGCTGCCGAGGGCAACGTCCGCGCGTTCCGAAATCGCTTCCTGAACAGCTACTCGCCACTTAGCTTTCAGCCGGTGTACGGCGGCCCTGTCTACGCGTTTCGAAACGTGATCGTCAACGTCATCGCGGCACAGATGAAGCTCAACTCGCTCGGGGGGACACAGGAGCCAAGCGGCGTGCTCATCTTTCACAACACGTTCGTCGCCGCGCATCGCGCCATCTTCACGTCGGCTGCCGCGGCGGTTCACGACTACCAGGTCATGAACAATCTCTTCGTTGGCCCAACGAGCCCAGCCGGAGGACTCACCGTGGAGTGGGACACCCCGATCGATTTCGCGACTGCACGCATCGACTACAACGCCTACTACCCCGAAGGCGCGTTTCAATACGGCTACGGTGCGACAGGGATGCGCTACCCGTCGTTCGCGATGGTGCAAGCCGGTGGGCGCTACGAAGCGCACGGCGTGCTTCTCACGACACCCCTGTTTGGTTCGTCGCTCGCTCCACTCGCAGAGCACCGAACTTCCGTAGCGGGAGTCCCCGTCACGCTCGGAAGCACCTCGCTCGCGATCGATCGTGGCCAGCGACTCCCAAACATCAACGACGGGTTCATGGGAAGCGCACCCGACATCGGAGCGGCGGAGCTCGGCTGCGCCGAGCCCATCTATGGCGTGCGTCCGGTGGGCGTTGACGAAGCGACAGAGCGCTCGGCGTGCGGTTCCGCGATGCCGGCCGGCGATGCCGGAGTGCCGGTCGATGCAACCCTTCCGACGGACGCAGCGACCGAACGCCCCGATGGAGCGCCATCGACAACCGACTCTGGGACCCCGACCGATGCCTCGAGAACCACCGACGCAGCGCGTGGCTCAGGTGGCGCCACCAGTGGAGGATGCGCGTGCTCGGTGGCTGCGAGTGGATCGTCTAAACCAGTTCCACGCTTCCTTGTGTTCCTCGTGATGACCTGGTCCGTCGCGCATTCGCGGAGGCGGCACAGCGCCCGAGCTCAGCAACGGGTGGATGGACATGCATCGGAGCGCGCGGCGTGATACCTCTGCGACGTCTCGCTGTTCGCTCCCATAGCTCAGGGGATAGAGCAACCGTTTCCTAAACGGTTGGTCGCATGTTCGATTCATGCTGGGAGCGCCGAATCGTCCCGCTCATCTTCGGCTTCACCGGAAATGCCACAGGAGAGCGAAGGATCGTCAGGCACCGCCAGCAGCTCTTCGAGAAGGGCGATGCAGGAGACGCGCCCCTCCAGCCGCCGTTCGAGACCGGAAGGCACACGCGTGGGGTTCGCGGCCAAGGCCGCGTTGTCAGCGGCGTAGGCCGTTTGGACGGGATTGTCGATGGCGACGTCAGTAGCGCTCGCAGTTCCGTCGCGTGCTCCACCAACTTGCCGCTCTTCGAGAGATCGAGCGCTTCTGCCGCCGAGCATAGTGCATGCGGGGCCGCCCAAGAACACGCCCAACGCAGGAGCAACTTCACTCGCTCGGCACGCGCGGCCACACGTCGCGCGTGCACACGAGGGGACCTCATTCTCTGTCCGCGCTCGACGCGCGTTCCACGATTGCGCCATGCGCCAGGACGACGCGTTCCTCGATGTGCTTGCATGTGTTGCATCCGGTTCTCCGTCCCCGTCGGTTGCGCGGGATAACTTCCAAGGTCGATGTACCCAAGGGGCGCGCGCCGCGGGTCCGTGGTGTCATTGTGGACAGATCCGGACAGATGGTCGTTTTCATCGTCCACGTGCGTTGCCGACAGCGTCCGCAACTACATATTTATGCCGTGCTGACCGAGCCGGAACGAGAGTTGCGCGATTCGGCGTTGGCGTTCCGTTGCGACGACGTGCTCGACAAATTCTGCTCCAACTTCGAAGTGACTCAGCGCGAAGCCGAGAGCCTCTTCCTCGAAGTGAAGCGATGGCTGTGGCTCAGCGCGGTCGTCCATCAGCGCAAGGTGCGCGGTGACGAAGCGGCAGCATCAGTCGAGCTCATCATCGACCACGACATGACGATGATCGACGAGATGTGGCACACGTTCGTGCTGTTCACGCGCGAGTATCACTCGTTCTGCGCAGAGTTCTTCGGTCACTACTTGCACCACGCCCCCACCACGGAGCGGCAGAAGTCTGCCATGGCCGAGAAGGCGCGTGGGATGACGGAATCGGAGCGAGAGGCGGAGCTCACGATCTACGAACGACGCTGGAGCTACATCTACGATCTCATCGGGCACGATGCGACCGAGACTTGGAAGATTACATTTCCTGAGCGCTATCCGGGTGGTCTGGACGCGCACAGAAAAACAAAAAAAAGGAAGAGCCAACATGACCGAGACAAAACCACAACCGACGCAGTCTAAAACTGAGCTTCTCAGCCGCATCGTTCGCGACCGTAGAGCCGCAAAGGCAAGCGGCGAATTCTGTCAGTGTCTCATGGGAACCTGCGCTCACTGCGTGTGCGTAGCTGCCAAGAGCTAAGACCACTGGCAGCGGTTCTTGCTCGAGCTGACGATCGATTCTCGCGTTTCGCCCCATCGCGCATTGCGCATCGTCTGCTGTCCCCCATCATCTCGAGATGAGGCGTGATCTTGCAGGTCGCTCGCGACGCGTAGTCATCGTCGTCGCTCTGAGCGTCGCTTCATTTGGAGCTTGTTCGGGTCCGCCCGAAGTCGTTCCCAATCGCGCCCTCATCAACAACGGCACGCTCCACACCGGCGACCCGGCCATCGTACTGCTCGTACACCGTGAGCCGGGGATGGGTGATTCGTATTGCACGGGAACCGTGATCGCACCGACGGTCGTACTCACCGCGGCGCACTGTGTGAGCTTCTCGTCGAATCACCGCATCAATACCTTCCAGAATCGCTCCCAGTACTACTGGGTCAACTTCACGAACGAGGACTCCGACCCCTCGCCGATTCGAGTGCGGGCCGTGCGTCGCTATCCAGGTTTTCCGGGTGGGCTGAAAGATGTCGGGCTCATCCAGCTCGAGTCTCCAACGTCGGTAACTCCAATCGCCGTCAACCGCGCGACGCCGATCACGGAGGCGCACATCGGGAGGCTCGTCCGATTCGTCGGTTTCGGAGCGGATGTTCCGGCGCTCACGGGATCTGGAATCAAGAGGATGACGACGATGGCGCTCGATCGGGTGTTCGAGCATCAGATCGAGTATGTGCCTGGCCCCGGCTCGATCTGTCCCGGCGACTCGGGTGGACCCGGTCTCCTGGATCTCGGTTTGGGCGAGGTCGTCGTCAGTGTGAACTCGGGAGGAGCGTGCGGCGGGCAGGCCAGCGGAGTTCGCCTGGACACCCTCATCCAAGAGTTCCTCGATCCCGCGATTGCCTCACTCGCGCCCAGCTGCGGCGATAACATCTGCACGGGGACCGTCGGCGAGAACGGAACGACGTGCCCCGCCGACTGTTGCGACGCGACGACCCCCGCGGACGCGCGCTTCCTGAACGTTGGAGACTACGTGTGCCGCGACCTCGGCGGCGGTCTGGCGTGGCAGCGTCGTCAGCAGGTCGATTTTGCCCAGGGCACGTGCACGCCGCCCACATGTCGCGTGCTCGGCGCGGAGTGCGGCTCCATCGACTACAGCGAACCGTTCCCCGGCACGCGACCACCTTGCACGGGAACGCTGAACTGCGGTGGTTGCCCCGGTACGCTCACCTGCGGCGGCGGGGGAGTGGCAAACAAATGCGGCTCGCCCAGCGTGGAACCCATGTTTCCGCCTGACTCGTGTCCGATTGACGGCACTGAAGCCGTCTTTGTCAACGCAAGCGCGGGCGTGCCGTCTCAGATCGGCACGGGTGACTCGTTCGTCGCGACCTATAGGATATCGAACTGCTCGGGGTCCACTTGGCGCGCCGCGACGGCACTCGACGCACCGACAGGCGTGAAGCTCGGTTCCGAAGCGCCGACCGACAACGCGATCTGGGGCGCATCGCGAGTCCTCTTGCCAGACGACGTACCGCACGGATATCTCGTCAACGTTCGCGTCGCGGCCCGTGCGCCCGTCGCGCCGGGGACGCACACGTTCAGCTGGGGGATCCTCGATGAAGGTGTCCGGCGAATCCGAGGAAGCAGCCGCCCCGTCGACGTCGCGGTTCGGTGCGCGACAACGAGCTGCTCCGCTCACGGGCTCAACTGCGGACCCGCTCCGGAATGTCCGACGATCAGTTGCGGAACGTGCGCAGGCGCGGGCGAAACGTGTGGCGGAGCTGGAACGCCCGGGCGTTGCGGCGCACCCGTGCCTCCACCCATGGACGCATCAGTTCCAGTCGCCGATGCAGAAGCTCCGCTCGACGCAACGGTCATAATCGACGCGGCGGTCAGCCCAGACGTCAGCGTATCGACACCGGACACGAGCGTCTCGCTCCCGGATGTCGCCGTTCTTGCCGAGGCTTCTCTTTCACGCGACGCATCGACGACGGTCCCGGATGTCTGGACACCGGGCGACGTCGGACGCACGAGCCCGGATGCCGCCACTCTGGGCGACGCGCGGGTCAACCTCGCCGACGCAAGCGTTGCCATCGATTCGTCTGGCGCTCCGCGCGATGCAGCGCTCGATGCACGATCCGAGACGCCGAACGCTCTCGTCGGAGGCTGCGGCATCGTGTCGTCGCGCTCGTCCATGCTCGACGCATGGTGGATCGTGGCGCTGCTGCTCTTCGTAGCGAGTGCCCGCTCAGCTCGTGCAAGGCCAGCCCATTGATCACCTCAGCAGTGATGGCAGCTCCTCTGAAGCCTGGAAGTCACAGGCTTCTAGGGAGGCCTTTGCGATC
>CAZWQH010000180.1:0-9499 GCA_964635815.1 uncultured Sandaracinaceae bacterium
CCGCTCCCTCAACATGCTCTGGCGTGCTCTCGAGAACATCCCGGAAGGCACCACGATCAACACGTACGACAGCGTGACTCAGGTCTTCAAGAACATCGCACTCGCAAAAGTGGCGACGAGCGCCGACGAAGCGAAGCATCTCGGATTCTTCCGTCACTCGGACGGAGTGACGCTCGACCGCGCGCGCCATCTTTGGGAAACGCGCGCTCGTGCAGTAGGCCTTGCCGAAGCAGGACATCGTGCCCCGACCCCGCGCGCGTACAGGCTACCCGGTGAGAGCGGCATCGCGACGTTGGGCATGATGGTCGATACTTTGCTCGCGGGCGGATTTGCATCGGAGCACGACGCGCTCATCGCACGAAAAGTCGCACACGTCCTTTGCGGCGGCGTGGCTGGCGCAACTCGCGAGGTGACGGAAGAACAGATTCTCGAGCTCGAGCGCGAAGCGTTCTTGAGCCTTTGCGGCGAACCCAAGAGTCAGGAACGCATGCAGCACATGCTTCAGCACAACAAGCCACTGCGGAACTAAGCGCGGAACCACGGAGAGCACCATGATCGATATCGCAATCGTTGACGCAGTACGTTCCGCCGTAGGTCGCGCCCATAAGGGCACGCTTGCAACACGAAGACCCGATGAGCTCGCAGCCGATGTGATCCGCGCGCTGCTCGAACGCGTTCCACAGGTGAAACCCGCACAGGTCGATGATCTCGTTCTCGGCTGCGCGATGCCGGAAGGCGAACAAGGCCTGAACATCGCACGACTCACTGGCTTGCTCGCTGGCCTGCCCATCGAATCAAGCGCGATGACCATCAATCGCTTTTGCTCGAGCGGACTCCAAGCGATTGCAATCGCAGCGGGCTCGATTGCGCTCGGACAACACGACATCGTGGTCGCTGGTGGAGTCGAGTCCATGACGATGGTCCCAATGACCGGCAACAAGCTCTCGGTGTCTCCGGAGCTGATGGCCACGCGCCCCGATGCGTACACACCGATGGGAATCACGGCGGAGAATGTCGCCAGGCAGTTCAACGTGATTCGGACCGAGCAAGATCAGTTCGCGCTCGAGAGCCATCAAAAAGCGGCTGCAGCACAGAAGGCGAATCGGTTCGCCGAGGAGATCGTCAAGGTACGCGCGATTCGGTACGAGAACGATGCTCGCGTCACCACGGACTTCGCGACCGACGAGCTCGTAAGGGCGGACTCCACTCTCGAGGCGCTTGCGAAGCTACGCCCCTCCTTCGCCCAGAACGGGACGGTAACGCCGGGAAATAGCTCACCGCTGTCCGACGGCGCCGCGGCGGCGCTCATCATGTCGGGCTCCCGTGCGAGCGAGCTCGGTCTCAAGCCTATGGGCTATCTCCGACACTTCACGACAGTGGGTGTCGCACCAGACATCATGGGGATCGGCCCGATCCCCGCGGTTCAAAAGCTCCTCGCGCGAGCGAACCTGAAGGTCAAGGACATCGACCTTTTCGAGGTAAACGAGGCCTTCGCGAGCCAAGCGGTTCACGTGCAACGCACCCTCGAGCTCCCGCCCGACCGCCTCAACGTCAGTGGCGGCGCGATTGCGCTGGGCCATCCCCTCGGATGCACGGGTGCAAAGTTAACCGCGACGGTGTTGCATGAACTAAAGCGCAGAGGTGGACGATACGGTATTGTCACCATGTGTATCGGCGGCGGCATGGGTGCAGCGGCACTCTTCGAGCGAGTCTGATCGGCGCCTTCGCCGTCGTGATCGGCGCGTGCGGGGGAGCAACACCGAGACCGCCCGTGGATCCGGGTGCGCAGGAAAGTGAAACGCCGATCCAATCGGCGGAGGCACCCGCGCAAACGAGCGGCGTCGCTGGGTTTGCCGGCGAGTACGGTTTGTCCGGAACTGTCGAGGAAGACGCCTGCGGCGCTCGCGTAAACCTCGCGGCGGAGAACATCCGCGTCGATGCGAACGCGCAAACGCTCCACGCCGACGTCGTCGAGCGCACGTACGGGATCTCCCTCGATGAGGAAGGACGCCTCATCGCCGAAGGGAGATTCCCATCGAGCACCTGTCCACAATCCACGCTCTACGAGCGCTGGACGTTCACCAAGACGCAGACGGGGATTTTGGACGGCCGACTCGACTCTGTATGGCTTCTTGGGCCAGAGTGCGCTCGACCATGCCGAACACGATTTCGAGTCCGAGCCGCGCGCCGAGTTGGCCCGAGCGAAGTCTAGTCCCCTCACGCTATGCGAGCACGACACGTGCGTTCGCGGCGTTCACAGTCACTTGCCTTTTGTTGATTTCGAGCTGCGCGCGCACCTCAAGCGGTCCTCCCGGTGACGCCAGCAACGCAACTCAGGACGTCGCGGTCTCGCCCGCGGACACGAGCATCCGAGCCGACACGCTCTTCGCGGCCGATACGGGCGCCCGCACGGACTCGAACTCGAGCCCCGCATGCCGGTGCGCCGCCGGTCAGGTCTGCGCTGCGGGCTTCTGCGTCCCTACTCCGAGCGACCAGATCTGCGGGACGAACCCTTTTGGCGACGACATGTGCGGGGCTTCCGCCGTGTGTATGAGCGACATCATCGTCGACGGGACAAAGCAGACCAATCGCAAGTGCTACGCGTTTCCGGCCTGTGGCACGGATGGAAGCTGCCCCATCGGAAGCCACGGTGCAGTCTGCAACGTAGTAAGCGATGCCCGGATCTTCCCGGACAAAGGGCCCGTCTGCCTGGCGACCCTGTGCCTCAGTCCCGCCAACTGCCCCTCCGGGCAGCGATGCGTGCGTGGTCCGGTGTCATCGTTCGGTCGTTGTACGGACGGGTCACCGGACTCGTATTGCACGGACCCCAGCCACTGCATGAGCGGGATTTGCCGGCAGCTGGGAGCCGGAAATGTCGGGACGTGCATGTAGCGCGTGCCGGGCGGCTCACGTTAGAGTAGGACTTCCGCCGTTGAGAAAGATGGGTCATGAGTCAAACGCGAGGTAAAGGTGGCGAGTCGTTCGCCGATTTGTTCGAGAAGGATCCCCGCGCTCACGCGCCAAAGAAAAAGGGACCGCAAATCGGGGAGCGAGTGCAAGCCGAAGTGGTGCGCATCGGACGTGATGTCGTGTTCCTGGAGCTCGATGGCCGTCGTCCCGCGTTCGTCGAGCTACCTGAGATGCGCGGCCGCGACGGAAACGTCACGTGCAAGGTCGGCGACGTCGTGGACCTGATCGTCATCTCCGAAGACGCGAACAATGAGCTTCGACTCGGTCGCGTCGTCAGCACCGGTGGCGACATGAACATGCTCATCTCTGCCAAAGAAGGCGCCATCCCCGTCGAAGGCAAATTCACTGGAACGAACAAGGGCGGATTCGACGTCGACATCGGCGGTGTCCGCGCGTTCTGTCCCATGTCTCAAGCGGATGTTCGGCCCGTTCAGAATCCGCAGTCTCTCATTGGACAGGGCGGACAGTTCTTGATCACCGAAATCCGGGAGAACGGACGAAGCGTCATCGTCTCGCGGCGCGCGCTACTTGATCGCGAAGCTTCTGCGAATCGTGATCGTGCATTCGCGACGCTTGCCGTCGGAAGCAACGTCAAAGGGACCGTGACGAGCATTCGCGACTTTGGCGCGTTCGTCGACATCGGCGGGCTCGAAGGGCTCATTCCCGCATCTGAGGTTTCGCATGACCGCCGCGCGGTCGGCGATGTTCTGAAGGCGGGCGATTCCGTCGAGGTTCAGATTCGCGACATTCGCGAAGTAACCGGCCGACGCGGCGAAGCGACCAAGCAGGTCACGCTCTCGCTCAAGGCGCTTCGCGCAGACCCATGGGACAGCGCAACCAACCTTCCCGCGCTCGGAGCGGTTATCTCAGGCTCTATCGTTCGCACCAGTGACTTCGGAGCGTTCGTTCGCGTAGCGGACGGGATCGACGGCCTGCTCCACAACTCGGAGCTGACCGGAAACAGTCAGGCCAACCGAACCCTGAAGCCCGGCGAGAGCATCCTCGTCGTCGTGAAGTCGGTCGACAAAGACTCGAAACGAATCGGCCTCGCGCCCGCGCCGGAAGGCGCAGTTGCAGGTTCGACGGTCGCTGCCCCGACCTTCGGTATCGGCAGCATCGTCAAAGGCACCGTCGATCATGTCGAGACGTTCGGCATCTTCATTCAGCTCGAAGGCACGAGCGGCCGCTCAGGGCGTGGCCTGATTCCAAACGCAGAGCTCGGCGTTCCGCGTGGCGCGGATCTGCGCAAGCTCTTCCCTGCCGGCGCCGCCGTCGAAGCGAAGATTCTGGAGACCGGCGAAGGTCGACTGAGACTTTCGATCCGCGCCGTCAAAGACGACGAAGAGCGGGCACAGTACGAAGGCTACCGTGGACGCGGCGAGAAGTTCGGAACGCTCGCGGACATGCTCGCGGCCACGAAGAAGAATCAGGGCTGAGCGCGAAGCCAGGCACGGATGGCGAGCATCGCTGGGTCGCCGCCGCTCGAATCACGGTCAGCCGTCTCGAGCGGATGGTCTGCGACGTAGTCCGCGCGCGGGGTGCCGTTAACGTGGAACAGCGATTCGGCGCCCAGCGAGAGCACCGCACTCGTGTTAATCAAATCAACGTTGTCGAGCGCACCAAGTAGGTCGCCCATGTTCGAAGCGAACGTTGTCGCTTGGGCGGCACCGTTCAAACCGATCACGAGCCCCTCACCCATACTTCCGGTCCACCGCCCCCCGATGGCGATCACGCGAACCTGGAGCACGGGCGGCCGTGGGACAACGTGCGCGACCGACCGATGCGGCACGGACGTCCTGCGAAGGACGCCCGGGACTTCGTGAATTTGGTACGGCCGCTCCTGCGTAATGAAGTGGCCCATGATGGCGCGAGCAACATTCGTGCTTCCTCCGCTTGGGGTATTGCGGAAATCGAGAATTACCGTACGTACGTCCACGTTCGCGGCAACCACGGCATCGAACGCAGCGATGGTTTCGTCCCGCCCGAGCGAGTTGTTGAATCGAACGATCAGAGTGTCACCCTCTCGCGTTGCCGCGACCGGAGGTTCCTGATCGAAGGAGCGCGCGAACTCTCGGGCGTTAGGAAATCGCGTTCTCTGAGCAACGCCATTCACCACGAATCCGATGGAGCGGTCCGTAGCCCGGGTGCCGTTTACGATGATCGTCGCCAGGTAATCGCGCTGACGACGGGTCGGGCCGCTTGCCGCGCCGAACCAAGCGGACGAAACTGCCGAGTCCAAGGGCGTTTCGTCGATCGTAGTCACGCGCCACCCAGGTCGGATGCCAATGTGGTCCGCGGGAGAATCCGCGCGCACGTCTTGCACGAAGTATCCGTTCTCGTCAGACGTCACGCTCAGGTCTGCGCTGGTTGGCCAGACATTGAAGTCTTGGTCGTCGAGGGGTCCGACCATGAGGTGCGGATCGGTGAACGCAAACGTCGACCGCTGCAAGAGGCGTCGCAGCCCGGCCGGGGAATCTGCGTGCTCAGCGGCTCGACGCACGGTCGCGAGATGGGCATCCACATCGAAGTCGGTACGCTCCAGATATGCATAGTTGTCGCGGAGCGCCCGCTCGAACTCGGCGAAGGCAACGGTCGCGTCAAAACGAGGAGCAGCGGGGCTCGTCACTGCATCGTCGCGCCGTGCACACCGCGTTTCGGCTCCACCACAACGACCGCACACCGAGGCGAGCAAGCTGCTCGCCACGATCCTATTCACCCATTGTCGAGTTGCGGATGTGTGCTTCAAGTCCCTCCCCCTCTCGCTCGCTCAGCGCGCGGCATCCTCGACGCCGCCGCTCGGAGGCGGACGGAGCATCTCAGAATCTTGCAGCGCGTTGAATGCTTCGAGCGAACCGACGTGCACGCCAACCACGTGCACAAGGTCATTGGCGGCATGAATCAGTTTCGCGCGCATGTTCGGCCCACTTCGGGAGCGATTGATTCCAAGCACGTGAAACAGCATCTCGTTCTCTGCGACCGGCGCGTTTGGAAGCCACTCGATGCAGCTCCCAGCGTTCGGAGCGGTGTTGTTCGCAACGAAGTTTGTGAGGTGAGCTACTCGCGCAGCACCAAGTCGAACGGCGAAGGAGTAGCCGCCCAAGTTGTGCTCGCGATAGCCGCCGTGGCTCTTCCCCCACAGATAGCTACTGCCTGGCTTCAGCACGAGGGCAATATGACCCGTTTCGTCCGCGACCCATCGCAGAGTCACTCCTCCGGCGTCGGGACCAAACTGGCGTTCGAACTCGAGTTGGTCCGCTTCGGAGAGGATCGGAACGAACATTCGAGTGACGGGCCGATCCGCTGTGCCCAGTCTTACGGTTCGTATCGGATACCCTCGAGCGGTGACGTAGTCGGTCGCCGCAGCGTGCGCTTCACGCTCTCTCGGCTGAAGATCCGCCACATCGACTGCACCGTGCCCAACGATGTCGAGCACGCGGGCGCGAGTGCGTGCGCTCGAAACGCGTCGCTGCGCCGTTCGCCCACGCGCGGGTCTTCGTTGAATGGCATTCACCGCGGCCCGCGGGCCTACGGCATCGGCGGTCGCGGGGATACAGAGCGCAAAAGCCAAAGCGATCAGTGAACTCCGAACTTTCTTAAGCATTCTTGCCGGCATGATGTTCCTACTCCTGATGCGCGGGTGCGGGCGTGGTGTAGAAGATGGCGAGATCACCCATCTGGGCGACGTCCGAGCGGCTGAGCTGCACGGCGTTCTGTCCATCGAGGAAGCGCACGACCCCCTCCTCGTTGACCACGTTGAAGAAGTGCCCGCGCTTTCCCTTCCACGCGAACAGGATGGCTCGAGCCCCTTTTCCGAGAATGCGCAAGCGGCGCTCTACGCTTCGGACCGTCGTGATCTGGAGCTCGGTCCCTAGCGCGGTCTCCATCTGACGCGGTGTCATCCCGCCGATCGGAAGCGCCACGGCCGGCGTACCTGCTAGCGAGCGGTCGAGCGCGATTGCCGCGCCACCACAGTTGTTCTGGCCCCGCATGGGATTCACCGAGCGGAGGATCGCTCGCACGCGCTGCGCCCCAGCGCGTCGCGGACGAAGGACAGTAGACGGGCGGAAGCGCGGCTGCGGTACGCTCGCGCTCGCGGGCGCTACGAGGAAGGTCTCGAGAAGCAGCACGGCTGCGAGGAGCGGGATGAACCTCGTGAACCTCATAGTCTAAACGCGTCCTGCTCTCGCTTTCTGTCGAACTCAGGGTCGCCTTCACCGTACGCGAAGATTCCGAACACCCGATCGTTGCCGTCGCGCTCGAGCGCCATCTGAAGTTCGCGGGGGCTACCCGAGTAGCTCCGCGAGAGTCCGATAAGCTGATAGAGCGGCTCGCCGTTGTCGCCTAACGGCATCTCGGTCCATGTCGAAGCGCAGTTCAGGGAGCGATTGCCGAGAGACAGCTTGAGGTGACCATTCGCCCAGTTCTCGCCCGCGTTTTCTTCTGGGCCTTGCTCTGCCGCAGCAGCCGTAAGGAGCGTCCGAAGTCGTGCGGCCTCGGTCGGTGAAAGCTGGATCAGAGCGCTGAGCAAAGCAGGATTGGGAATCCGGAGGGAACCGCCCCAGCTCCGCATACGCCAATGTCCGGCAGGCGAGTACTGGGTATGTAGAAGCTCCCCGTCGAAGACTGCCATCGTATGAAACGCGTCCGGCTTACTCGAATGGCTGATCTGCAGGACCTCCGAGTCTGGCCCTAGGGCGGCGACTGCGGCCGACAACGTTGAGTTGTCGATGCGCGCGTAAAGTCGCTCAGGTCGACCGGGAGCGGTGCGCATGAACTGCCGCGCATGCACGGCACGCAATCGGGAGGAGAGGCGCTTTCTTCCGGCTGCACCGAGCTGGCGCGCGACCTGCGACGCGCCGTTCTGGACTTGGCCGAGAGCGACCGTGGGTGTCGCGACGGCAGGGGCGAACCCCATGCTGACCGCGAGGAGGCTGGTTACGAGGAGCGTTCTAAGGTTCGCGATTGTGAAGGGGTTTGTCATCGTGAGTTCTCTTCAATAAAGCGCAGCGTGCGCGTAGCGATGTCCCGTGCGTTGTTTGCTTCTTGTCGCGTGCGCTCACGGTCTGACAAATGCTCGTCGCGCGGCCGATAACGGAAGCCGTGCGTCACGCCGTCGAGCTCGACGAGCTGGGCACGTGGGTTGGCTTCTGCGAATCTGCGCGCGTAGTGGATGGACACGGCGCGATCGTCCGTGCCGTGAAAAACGAGAGTCGGTGCCGGGACGTTCGTTTCGAGGGCATCCTCGTCGTGGTCGACCATGTCGATCATCGTGTCGTTGAACTCGACCCACTCCCGCAGGTCCTGAATCTGATTGTTCAGCTCGCGGTCACGAGTCCGGTCGCCAGAGCGCCGTCCCACAAGCGCAGAAATCTGAGTGTTGAGGTCCGCTTCGTGCTGCTGAAGCCGTGCACGCATGACATCCGGCGACGAAAGACCGCGCTCCTCGGTGATTCGCTTCCAATGCGCGTAAAGCATGCGCACAGAGGGAGCTAGCGCGACGACGCCGCGCACCTTTCCTGGGAACCGTCGCGCGAGCGCGAACGCCGCTTTGCCCCCAAAGCTATGTCCGAGAATCACCACGGGCCCGGGTGCCGCTTGGATGGCTTCTGCGGCAAGCTCGAGTTGCGTCGTCATCGTGTGAGGGCCGACGGGCCGCACGTCATCCGCGCCGACAGTCTCCGAAGGGCGAAGCCACGGCATTAGGAACTCGACGCTCGGATTCTGCTCCTGCATGGCTTCGTACACGGTGCGCGCTAGGCCATCGCCCGGCGTGCCGCCTAGACCGTGGAGGTAAATCACTGTCGTCGCAGGGCCGCGCCGCGACTGCCACCGGATAGACCTTGGGTGCCGTGCGCGGTCGAACGAGCGTGGAAGAATACGCGTGCGTGTAGTCCCGCCCGGAGGAGGGTCCGCAGAAACAGGTCGCGCGACCGCGAGACTCAACGAGGCGAGAAGCGTCACTTCCGCGATACGGCGAATCACGGCTGCACCGGAGCGGCTGCGGCGACGGCGACGGCAACAGGGGCAACGACTGGCTGAGCCGGCGCAACCGCGGCGGCGGGAGGAGCCTCCGCCACGACGTCGGCAGGAACCGTTACGATAATCTGCGCGTGCTGCTCAGCGCTGATCAGGTTCAGCTCTTTTGCACGATTGGCCGCCTCGGTTCGAAGTTCGACCGCGCCATGCAAGATGGAAGCGAAGACGCCTCGAGTGAGTCGTGCGGCTTGCTGCGGCGAGATCAAACCCGCCGCGAGCGCTTGAGCAGCGAGAGCCGGACGGTGCGCCGGATGCGCAACGCGCAAGATGTGAAAGCGGCGAAGTTGGCCAGCCAAACCGCGAAGTCGCGGGGTCGATCCCCACTCGGTCACGATGTGATCGACGTGATTACCCGGTGTCGTGGTCAACGGCCCCGAGAGCGCGGGAACGATGGTCGAGCCACCGAACTTATTCGTCGAGCGAAGCGCCATGACCGCGTGTCCGGTCGGGGATTGCGAGGCGCCCTGCATGAAGTTGGGCTGACCACCGGGAG
>CAZWQH010000181.1:0-9483 GCA_964635815.1 uncultured Sandaracinaceae bacterium
GGAAAACCTTCTGAAAGGGGAGAAGTCCCAGGTCCTGCTTGGGGTCACTGGAAGCGGCAAGACGTTCACGATGGCGAACGTCATTCAGAACACGCAGCGACCAGCGTTGATCATCGCGCCGAACAAAACACTCGCCGCGCAGCTGTACGGCGAGATGAAGCAGCTGTTTCCAAACAACGCGGTCGAGTACTTCGTGTCGTACTACGACTACTACCAGCCCGAGGCGTACATGCCCACCTCGGACACGTACATCGAGAAGGATGCGATCATCAACGACCACATCGATCGCATGCGCCACTCGGCCACGCGCTCGCTGCTCTCGCGACGCGATGTGATCATCGTCGCGAGCGTTTCGTGCATCTACGGTGTCGGTTCAGCGGAGTGGTACTCGGAGATGGTCATCGAGCTCAAGCCAGGCTCGGGGATGCGTCGAGACGAGATGCTGCGTCGCTTGGTGGACGTCCAGTACACTCGCAACGACGTCGACTTCCATCGCGGCACGTTCCGCGTTCGGGGGGATACGGTGGAGATTTTCCCGGTTTCTGAGAGCGAGCGTGCGATTCGCGTGGAGTATTGGGGGGACGAGATCGAGAAGATCTCGGAGATCGATCCTTTGCGGGGGAAGGTGAACGCGACGTTGGAGTCGTATTCGATCTATCCGGGCTCCCACTACGTGACGCCCGATCAACACATGCGGCGCGCGATGAAGGACATTCGTGTCGAGCTGCGCGAGCGCCTGCAAATGCTTGGCGAGGACAACAAGCTGCTCGAGCGTCAGCGATTGGAGCAGCGCACGAGTTACGACCTGGAGCTGATGGAGCAAACTGGCTTTTGTCAGGGCATCGAGAATTACTCGCGACATCTGTCTGGGAGGAAAGCCGGAGAGACACCGCCAACCTTGCTCGACTACTTTCCAAAGGACTTTGTCATCGTCCTCGACGAGTCGCATCAGACGGTTCCGCAGCTTCAAGCGATGTATCGGGGCGACCGAGCGAGAAAAGAGATTCTCGTGGAGCATGGGTTCCGGCTGCCGAGCGCATTGGACAACCGACCGCTTCAGTTCGAAGAGTTCAACAAACGCGTCAACCAGATCGTCTTCGTCAGCGCGACTCCAGCGGACTACGAGCTCGAGCAGACCCAGGGCGAAGTGATCGAGCAAGTCATTCGTCCGACTGGATTGCTCGATCCAGTAGTCGAGGTTCGACCTGTGAAAAGTCAGGTCGACGACCTGCTCGGCGAGATCCGAAAGCGCGTCGCGATCGGTGAGCGTGTGCTCGTGACTACGCTCACGAAGCGCATGTCCGAAGACCTGACCGAGTACTACGCCGATGTCGGAGTGAAGGTTCGCTATCTGCACAGCGACGTGGAGACACTCGAACGCGTGGAGATCTTGCGGGACCTTCGGCGGGGAGTGTTCGATGTGCTCGTGGGGATCAATCTTCTTCGCGAAGGTCTCGACCTTCCGGAGGTTTCGCTCGTGGCGATCCTCGACGCGGACAAGGAAGGGTTCCTCCGTTCGCCACGCTCACTGATCCAGACTATCGGACGCGCGGCACGCAACCTGAACGGCCGCTGCATAATGTACGGCGACCGCATCACGGCCGCGATGGAGCGCGCGATGACGGAGACCAGTCGGCGCCGCGTGATCCAAGAGGAGTACAACGTGAAGCACGGCATCACGCCGGAGACCGTGCGCACCGCGATTCACCAAATGCAGATGGGTGACGGAACGGAAGACTATGTTGCGATTCCCAAAGACGCGGACGCGCGCGGAAGCGACGAGGTTCGCGCAGCGATGTTGGTCGCCGCAGAAAATCTGGACTTCGAAACGGCAGCCCGGTTGCGCGACGAGCTGAAACGGCGCGACGGCCAAACGATCATCGAGCCGTCCTCGCCTTCTACTCGCACAGCGTCACGCGGACGAGGACGCGACAAAGGCCGCGGTGGTCCTCAATCCCGCTCACGCGGCCGGTAGCAGTGCCCGCCACTGAAACCATTCGTTCACGCTCGGCACACCTCCAATGTGTGAACCGATCGAGACGCCGCATGAAACGCACAGGCGATTCTCCAGGCACACGCATTGCTCAACGCCACCTCGGTCGCGACGGCCAACACAACCGCCCGTCGGTGCTGTTCAGCATTCCCAAAGTGGTCGGCGACTATCCTCTCAAGCTTTCGTTCGGAAGCGATAGCAACTCGAACCGCACGCTTACCTTTGTGAAGCCGCCCGCGTCCAACACGATCTGCGCGAGCTGAGTCAAACCTGTCGCTACCGTAGGTAACCGAACGAGACCTGCGCGGGCGGTTGCAGAGGGCTCAGCGAGAACGCCGGTACACCACCGACTTCGCCATCTCCCAATGCGCCGTATGTGTTGTCACCCCAGCAGCGGATCGTTCGGTTCGCGAGCAGTGCGCACGTGTGTTGCTCGCCCGCGTCAATCGCGATCACATCGCCGAGCCCGGCCACTTCTTCCACGGAGTTGCTGGGCTCGTAGTTTCCGCGGCCGAGTTGTCCGTGCTCATTCGATTGACGTGCCCCCCAGCAACGAACCGTACGCGCCTGCGTCGTGGCGCACGCGTACGCGCCACCGAGCGCAATCGCGGTCGCATCGGTCAAGCCACCGACTTGCGTCGGCTGCGGGCTCGCGGAGAGCCACGTGTGATCTCCCCAGGTCCAGCACCAAACGCTTCCGTCTCGTTTGATGGCACACGCTCCTTCGTCGCGAACATCGAAGTCCATGATGTTGTCGAGTGAGACCCCTGTAGGCCCTGCGTTCGCCCAGCACTGCAGCGGACCTGCCACTGCCGTCTGCAAGGATCCTGATCGTTCGCTTTGGTGGAGGGAAAGCGCGCACCCCGCGCCCCAGATGTTGACGCGAATCTTTCTCGCATCGGGCACGACGCGCGTGCGAACCCCCATCACGTTCGCGTTCCCGTGACGGCCCCAACTCACTACGTCGCCGTTGGCGCGCACTATGGAGAGATGACCGAGCGTTACGTCTACGGCCTGTGCGTCCGTAATGCCGACCACCCGAACCGCACCGACACGTTGCTCTTCCGTGCCATCGCCGAGGGTTCCTGACTGATTGTCACCCCAGCAGCTCACGGAACGATTCGCGGCGATCGCGCAAGTCGCTACTTGGCCGCTCGAGATGGCGAACGCAGAGACGTTCTCAACGATACGCGGAAGCGGCGCGCTGTCGCTGGGATCGAAATAGCCCAACGCGCCAGCCGTCGTTCGTCCCCAACACGACACTCGCTCGTCTGCGTGCACTGCGCACGTGAACTTGTCGCCGGTTGATATTGCAACCGCGTCGCTGATTCCGATGACCGCACGCGGCCGACTTCCGTCTCGGACGCCAGCGTTCCCGAGTTGCGAATGCGAGTTAGATCCCCAGCACGAGACGTTGCCCTCGAAGAGAACGCACGCGTGGTTGTTCCCGACCGCCGCACTCGTGGCGGAGATCTCGGACCGTACCGTTCGGTACCACATGTCCTGGGCTTGCTCGTCGCGATACGTCGCGCAACGGACGACGGACGACCGCGTTATCACGCATGCCGTATCGTTCGAAGCGACGACACTCGCGACATCTCCGCTTTCGAACAGTGTCTCGGGTGTCGTCGGAAACATCCCCGGGCCGTGGGGATCTCCGCCTAGGCGAGCTCCCCAGCAAACCCCCGCCCCTTCGCGCGTGACCACGCAAGAAATGAAGTTGCCGGTAGCGAGCGAGACGGCGGGAGGAACCTGAACGCGCACCGGCGTTGCCGAGCGCTGCATTGGGGTTTCGCCCTGACCGAGCTGCCCCGCGGTTGCATTACCCCAACAGCTCACCGTTCCGTCCTGCATGCGGACGCAGGTATGACTCCCGCCGGAGTCGATCTCAGCAGCTCCGCTCACGGACCTGACGCGAACCGCGGCATCGCTCGATGGCATCGCCGATGGGTCGACACCGAGCTGGCCTTCAGAATTGCTACCCCAGCACCAAACCGTCCCGTCGTCGCGGCGTGCACATGCGTGCATTCCGCCGACGGAAATCTCCACTACGGAGTCGAGACCAGGAACCGGGACTGGACGAGGCGGGGCAGCGTGCGAATCAAGCGCCGAGAAGCAGCTCACCGTACGATCGCGCAGGAGCGCGCACGTTTGCGAACCATGTGCAGCGATCGCCGTCGCACTGGAGATGCCAGCAAGGAACGTTGGCCGACTCCATGCCATCCGACGTGCTGATGTGGCGTACTGGGGAGTGCCAACACCGCCCCAACACGCGACCTTGCCGGACGCAAAGAGAGCACACGAATGCTCCCCGCCAGCTGCGAGGGCGATGACCGCACCTGGCCCTCGGGCGGAAGCTTCGGTCGAGTGCGGGGGAATTGACTCTGCAACGATCGGAGCACTGGGGGCGGCTGCGCCACACGCGATCGCGAGCGTCAGAACGGTGGACCCAGCGAAGACTTTGAAGCTTAAGCGCATGCGTTAGTTGTGACGGCTCATAGACCGGAAGGGTTTGGATTCGCAAGCAAGACCTGGGGCTACCACCACGACGCGCCGCAGCGTAATCGTGGTTCGCCCTGGTTTTCTGCGCCGGTGCGGGTCGACGGTTCGAAGTTCTGGCGTAGAACAGCGCGTCGCTTTTGAAAGAGGCACACCGCCTCAGCCAAGTGCGCGTCCGTCACCCGGAGGAGCTTATGTCGCTTGTAAAAACGCTTGCCGCCCGCTCGGTCTTCGTCTCGCTCGTTGCGTTGTCTTTGGTCGCGTGTGGTGAATCCCGGGTCGCGGGCGACATCGACGGCGGCGGCACGAATGACACGGGAGTTGTTCGAAACGACTCGAACGTCATCGTCCTCCCAGACTCGGTCGCTCCTACGGATCGCGGAACCACCTCCGACCGCGGAACGATCGCGTTCGATGCGCCCCGTCCGCCGCGAGAAGCGGCAGTCGCTGTGTGTGGAAACGGCGTCCTCGAGACTGGCGAGCAGTGCGACGACAACAACATGGTCGATACCGACATGTGCAACAACCGTTGCCAACGTGTGGGTCCACGCTGCGGTAATCGCATCGTCAATGAAGGTGAGACATGCGACGACGGCAACAACGCATCGGGTGATGGCTGCTCGGCGGACTGCAAGTCCAACGAGACGTGCGGCAACAACGTTCGTGACATTCACATCGGCGAGGTGTGCGACGACGGAAACACCATGGGCGGCGATTCTTGCGCTGCCGACTGTCGCGCGCTTCCCGCATGCGGAAACGACACGGTCGATACGAACGAGCAGTGCGACGACGGCAACACCGAGACGTTTGATTCGTGCGGCGCAGATTGCTACTCCGAGCTTGGAATGCCGCTCATGACCGCAAGTCTCGGCACCGCGACCGAGGGCTGTGACTTCTCAGGCGACGGACGTCCTGACAACGCCCTTGGCCGTGTACTCGCACCCGTTGCCGGCTTGCTCCAGGGCCAGGTTCAGATGGGCCTTCGCGATCGCGCGGCGCTCTGGGTTCAAGGCCTTGATGACCGCACTGGTACCGCCGACTCGCGCGTCCAAGTGGGCTGGATCGGTTTGATGGCGGGCACCCCGTTCAGGGTCGATCCCGCCACCATCGACGCGGATACGGGCGCGCCGATCGTTTCGTTCGCTGGCTCCATCGCGGCGTCACGTTTTCGAGGTGGTCCTGAGGACGTCAGCATCCCACTCGGTCCATTCCCTCTTCAGTTCAAGCAGGCCAACCTCGAAGCAACCTTCGTGACAACCGACGGTCGCGTGTCTTCCGCGACCAACGGTCTTTTGTGCGGCGGCGTGCAGGTGAACACCTTCGGAGCGATTCCACTCGACTTGCTCTTCGACCAGCTTGGCGGCGCCGTTGGAATCGAGCTTCCGACGCCGGAAGCCTGCGAAGTCGGAGTCAATCCCACGCTTGCGGACTTGTTCGTCGGCGGCGGATCGCTCGTCATCTTCACCCTCAATGGTGTCCAACCCGACATCGACGTTGATGGTGACGGCCTCGAATACTTCGAAGTCAGCGGCGGCTCAGGCTGCCAAGCGGTTATCACCGCATGCATCGACGGCGACGGCCGCCGAATCGAAGGCCACGACTGCATCCTGGATCCACGAATTGCTGATGGCATATCTGCCGCCGTGAAGTTCACCGCGCGCACTGCGACCATCGTTTCGACGTCTACGCCCCCGCCACTGCCGCTTCCCGACGGTGGTTTCGTGGTCGGCGGGGACGCTGGACGATAGCTCCGTAACCGCGCGGTTTTGCGCTCGGACCTGCCAGCAGCCCGTCCGGTTTCTGGGCTCGCGTCTGCTCGCAACCCTCGCGGTTCAGCTCGCTGTCGCGTAGGCTCGGTGTCCTCCGAGACACGGGCTCAATGACAAACACCATCTCAACGCTCGATACTGCCTTTGGCCTCGCCGCAACGCAGAAGCCGGAGGCAGCGCTCCAAGCCACGCTCGCAGTCGTAAACGGGAACGCAGGGCAGTTGAGCGCCGTGCTCTTGCTCTCGCGACTTCTCGCGAAAGGTCCGCATGCGAAGGTCGCGATCGATGCTGCAGAGCGCCTCGCCGAAGCGTTCTCTCGTCGCGGTGACCTCCCGCAAGCCGTCCTCGCGAGTCTGATCGTCCGACTGGGAGGGAAGGACAGCGCACCGACGCTTCGTCACCTCGGTGAGACATTCGGCAGAGGATCGACGCGGACATCAGACGTCTCGCCCGCGCCTCCTCCGTTTCCCCCGCGTGACATTCCTACTCTGAAAGACACTGGCCCCGCGCTCGAAGCGAAAGCGCTGCAAGCGTTGAAAGCCTTCCTTGCAACCGCGGACCCAATGCCAGCCGGTGCGCCCGTACCGAAGCTCCCACTCTTTGGGGCCCTGCCGCCGAAAGAGCTCACCGAGCTGCTCGGTTCCTTTGCGCACCGCAGCGTCGGCACCGGTCACGCAATTCTTCACGAGGGCGAAGAAGGCAAGGAGGCGCTCGTCCTGGCGCGCGGCGTTGCACGCGTGACTCGAAAGTCCGCAAACGGAGAGATCGTCACTCTGGCCGAGCTTGGACCCGGTGCGATTTTTGGTGAGATGGCGCTGCTCAGTGACGCGCCAAGAGCAGGGACGGTTACTGCGCTCGAGCCGTGTGAGCTCCTGACCATTTCGCGCGGTCAGTTGGAGAAGCTCGCAGAGCGGATGCCGTCCATTGGAAGCGAGCTCGCGGCGTTCTGTCGCGCGCGTATGGTTGCGAATCTGGTACGGCAAAGTGAGATGTTCACGGCCATTCCGGCTGCTGAGCGTATGCACGTGGTTGGACACTTCACCGAGCAGCACTTCGCGCCAGGCGATCGTCTCCTCACCCGCGGCGACGAGCCCAACGGACTCTTCCTGATCGCGAGCGGCGCAGTCGATGTGCGCAGCGTCGACGAGGACGGTGACGAGCTCCGTGTCGCGGCCCTCGGTCCGGGAGACGTTGTTGGAGAGATCAGCATGGTGCTTCGCCGCCCGGCGGCCGCGGACGTGGTCGCAACGTACCCGACCATCGCCCTGGTGCTCGGACGCGATGCGTTCCACGCCGTCATCAAGGAGCATCCTCGTGTGCTCGCGCAGCTGTACGAGCTGGCTTCCAAGCGCGACGACGAGATGCGCAGCGTGGTCGGTCAACGAGCGGTGGATCTCGGCGACGAAGTGATTGTGTGAACGAGCAGAGCCTTTTCAGCAAACGTCCGCCGAGCGAGACGAACCTCCCCGCGATGACCAGCGAGGAAGAAGAGGCGCTCGCTGAGCACGCGGATCGTACGACAAGAGAATTCCTCGAAGGGGTAGCCAACGAGCTCGAACCTCACATCGCTGCGATCGTCGACGCAACGGATCGGCTTCTCCTCGCGCCGGAGACCGAGCTTACCGATCCGCAAAAGGACGACGTACGCGGAATCGCTTTTTCGTGTCGACTGCTACGCGGTTTGGTCCGCGATATCGTCGATTTCAACGCTCTTTCGTCGGGGAACCTGCAGCTTCGTCCGACGCAGATCGACACGGCGCGTCTCCTTCGAGAAGTGCAACATCTCGTCGCGGGTCATCGCGGTAAGAAGCCCGTCCAGGTCGTGGTCGACGAGGACAGTGCGCCGAATGCCGTGGTGTGGGCTGATGAGCAGCGACTCGTCCAAATTCTCACGAACCTCGCGGCGAACGCGCTCAAGTTCACGGACGTTGGAACGGTCGCGCTCAAAGCCGAGCTCGCTGAGGACGACCGCGTCGTGCTGAGTGTCGTCGATTCCGGTCGGGGCATGTCTCGCGCAGATCTCGAGCGCGTCTTCGTCGAGTACGAGCAAGCGGGCGAGTTCCGTCTCACACAGCGTGGGACCGGCTTGGGTCTGACCATCGCGCGACGTCTTGTCGAGATCTCCGGAGGCACCTTGCGCGCAGAGAGTCTCTTGGAGCACGGCACCGCCATGTACGTCTCGCTCCCCACAACTCGGCAACCCGTTGTGTCGATGCGTCCAGCACCAACGACAGAGCACGGAAGAAAGCGCGCCGCACGCGATCGCATTCGCGAGGCGGAGCGGTTTCGGTCGCATTTCCTCGCGTCGATGACTCATGACTTGCGAAGTCCCTTGATGAGCATCCTCGGGTATGCGGAGCTTCTTACGCGCTCGATTTCCGCCCCTGACGCGCGTGGAAATCGTATCCCCGTGGAGCGTCGTGAAGTAGTCGGAGATCGGCTGCGTGTCATCCAGGAGCACGGCAACATGTTGCTGCTGCTTTTGTCGGACGTGCTCGACACGGCTCGCTACGAAGCTGGACGCTTGAATCTCGTGCGAGCGTGGACGCCAGTCGTCGAGCTGATCACGCTCGCAGAAGCCCGTGCGCGTGCGACGTTGATTACACGGCCCGTAACGGTGCGGACCGAACTGCAACCCGGCCTTCCTCCTCTGCACGTGGACGGGGAGCAGATCGCGCGAGCACTTTCGTCGCTGCTGGTGCACGCAACACGCGGACTCGAACACGGCGAGCTCGACTTCGTTGCACGGAGTGTTGGCGGGAAGTTCATCCAGTGCGCGGTCGAGGACCGTAGCCACGTGATACCCGAGGAGCGACGCTCACAGATTCTGACCGCGGCACATCGCCTCGATACGACGGGCTATCGTCAAGGAGTCATCGGTATTGCGCTCGCCATCGTGCGCGCCGCGGTTCGCGCTCACGCCGGATCGTTCGCGGTTTTCATCGGTCCGAACGGTGTGCTGTCGTTTACGTTGGAACTACCGATCAAGCCGTGAATCGTGGCTCGCAGCTACGCGTGCAACCAAGGCGCACCTTTGCGCACATTGCGGGGATTGAAACGAGATCGCTCGGTGTTGAACGTGTTAGCGTCGCTGCTGCCCGGCGACCGTTCTAGCCGTTAGAAATCCTGCGCATGATCACGACTGAAACCGTATCCAGATCCTCGGCAGACCGAATCGCCGAACGACTCCCTGAAGCATTCCGGACAGCGCGCGCGATCGTC
>CAZWQH010000182.1:0-9407 GCA_964635815.1 uncultured Sandaracinaceae bacterium
CCCATCGCTACGCGGCCCCCGCGTGTCGCTAGCGCTTTGCACGCCACACCGATACCCGTGCCACCGACCTCGACCACGCGCTCTGGCGTGAGTCCTGACCCCGAAACTCCGAACCGCGCGAACCACGCACCGAACGGGCTTCCACTCGAGACGGCTTGCATGCGGGCGGGCCCGGTTCCGAACGACACCGGCGCACCCGTTCCACACACGAGCAGCTTCCCTCCGGACGTGTAAGTCATCGCGCTAACCCCGAGGGCGTTCGTGGAGCTGGTGTCGTGCCACCGAATCGCTCCGAGAGCCGCGTCGTACGAGATGAGCTCGATGGACGTGTTTCCTCCGACGAGAGGTCGCGTCACCGTCGTGCCCCCACCAAAGTCCATCGTCCAGCCTCCGATCGGCGTGTAGGCGATGACCACGTTTCCGTCCGCGTCTGCAGCCATCCCCTGCATTTGGAACGGGAGGTCCTGTGCGCCCACCTCGCGGGTCGTCGTAATTCGCCGTGTGAGCGTGGGTGTGAGGCTGTTGGGGCTGGTGGCAATTACGCCATACGGTCGGTCCGTCATCGTGCCCAACGTTGCGCCTCGGAAAGTCAGCTCACCTTCTGCGCCACCGGCGACGATCACGCGATCAGGTGGCGTGGCGATATGTGGAAACCCAAGCCGCGCCGAGATGCCGCTTGGGAGTGAAGCAACGTACTCGGTTCCTGCGAGCTCGAACCCGTCTTTGCGGAGCTGCAGTTGCAAGACACGGCTGCCCTCCGGGGTACGCGTACCGATCGTTCCCGCGTCGCCGAAGAGCAGGCGCCCGGTCGCGGTGGTGATCAAATGCAGCGTTTGATTGTCGGACGCCATCGCGACGGCGATGCCCTCGTGAGAACCGTCTTCTCGGCCCGATCCCGGCGAAGGAACGATGGGAGGCAGATAGGGTTTCAGCCAACGGCGCGCGCCGTTTACGTCGAGCGCGCCCGCGAGAAGATTGGTGTTGCCGCTGAAGGTTCTTCCGTCGATCGGAAGGTCGCCTGCGAAGTTCCCGACGAAGTACACGTACGTACCATCGCTAGCCAGTCCTCGGATGTACGAGCCCGTGCTTGCCTCGACGACGAACGGCCACATCGGTACGGGAGGTCCTGTGTCGACAGGAGCAACCGCAGAGTCGCGGACGTCGGCACCGGTCGAACCGTCGCCGGTCCTTGGTACATCGGTACGCACGACGTCTGTAGTCGTGACGTCGGGACGCGGACCGTCGGTGGACGCCGTCGCGTCTCGTGCATCGATTGCGAGCGTCGCGTCACCAAGCGGACGGACGTCCGTGCTCGCGACGTCACCTGCATCGTCTCCGCCTACTGGCGTGACGGTCTTTCGGTCCGAGCAGGCACCGAGTAGCGCCGCCAGGATGAGGACCGGAATCAGGTCAGCGGAGAGAAAAGCTCGTTCGCGAAAAGTTCTGACGGGCAAGCAAGACATCCAAACGCTCCTCCGCCCACGGCCTTTTGGGCGCGCGGGCGGTTGGATCCTGAACGGTTCTTGCTGATGGGTCCAGTCCTTACAGACCGGGAGTCAGCTTATTGGGCTGGGTTTCGGGGTCGGTTGCGGACCCCGAACGGGAATACCGCGAGACTCAGCCCACAGGCTTCTGCGATGCGACGAGCTTGTACGTCGACGCAGTATAGCCATCGATCATGACGTGGACGACTGCGTCGCGCGGCAAGGTGATCTGGCAGGTCTCGTTCGAGTTGCTCGCGTACGGGCGGCAGTCGTAGACGGTCGCGGTCGGTGCTTGACCGATGCGAACGTAGAGGTCGGCGTCGCCCGTTCCGCTGAGCGTGAACGTGTAGTCGCCGGCTTTCAGCGTCGGTGTTTCGACCTTGAACGAGCCACCCTTTGCGAGGTTGCCAACCCGCTCGAGGCCAGTCCAAGTGCCATCAGGCGGAGGAGGAGGCGCATCGCCCGGAACGAACGTGTTGTCTTCCTCACCAGAGACGAGCACGACCTGCGACGAATCGATATCGCGGAAGATGCGCTGGTAGTTGCGGGGTTGCTTGTAGTCGAGCAGTGCATCGACCAGGGCCAAGGTGGTGTCCTTGAGCTCGCTGAAGAACGCGGGCATCGCGTTCATCACGATGTCGAGGTGCTTGGTGCCCGTGGGGTCTTCCGGGTTCACACGCGCGCGCTCGTCGTTGAGGAACGAGTCGACGTAGGCGTAGGTGTCACAGCCGTTGATGAAGACGATCGAGTACTGACCCTTCTCCCAGCGACCCATGCGGGCAAGTGCGCGAACATTCGCACCCAGACCTGCGTGCCCGTTGTAGATGATGAAATCGGCTTTCGGGGTAACCGCCGCGTAGCGCGCTTCGAATGCCGCGCCGCCCTGTTGGATACTGTCCACGAGGAACGCATTCACGATGATCGACTTACCTTCGCCGATGCTCGCGGTGTAGGTGACGTCCGGGTTCGCAACGCCTGGGTTCGGTCCGATGTTCGCGGGAACCGTGGTTGGGTTCGTGAGGCGGCTCTTCACAGCAGCAACGAACGAGTTGTATGCGCTGATGCCGACGTCATTCGTCGTCGTGAACGCTTCGTTCTTGCCGAAGACTGCAACTACGCGGAGCGTGTTGTCTTCCCAGACCTTGTTGTACTCAGGGTACTTCCCGGTGGTCTCGGAAGGAGACGGCGAAAGTGTGGCCTGAACGCGAATGATGTCGGCCGCGTCGATCGAGCATCCGCTCTGCTTCGGACGGAAGTAGTAGAACATCGAGCCTTCGTCGACGTCGTGTGCTCCGAAGTCGACACACGTGTGTCCGTACTTCGATGCGAACGCCGACTGCTTGCTGATGTCGACCGGAAGGATGAGCTCGTACGTCGCCGGGATCGAGTTCTTCTTGCCCCAGGCTACTCGAAGCTTTGCGTGGTACGAGAGCCGTGTGCGACCGTTCTCAGTCGTGCGAACGATGTTCGTGATGGCGGCGGTGTCGATACGCCCTGAGGAGTTGTCTGCGTTGAGCTGACCCACCGTGTAGAGGAGCTGGTCTTCGATCGTCTCGCGCTCGCGACCGACGAAGTCCGCAACGAGGGACGCGTCGAAGTCGAAGTCACGGAACGTCGCGACGACGCTCGAGTCCGAGGGGTTGTTGCCAGTCTCCTTGGAGGCGCCTTCTTCGGCGGGCACGCTCGTTTCGGCGGCGCATCCGACCAGTGCCGGAGCGGCGAGTGCCAAGAGGCACATGACGATTCCCCGAGTGCTTGCAGCTCGGGAACATAGCAATTGTTGAATGACAGAGTTCATGCCGCCGGGAGTGCAAGGATGGATCCAGCGGCGCGGCAGCTCTACACCGCGGCAAAAGCGCGCATTTTCATTGGCTGCGCGGTGGCGCGCCCTCAGGCCCGGTTGGCGAAGCTTCGGCTAGTGGCCACTACTTGGGCCACGTGCCAGGTTGGCCGACATGTCTAGCGCGATTCGCATCCGTCTCGCCGAGCTCGCGGACGTTCAAGCGATCGTCGATTTCCAGGTCGCGATGGCACAGGAATCCGAGGAGCTGGTTTTGGACCGGTCCGTGGTCGCTCGCGGGGTGACGGCCGTGCTGGAGAACCCCACACTCGGCCACTATTGGATCGCGGTCGCAGACACCGCGGACGACGGGTCGCGACGCGTTGGCTGCGCTCTCATTACGTTCGAATGGAGCGACTGGCGAGCTCGGAACGTCTGGTGGTTTCAAAGCGTCTATGTCCATCCATCGATGCGCGGGGCCGGTGTATTCCGCGCGATGTTCGATCACGTGAAAGCGCTCGCGCTCGCGGACACGGGCATCGGAGGTTTGCGGCTGTATGTCGATCGCCGAAACAAAAGCGCGCAGCAGGTCTATCGGAAGATCGGAATGACGGACGAGCACTACATGCTGTTCGAGTGGATGAAACCCACGTGAGGCTCCCATGAAACGGTTACTCGTCTGTTTGGTTTTCGTGCTGACCGGATGCTCGCGCAGCCACGTTCGGGCCAGCTTGGGTGACGCCGCAGGTGGTGGCTCACAGGACGCAGGGCCGGCTTCAACAACGTGTGTTCAACAAACGTCCGCGCCCGACACCGAGCTGCTTATTGCCGGCAACGCCGGTTTCGCAGAGGTCATGGACAGCCTGACGGGCGTAAGGCGTGCGCTTGGGAGCAGCGTGACGGTCGAGGCGATGCGTTCCGCGGCCGCCAGTCCTACGGGACGCCACCTGCTCGATATCAACGTCGGAATCGCTTTGGGAGTAGGTGGCGGTCGAGCTTGGCGAATGATCGATGTCGACACCGGCGACACGTGGAATCCACTGGTCGCGCTCGCGCGGCTAAGCCCGACGGATCTCTGTTTACGCCTCGGAGAAACACCGGGCCCAAACCGAGCGATCATCGCAGAGGTTTCTTGGCTGGGTACCGGATCGCACGCAGTAGTGATGTGTGTCGATCTCGACTGCGCCTTCTGCGACCGCCTCCCGCACCCGCTCGCGACCAGCACTTGGCTGATCGCGGCGCGTGCGGATTCACCAGAAGCCGTGCGACGCCTCGAAACGACCTCTTGCGAGACGATCGAGCCATTTCCCGATGGATGCGGCTTGCGCGGAACGCTCTGCGCACCAACGCCGGAGCACGTTTTCAACTGGTACGGCCTGCCGTCCGGGCACACGCACTCCGGGGCACCTCGCGACGGCGCAATGAGGACACGGACGTGGCTCGCGCGGAGCGGGGACGTCGTCGTTCAAAACCCGTTGTTCGGGCTCATCGCGGTGGAGGAGGTCTTCGGGCGGCGCGGATTCCTCCCCACGTCGGGATTTGCACCGGTCTCTACAGACCGACGCGATTGGGTCCTCGGAGCAAACGGGGATGCGAGCCGGTTCGAGCTCGTCCACCTGCGCACTGGCGAATCGCGGCCCGTCGCACTCGCTGAAAACGTCCGCGCGCACCCTTCGTTCTTTGCGGCTTCTCCCGCGGGGAACTACTTTGCAATGCTCGCTGCGCCACCCCGATTGCAAGCCTCGTTGTACGTCACCCCGACGCAAGGCGCACCCAAGTGGACGTTGGTTCCTTGGCCAAGCGCTGCGGTGCAGGAGCTGTCGTTCAGCGCCAATGGCGAGAACCTCCTTGTTCGCGGAGCCGAAGATAGTTTCGTATTTCGCATGTCGGACAACACTCTTGTCCGACGCATATCCGCGACCTCACTCGCGTGGCGACACCGACCGCGCGTCGGCCTCTGAGCGCCGTACTAGGGGGGCAGCTCGATACCCATCGCAGTGAGCTCTTCTTCGATGATTCGCGCCCATCCTGAATTTGCGCGAGGGCTCGCGGGGCTCGGATGCGTGATGCGCCCGCGTAGCGCTGGAAGCGGCTCGAGCGCGCGATCGATGACGTCTTTCGCGTATGCGCCAACCCCTATCACACGAGGCGCGTCCAGCGCCTTTGCCACGCGAAGCAGCGCAGCGTCGCAGGCAGATTCGATCGCGTCGCGTTCTTTCCGAGAAAGCTTGTCAGGCGTGATGTTCGCACCCGTCTCCCCAAGAAACGCGAGCGGGCAGTAGTTGTAGACGAAGAAGCGGTCGAAGAACGCATCGGGCTCTTTGAATCGGTCGCGCACCCAGCCCCAAAGCCGGGCTCCGCTCACTTCACTGCGGGTCGTTTCGAACCCGAGGATGGGGCGCTTTGGGTGCTCCGTTTTGGGCTTGGCGATCTTGGCTTTGATGCTCAGCCAATCCTTGACCATGGAGACCTCCCCAAACGGAACGCCGGTCTGCATCATGCCGAAGGGTCCAGGGTTCATGCCCACCAGCAGGGTCGCACCCGACCTCGCGTACTGGCTCACGTAGGCCTCGTGCGCTGCCCACGCGTAGTGGAGCGGTTGGTATACGTGGGCGACGGGTTTCGCGAAGGTGAGGGGGTCGAGCTCTTTGCGCAGCTTCTTGGCCGCTTTGAGAATCTCTTCCATCGGCACGCCATAGCGCAATGGACCCGAACTCGCAGCAGAATGCCATTGCGAACCTCCTGGGCGATGTTCAGTATCGGTCAGGAATGGTCGAAGCGAGCGACGCCGATCTGATGGAGAGGCTCGCGGCGGGAGAACGCGCGGCGCTCGGCGAGCTGTACGTGCGGCATTGTAGGCGCGCGCAGGTCATTGCACTACGCATCCTACGTAGCGTTTCGGACGCCGAGGAAGTGGTCCACGACGTGTTTCTCGAGCTTTGGCAACGCAGCACACTTTTTGATCGATCCCGTGGCTCGGTCGGTTCGTACGTATCCATGTTGGCGCGTTCGCGCGCATTGGATCGTGTTCGTTCCCTCGGGCGGGCGCGGACGGAGTATCGGCAAGAGATGGACATGTTGCCCGCAGAGCCAGAGCGAAACGAACCCGAGGCGCGTATGGACGCGGCGAGAGTTCGGATTGCGCTCGATGCTCTGGCCGAGCCGCAGCGCGCCGTCGTCGAGCTGGCGTACTTCGAAGGCTTGTCTTCGTCGGAGATTTCCGAGCGCTTGCAAGTTCCGGTGGGCACGGTGAAGTCCAGGACGGCTGCGGCATTCGCCGCCCTGCGCAACGAGCTCAAGGAAGCCGCGAACAGCGCCGTTTCGGTTCCCAAGAATGCCCGGTTGCTCACATGACACTTCCCAAGTCGCTTCGCGCCGGAAAGTCCGTGTCACGTGTCGCCCAGAGCGGTCACGACGACGAGACGCTCCGCGTTCTCTCGACCGAGTCGGGCGGGTACGACTCGCTCCACGACATGGTCGTCGGCCCAAGCGCAAGAACGCCTGCGGAAGGGCCTCTCTGGGAGCGCATCCTCGCATCCGTAGCGCGAACGCATCGATTCGTTGCCTTCGAAGCTGCGCTCGCAAAAGCAGTCGACGTCGATTTGACGCGCGCGCGTGCGCTGCTCGCTTCCATCGACGATCCCAGCGCTTGGGCTGCAGGACCTCGCGATGGCGTTCGTTTGCTCCACTTCAGCGGAGGGCCCGCCGTTGCGGACGCCATTACAGGGTTCGTGCTCATCGATGCGGGAACGGAGTTTCCGGAGCACAAGCATGAAGGCGACGAGACCGTCATCGTGTTGCAGGGCGCATTCGAGGACGACGACGGTGTGATCCACGTAGCGGGAGAACAAATCGACATGGCCCCAGGTACCGGCCACCGATTCAAAGCGGTCGGGAACGTTGCTACGATTCAGCTCGCGGTGATCCAAAAAGGCGTGTGGATGGACGGTGAGTTTCTGGATCCGTCCGACCCACGCGCGTAACGCTCCCTCGCCCGGCCACGTGAGCCAACGCACGACAGTTGTTTGTCGCATCAAACTTAAAGTCGAATCATAGCAATATGATGCATGACCGCTGGGCAACGGTTTTCGCTGCAGGGCGGCTCTTCCTTCTCGCTAGTGCGGGCCTGATCGCATCTGCGTGTGCGCGCCAAACAACGGGACCGGTCGAGCTCGATGCGGCCGTTGCGTTCGATGCAATCGCTCGCGATACGCAGAGCGGATTCGATGCCCCTGTGGAGCGAGCGGTGACGATCGACGTGCGTCTCGAAGACACGCGAGACGCGCCTGTGCGCGATGTCAGCAGCGCGGACGCCCGTGATGCCGCGCGACTCGATTCCTCGTTCGACCCCGCGTCGTGCATCGAAGGAACACATCGCTGCGGCGCCACCTGCGTGTCGAACATCGCAGTCGCCACATGCCTGGCTCGATGCGAGCCGTGTCCCGCCGTCAGTCACGGAGTGGCGACCTGCTCCGAAACGGGCTGCGGCGCGCGTTGCGAAACCGGCTTCACGCTCACACGGTCCGGAGCCTGTCGTCGCGATGCTGACACGCTTCCGCCGACTGGGAATGTCGCAGAGGGCGTCGCTCGCGTAGCAGTCGTGCTCAGCGGAACCGGCCAGCCGCACTTCATCGTCCAAGACCGCGCAGGTTCGTTGCTGTGGTATTCGCGCCAAGGAGCAAGTTGGGTGGGAACGCCGGTCCCTGCCGCCGTGCCCGTTGGCGACGCTGGGCCTTCCGCGCTGGCCGCCTACGATGCGGCTCTGCGGGATGCTGTCGGCATGGATAGCATCCCGCTAACCGTGTATTTCGCGACGGATGACGGTCATGTCCATCAACGCGAGTGGGATGGCTCCGCATTCATCGCGCGCGAGCTAACCACCGCGGAACAATCGCTTGGTCGTCCGAGTCGCCTTCGCGTTGTCCGCGAAGCTCTGGGTGATGCCGTGTTCGTTTCTGGTTCCAACGCTGCGGGTTCAGGCGTTGCACTCTTTACCGTAAACCGCGCAACGGTTTCCGGAACTTTCATCCCCACAATCGCGCTCACGGATTTCGACGGCACAATCGATTCCAATCAGCTTGCGCACCTCGGCTACGTCTCCTCTGACGGCAGCCTTCGTCGCGCGCTGCGGACGCGCATCGGTTGGGCAAACGAGCTCATTACCCCCGAGCTTGTAGGTGCTCGTCACGCACGGATAGCACTTGTTGCAGACCAGCCGGTCATTGGGTTCATCACGGTCGACGGCGCGCGGATGACGGCGTTCGATGGGTTGGCTTGGGCGACAATTCCCATGCCTGTGCCCGCGAGCGACGGGTTCGTCCTTTCATCCGTCCGGCGGAGTCCCATCGTACTTGGATTTGCTGCGCGTACGGCAACGCTCTCGCTCGAGAGTGCGCGCGCAGAAGCTGGCTTCGTCGCCGCTTCGTGGCCTAACGCGGATGTCGGGGACTTCGCCATCGATTCGACTACGGCGCACGTGGCCCTGATCGACACCGCTACGGGGCAGTTGTCGTATCACCGCGTCGAAGTTGTCGACTGACTGGTTTTGGCGACCCTGCCTGGCTTCCTCCCTTCTAATTCGAGGGGGCGTGGGTTATATATCGACATGTCGTCCTCACTCACGTTCTTCGAACAACTGCCCAAGTGTGACCTGCACGTCCACCTAGATGGGTCGCTGAGACTGACCACGATTCTCGAGCTCGCCGAGCGCGAAGGCATCAAGCTTCCATCCGACAACGCCGAGGGCCTGCGCAAGGCGATGCACTGCGGGGAGAACACCGGCTCACTAGTCGAATACCTGAAAGCCTTCGATACGACGCTGCGAGTGATGCAATCGGAGGATTCGCTCTTCCGGATCGCGCACGAACTCGCAGAGGACGCGGCCAAAGAGAACGTTCGGTACATGGAAGTTCGGTATGCGCCCATGCTCCACACGCGGCGAGGCCTTCGGCTCACGGCGGTTGTCGAGGCCGTCGTTGCCGGCCTCCGCCAGGCCCAAAAGGACCACGGCATCGAGGCGAATGTCATCGTCTGCGGAATCCGCAACATCTCGCCGGAGTCGTCGCTCGAGATGGCTCAGCTCGCCGTCGCTTACAAGAATCGAGGCGTTGTCGGTTTCGATCTCGCCGGTGCCGAGTTCGACC
>CAZWQH010000183.1:0-9393 GCA_964635815.1 uncultured Sandaracinaceae bacterium
GGAGGCATCTCGCTGAGGAGAATGGGCGAGGTCGATTGGCAGAACGAGTGGCCACGAGAAGAAGGAAATGTGGCGAAAGCATTCTTCGATGCGTGGATCACTTTCGTCACTAACCAAAACGGTCCTTGGGACTGGAAGTGGACCAAGCGCCGTGCGGAGGACGCGCTGATCACACTGGTGAGCGCGGGCGCGGACTACATGCCTGCTTTGGCGCGCTGGCTGTCTCCGTTGACCGGGGCCCAGGACTTACCGCGCGCGCTTCATCTCGCTGAAACGATCAACGGGATTCGATGGGAAGGTCGCCGTCCTTCGTCGCCACACTGGGAATCGTATCTCCGTGACGCTGCCCGTATTGTGGACGCGTTGTCGTCGAACGACGCCGCGATGCTCCTGATCTCCGCGATACCGCATACACGGTCGCCAGACGAGAACGACGCAATCGAGTTGGCGCTGAGCCAGGTGGGCAGCCGATGAATCGTGGGCTCTGAGGATGTCTCGTGTTGCTCAACCACGACTGGACCCTACAGAACTCAACAATTCGACAAGAACTGGGCGGCCGGCACCAGCCAGATGTTTCCGCGTTCGCGACGAGTGCCAGGGAGGCTTCGCACAATCTGTATCGACGCTTGGGGTCGGAGGCGCTCTGAAAAGTAGCGTAGCGACGGATCCACAGTGGAACCCGTCAGCTTGCATTCGAAGAGAAGCCAAGGGCGTTTGTCCCGGACGATGAGGAAATCTGATTCGCGTTTCTCTTTGTCGCGTACGTAGTGAAGCGAGAAGTCGCCGTAGCCCGAGTCGGTCCACGCATCGACAACCTTTCGCAGATGCAGTGCGACTACGTTCTCGAACCGAGGACCCGGTTCGAGGATCTCTGTCGGATCGTAGAGAAAGATTTTTCCTTCGCGCCGAAGTGCCCTCGCCATGCGAGCCGCGTACGGGCGGATCTCGAAATGATAGTAGAGGCGCTCGAGTGCTTGGAGCCAACCTTGCACTGTCGTGTACGCCGCGCCGACATCTTCGCGAAGCGAGTTCACGGAGAGCGGGCTGCCGACCCGCGCAGGTAGGAGAGACGTCATTTGCTCAACCATGCCGAGTTCGCGAATGCGGGTCAGGTCTCGAAGATCTTCCCGAAAAACGAGCTCGCGTCGCGCTCTGCGCCAACGAACAAGCGTCCGACGGCTGCGTGCAAAGAGGGGTTCCGGGAAGCCGGTCCACTCCTCGAGATGCGTCAGCGCTTCTTCGCGACCCCTAGACTCACGGCGTTCGAGGACGGAGTGAATCCAAACGTCCGGCTCCTCAACCGTTTGCGTCCCTGCCGATAGCAGTTCGCCGACCGTGAATGGGGCCAACCGAAACAACGCGTAGCGTCCAAATAGGGAGTCCCCTCCACGTTGATAGATATCGAGACGGCCGCTTCCCGTAATCAAGATCTCGAGGTCTTCCTTGCCGATGTCGTAGACGCCCTTGAGGAAGCGCTTCCAACGGGGATACTTGTGGATCTCGTCGAGGACGACACGGATCCGAGCGTCGCTATGGTTGCGCGTCAGACCTCGGTAAAAACCGTCGCGCTCGCGCAGGAGCTTCAGCCGGTGGGAGTCGACGTCCCAGTTGAAGTAGCCAACGTCTCCGCGAAGAAATGACCGCGCAAATGTCGTTTTTCCGACTTGTCGGGGTCCGGCAATAAAGACCATTTTCTTGCCGGCTGACAAGATCTCTTCTGCCTCACGTTGCAAGTAGCGCACGCGCGAATGTTACACATACCATAAAAAGGTCACGACCTTTTTATGGCATGGCATTTGGTTTCTGAGAGCGGAGCGAGCGCGTCGTCGCAGCATCGAAGAGAGATGCCGATCAGACGCCGAGGTCTTTCCAGTTTCGATACGTGCGAAACACGAACCATGCGCAGGCGCCCAAAAGCGCGAGCAACCCCAGCGGAAACCGATATCGCAATGGCGGACGGAACTCAGCGCGCGGCTTTTTCACGAGTGTGGCGAACGTCTGATCGGGGGGATCCCAGTATCCTCCGCGCGCATTATTCTCGAGAAGTACGACGCGACCTCCCCCCGTCTATACGTCCAGAAAGAAGAGCGAAAAGTACTCGTACGCGTATCCAACCGAGACGTCGTTCGTCCCTTCGATGTCGGCGATCTTCGTCGCAGTTTTGCCACCGCCAAAAACGACAAACCTCTGGGCTTCGGCAGCCGGCGTGTACGCGGTGACCGCCAACACCACCGCGACTGCAAACGGAAACGAGATCAGCGAAAGTTTGTTCCGTTTTCGGCTCGCAAGCAGTCCAGAAACTCGTTGAGGCATGAGGGGCATTGGCGTATCGAGTAGCTCCTTTCCATCGCGCAGGCACACACACGCGAAGAGCAGGACGCGCTTGAGTTGCCGCTGAGCCAAATAGACCACGATGAACCGTGGGATCCGCGAACCTAGATCTGCGCGAAGCGACCTTCGAGAACTGCAAGCCTCCCGTCCGGAAAGGCGGCAATCGTGAGGTAGAGGTACGCGGAACACCCCGCGCACGGTTCCGTCATCACGACGCATTCTTCAAAGATCGGGTCGCTCCCGCCCCAAGCGCGGAGCGCGGATTCCACGAGGGTGTCGGAGAACGGGAACCCCACAGGCATGGTCGTCGGTGCGGGATCGTCGTCGGACGTAGATGCGCAAAAGCCGCGCAACGTATCGTCTGCGAGAGCTTCGAACATGACATCGGCTTGCGTGTACACATCCGTGGCGCCGCATTGGGAGAATACGAAGAGACGCACCGATCCACGTAGTTGCTTCGCGCCTCCCACCGCCGCCTGGATCGCGTTCGTAAGAGCATCGTCGCTGACCTCCTCACGCAAAACAGGGTCCATGCATACCGGCGTGGACGCGTCGACGTAGTCGTTTGGCACAGCCGAGTCCTGCGGCGCATCAACACTCGCCCCACGGCTCATGTTCGCGTCTCCAGGCATGGAGTCGACCGTGGCGTCGATCGTTGCCTCCGTTGCCCCATCGCGCGTCGAGGCCTCACCTCGTTCGACGTCTGCCACCGCGTCGAGCTGCGGGGCCATCGCGTCGAGCTTCCGGTCCTCCGCCACATCGAACGGCACGAATGCCTCGGGCATGACGTCGGCGCCTCCACGACCCGCGCTCGAATCCAGGGATTGAGAGTCCCCGACCACGTCGAGCGATGCGTCGCCAACGCGGGAGGCGTACCGGACTCGCCCACACCCGCTCAAATGAACTCCAAGTCCGATCGCGAACACCACCGCGACTCGCATACTCAATGCGGAATCAAGCCGCCGAAGTAAGCAGCAGCCGCTCCGCCCGCGAGCACGACCGTGACGATCGCAATCCAAAGCCCTGCGTTGCTTTTCTTCTCGGGCGGTGGTGGTGGCGGTTGTGGCGCGCCGAGTTGGTCCTCGGCCGCCGGACCCGAAAGACGCGGCAGACGCCGTTCTGCGCTCGACGGAAAATCACTGATGCGGATCTTGCGTGAGTCTTCTTCGAGAGTGCTCGCGAGGTCCGGATTCGTGTCGGGCTCCGGGACACGCAAGTCTTGATGCGCAGAGGCGGCTTTCGCGGCACGCGCGGAAATGCGTTCTGCGGAGCCTCGGATCTCTTCGTCGGCAAACCAGTCCTGCGGATTCTCGAATGCCCCGATGTCGAGCGGACGCGCACCTTCTGCATCGTCGGGGCTCGGGGACGCGACCGGATTCAACGGGTCCGCGAGGTCGTCGATGGACGTGAAACGAAGTAGCTCTTCTTGGATGAGACGGTCGATGATCGACGCATCCTTGGGCTTGGGTTTTCGCGCTGGGATGTAGTGCGAAACCAAGTTGGCGATGTCGTACGACGTGACCTTCAGCTTCTTCGAGAAGAGGTAACCTGCGAGTGCGTCACCAAAGTCTCGCGCGGACGAGTAGCGTTGAGACGGCTCTCTCGCGAGCGCCTTGCCGAGGACCTCTTCCAACTCCTCGTCGAAGTCGGGATTCGAGGCACGCAAGCTCGGGATGCGCGCTTCTTGAACGAGCTTCACGGTCTGATAGTCGGTCTCGCCTAGAAAGAGCCTGCGACCGGCGAGCATCTCCCAAAGGACGATCCCCATGGCAAACACGTCTGCACGCTGATCGACGTCTCGGCCATAGGCCGCTTCGGGCGCCAGGTAGCTGAACTTGCCTTTGACGACTCCGGGGTCGGTCTTCTCGAGCTGTGTCGTTGCTTTGGCGAGACCGAAGTCGGTCATTTTCACTTCGCCGCGCTTCGTCACCATGATGTTCGGCGGCGACACGTCCCGATGAACGATGTTGAGGGCATTGCCGTCGTCATCGGCAAGCTCGTGCGCGTACGAGAGTCCGCGGCACGCCTCCATCGCAATGTAGATCGCTTCCTTCGGCGGGAACGTTTGCCCCGCTCGACGGATGTTTTCGACCATCGCCTTGAGGTTCGCGCCGTCCACGAACTCCATGACGAGGAAGTACGTGTTGTCCGCCGCACCGATGTCGAAGACGGTGACGATGTTCGCGTGGTTCAGTTTCGCGCCAAGACGCGCCTCATCGAGGAACATCGAGATGAAGCGCTTGTTCTGTGCAAGATGAGGAAGAACGCGTTTGATCGCGACGCGCTTTTTGAAGCCCTCGGCGCCAACGGACTCGCCGAGGAACACTTCGGCCATGCCGCCCGCTTCGAGACGCTCAATTACGCGATATCGCTGTTCGGCCATCGGCCTTTTGATCCCTGTAATCGTAGTGCAGCTTGGTGCTGGCCAAGGCCTACGACCGGCTCCGGCAACCCGGAGCCACGTATCCTGCGAGAGCGATTAGATGAGGAATGCGCGCTAAAGGCAAGCGAGCGGCTTTATTGCAGGAATCGCGGAGGGGAGCAAAGGCGTATTCGCGAGGTCACTAGGGAATGGGCGGGGAAATCAGAAGCTAAGGAAGAAAGACGTTCTGTCTGTTGCAGCCGTCATGCCTCGAGGTTTTCGGAGGGAACTGCAGGCATATGTTGGCTGTGCATCCGGATGGACCAGGGCAAACGGGTCATAGGCGTGCAGATAAGTACGTAGGCGGTCAGCACAACGGCAGTAGCCTGGCCAAATCCTTGACGCTGCTCATATGTTCAGGCACATTGACCCATGACCTCGGCGCCGGCGTCCGCAGTCCTCGCAGCGTCTCTGGGCTCGGGTCCGCAAGCGACCCTCGTCCCGCTGGAGTCCATTCTTCAACCGGGTCGCATCATCGAGCTTTCAGGTGCGGCTCGCTCGGCGCGGTTCACGACTGCCGTCCGTTTGGTCTTAGCGGTGCAAGAGAAGAGCCCGGTGGTTTGGATCCAACCAGAAGGAGGAACGCTCTTTCCTCCTGATCTCGCGGAGGCGGGAGTCGAGCTTTCGACGCTGACTGTGATTCACGTGCCCGCGTCAACGCCTGCGACGTCTTTACGCTCTGGGTCTTCACGCCCTGGGCCAGCATCAGTCGATTTGCTGTCGCTCGCACGAGTCGCGGAGCTCGTTCTTGGCTCGGGAGGTTTTGGTTTGGTCGTCGTCGATTGTACGGATTCGATGCCGCAGATTTCGCGCGTTCAGCGGAAAGGCGCGTTGCAAGCGAGCCAGCGAGTCGATCGTGTAATGCAACGACTACTCACACACGTGCGCAAGCATCAGAACAATCTGATTCTCATCTCGGATCAAGCCGCGGATTCGAGCTCGCTGAGCAGTCTGATCAGTGTGCGCATCGAGCCGGTTCGGACATCACACGGAGGAAGCGGAGATCTCGCTCTAGTGGAGCACCACATCCTGCGAAACAAGATGCCCGAGGTGCTTGGTAACTTTTCACAGATGAAGGCCTCTCCTTTTCGGCATCCTCGCGGCGCTTAATCAACACGCACTTGTCAGATGAACAGTCTCGTTACGTCTAACTCATATGTCGCAAGCACAACGATCACTGTTTGCAGAGCAGACGTCATTCGCGGAGCTTCCCGCTAGTGCCCAAGGAGGAGCGGCCGAGGGAGGACCGAGGGCAACAAACGTTCGACGTAACGGAGAAGCAAAGAGCTCTGCCAAGGTCACAGGCCCTGCCAAGGTCACACGAGCTGCAACGATTGCATGTGTGTCCATATCGCATCTACCTCTTCAACTCGCGCTTCGAGACAATCCCTCTTCGCGTAATGCGCCCATCGTGATCATTGGCGAGGACAAGGCTACAGCCGAGATTCAACACCTCAATCGCACCGCAGAGCGGATCGGGCTACGTGTGGGAATGCGACTCAATCAGGCACGCGCATTGGTTCCCATGTCGATGACACTTCGCGCTTTCACATATCCCTCCGAGCGTGTGGAAAGAGAGGTCGAAGACCTGCTTTTGTCTCTCTCTTCTTTTTCACCTCGAGTGGAAAAGGAAACGAGCGAGGTCCGAAAGCACGGAGTCTTTTTTCTAGATCCCAGTGGTCTCCGCACGATCTATGGAGACATCCATGCTTGGGCAAAAGCCGTAAGGGCCTATCTCACGGGCCGCGGATTTTCTGCTCGCATAGTGGTTGGCTTCGATCGAAATCGCGCTCGTGCGATCGCACTTGGCGATTGGCGTCCGACAGAAACCATTCTGGCGAGTGAAGAAGCGGAGATTCAAGCCGTAGCGAACGTGCCGCTGGATCGCATCCACTTCGAAAACGACATCGGTTCGAAGAATCTGTCTTCGATGACACAGCACAAGATCTTCGAAGCACTCGGACAGCTCGAAATCAAAACGGTTGGAGATTTACAGAAGCTATCTCGCGATGCTCTGACCACTCGCTTTGGTGAAGCTGTCGCAAACATTTATGAGCGTCTTTGCGGGCGAGCCGCCATGCCTGTTCAGACTACGACATGGAAAGAGCCATGCAGACTCGTGCTCGAGATCGAACCACCCGACGACGATCAGACGCGATTGCTCTTCGGTGTTAAGTCCGCGCTGCAGCCTGTGATTGCCAGAATGAAAGAGCACGACGAGCTGTGTACGCAGCTCGACATCGAGCTCGAAGACACAGCACGGATAAAGACCTCGTTGTCTCTAGAACCGGCACGTCCCACCAACGATCTGAATATGTTGATCGATCTGGTTCGGTTGAAATGGACTGTTCCTGATCGGAGCTTCGAGCTCATGACCACAGAGCGGAGCGCCCGCGGCCTCGAGACCACGAACACAGCTCGTCGTTTCGAAGAAATACGACTCGTACTCCACACGCAGAGTGCACCTCGCGAACAGCTTGGCATCGCACAAACGGGTTCGCTTGGAGCACCGGATCTGCATCGATATCGCAACGCCGCAGAAGGATTGGCTCGTGTGCGCGCAGCCATCGGAGCTAAAGCAGTTACACGCGCTGTTCTGCGCGAAGCTCATCTTCCGGAAGCCAACCTGGAGTGGGCCCCGGTGAACGATGTGCTTCCTCCAAAGCGCGCAAAAGCGAGCTCTTCAGAGACTCGTTTGATTCGTCGCCTGCTGAAGAAACCCGTCCCCTTCGACATCTCGACCATCGATCCGCACAAGATGCTCAGTGTCATGAGGGTGGAGGGAGCCGCCGAAGCTCGATTGGAATCTGACCGAGGAAGAACGTTATCGGTTGGTCGCTCGGACGTGCATGCGCAGCGACATCTAAAACGAGTTCTTCGCGATTCGCCTTACTACCGGACATCACCTCTGAATCGAGAGTTGGCAGATCGAGCGACGAAGTCTTCCGTGCCTGCAGAAAATGTTTTGCTTCGAAAGCGCGGCCCCTATCGAGTGAGCGGTGGTTGGTGGGCACGCGGGAACGGCGAACCAGCAGTGGAGAGAGATTATTATTTCGTCGAAACGAATGGCGGCGAAATCCTATGGTTGTTCTACGACGCTTTGAAGCGGCAGTGGTTCTTGCAAGGCTTCGTGGATTGACGGTCAAACAGTTGCCGCTCAACGCGGTCGCTGAGTCACGAACGTGGCGATCGCGGGGTTGATCGGATCGCTCTCGATCGAGACGTTGAAACCCGCAGCACTGCAAATATCCGCGAAGTCATCTCCTGGCTCGCAAAAGACGAGCATGTCGGACTGACCCGCGCCGTGAAACGTGGGTGGGAAGAGATGCTCTACCTTTCCGTCTCGAATACGAGCGCGTTGTCGAGTCGGTCGACCGGTGACGTGCGGAACGGTGAAGAGGTGAAAGCCACCGGGACGAAGCACTCGAAGGATCTCCTTGAACGCGAGCGAAACATCCGGAACGTGCTCGAGTACCTCGGAGGTGATCACGAGGTCAAACGAGCCTTCTGCGTAAGTAAGAGCGCTCAAGTCCTCCGACGGAACCGCCGCCCAACGGCTCTGATACTCGGAGTATGCGACGTGCGGATGATGCGCGAGGATCGGATGAAGCTGGCCCGCGGAATTGATCTCGGCGATGCGCCAAGTACGAAAGGGTTTTGCTTCGCACAACTGGAGAAGACCAGGGACGTTGATGACGCCGAGCTCTCGCTCCGCCAACTTCACGATGGAGCGCGCTAGAAATCGCGCGCGTCCGGAGCTTCCACAGCGAGCGCAAACGATCGCTTCCCGCTTCTCGACGAGGGCGGCCCACTCTTTGGAGAGTCCCCATTCTCGGACGAGCTCGTCGCCAAGAATGGTTCGCTTTTGTTGCAGACGCGTCGGCGCACCACACGCATCGCAGAGGACGGCCGTTCCCGTAGCGGTTGCGAGCCATCCGATCGGAGCACGCAGCACGCGCGCTGCCATACGAGCTCTCGTTTCGATGGGGTGCATGAGTGGACACACGTATCATTGCGAGCCCCCGCTCGCCAACGACTCGGACGTCACCAGACACGCGCGGACTTGCAACAGGTTGGCGAAACGCAGTAGTCACGGACGTGCCCGAGGAATCACCAGAAGCAAGCTCGCAAACGTCCGCCGCCGATCGCGTGTTGTCCGTGACGGAGGCTCACATCGCACCCATCGCCTCGATTATGGGGTTCGCTGGGCTGTTCGGCTGCACGTTCGCGACGCTGACGGGAACTCTCGTGCCTGTGTTTCTTTGGCCACTCGTCGGATCGGTGGCCGTCATTGGGACCGTAGGCTGGACCCGTAGGAGACCGTACACGTCGCTCGAACGTTTCGACACGCGACGCGTCGTCGTCTTTCGTGTGAAGGAATCCTCGTTTCATGACGAGCGAGTGCACGTTCTCAACGCCGAGGATCTCTCTACAGAATCTTCCCGATTGGCAACGGGACAGACCTCACACGGAGAACGGGTCTACATCCAAACGTTGAAGATTCTCAATCGAGGGAAGGAGCTCTGCACGTGGTATCCCGACGAGTTTCCAGGTCTTGTATCGCGTGCGTCTGCGTTCATCGATGCCGCGAAGACCGCGGACGAGCGGAGCAACGACCCGCTGGAGACGCTGCGCAGCAT
>CAZWQH010000184.1:0-9388 GCA_964635815.1 uncultured Sandaracinaceae bacterium
GGTGTGCACGCGCCGCCTGCTGTGCAACTCGTGCAGGCTCCGGCTGCGTTGCAAGTCATGCCCGTTCCGCACGAGGTTCCCGCAGGCTGTAATCCGCTACGTTGGCAACGCCCCGCTCCGGTGCTGCAGTCGAGCGTTCCTACTTCACACATGTTCGACGTGTTGCACGCCATTCCTGCGCGGCAGTCAATACACGCGCCGCTTGCATCGCAGAACTTGTCGACTCCGCAGGACGTTCCCGCGGCACGCCGCATCGCGACATTCGCGACACATCGCCCGGCGCCACCACCCGCGCAATCGATGGTTCCCGGCGAACAAAAATTGTCTGTGGCGCACGCGGCGCCCGCAATGCACATCGAGCAATTGCCTGCGCTGTCACATGTGCCTCCGCTTCCGCAACTAGCACCGGAAGCCGCGAGAGCGGGTTGGCAGAACGGAGTAGCACCCGTGCATTGCGTCGTGCCGACGCGACATGAGAGTGCCGGCGTGAGTGTGCAGCTCGAGCCTTGGTTGCAGAGTGGGGGCGGTACGCTCGAATCGGGCGTAGTGGCTCCATCCACCACTTGCATCGACACATCCGGAGTCTGCGCTGACGTGTCTAGCCCGCGTACATCTCGGGTCGTCGTTCCAGTGTCACGCCGGAGGCTCGCATCGACCCGGTTTCCTGTCGTGCCTCCGCCAGCACACGCAACCAAAACAGAACACGCAATTGAAGAAACGACCCCAGAAAGCAAGCGGACGCGCATTGTTGAAAATCGTGACAGGTGAGCTTCCCGGGGTCAACGGACCCAGCGCTTATGCCGCAACGCGTTGAGCTTCGTTTCGTCGCTCTGTTAGCGCTGCCCGGTCGGCTTGCCCGGAATACTGTGCAAGTACGAGTACAGGTCGTGGACCTCGACCTCCGTGAAGTGCTTGAACGCGCCGATGGGCATGAACTTGGGGTTCACGCTCGTCCCGTTCGGCCGCCGTCCGGTCCTCAGCAACGTTGCAAAATCAGCTTCGGTCCACGTTCCAATTCCGGTGGGTGTGATGTTCGCGGGCAGGCCGAGCTCGGACTCAGGTGCCCCAGGGATCGGACCTCCAGAAAACGTTCGGCCGTGGCAGCCGGTACAACTGCGCGAGAGATACTCCCCGTACGCGGGCGTTCCGAGGGTAGCGGGTACGTGCTGTTTGCCTACGACATCCTCCGCTTGAATGAGCTCTCCGGCCCGGAGCGTATGAAGGATGTGTCCGATCGTTCGGATCTCGCTCGGGGCGCGCACCTCGCCCTTGGGCTCAAGCGTCCGAACGTACGCGATGATTTTCCCGAGCTCCGCGTCTGGCATCGGGTGGTACTCCCATCCCGGCATCAACACGTACGCTTTTCCCGCTGGCGATACTCCATGCCGGATGGCTCGTTCGAAATCTTTCGTGGACCACGACTTCGCGACGAGTGTGATGTTCGCCGCCTCGAATCGAAAGGGCGGTGCGTCGACGATGACTCGCCCCGTACCATCGGCGCTGTGGCATTCCGCGCATCCGCGAGCTCCAAAAAGGCGTTGGCCTTCGGTAATTGAGTCCGCGTCCGTTGGGACGACGACGTCTTCGCCCTCAACTTTGAACGCGTGGTTGAGGCGTCCTTTGGACATCACGATCATGATCGCGACAATGATCGCCAGGAGCGCAAGCAGTGCGACCACTCCGATCGCAGCCCACTTCACCAACTTTTTCATGGCGAGCGTTTACGTCGGAATGGGGGGCGGAATCAACCGCGAAGTTTCTCCGGCGGCGCGACGTCGATCGATCAGCCACGCTCTTAGCTCGAGCAGCGAGCGTGCGTTGAGGACCTCCTCCACGAGCACCCCGGCTCGGCGCGCGACGGCAACCCCGTGCTCGAGATACGCGAGCTCGGACGTTGCGTGCGCATCTGCAGCGATCGAAATGGGAACGCCCATCTCGCGCGCCAGCCCAAGATTCGTCACTCCGAGATCCAACCGGTGAGGGCTCGCGTTCAGCTCGACCGCGCTTCCGTTCTTCTTGAGGGCAAGCAAGACACGAACGACGTCGAACTCGTTCTCTGGACGTCCGAGTAAGAGACGTCCCGTCGGGTGCCCTAGGATGTCGGTGCGAGGATGCGCGGCCGCGCGCTCGATGCGTGCCGTCGAAGCATCGAAGGCGAGTCGATGACGTTGATGCACGGAGGCAACACACACATCGATCTGGTCGAGCACATCGTCGGGGTAGTCGAGCGTACCGTCCTCTCGAATGTCGCTCTCGACGCCGGAGAGGAGCGCGCACTTCGAGCCGCTCGCGTTTGAAATCATCGAAGCTTGCTCGAGAAGCCTCTGCGGCGAGAGTCCGCCAGCATAGGACGCGCTCTGGCTGTGCTCCGAGATCCCCAAATACTCGAGGCCGAACTCTTCTGCGGCAGCCTGCATTTCCTCGAGAGTCGCGGTGCCATCGCTCGCGATGGTGTGATTGTGAAGAGCGCCTCGCAGGTCTCGAAGCGTCACCAGCTTTGGCTCGGCGTGCCCTCGCAGCACCAGGGGCACTCCGTCATCGCGGCGTTCTGCAGGGGTCGTAAGGAGCGCGAGGTGATCGTAGAGCGCATCTTCGGTCGGTACGCTCACCGTCGCTCCGTCGCGAGTGAGCTCCTCATCTGTGAGCGTCAGTCCGCTTTTTTCGGCGTGAGCCTTCAGCGCTGCCCAGTGTGCCGCGCTCGAGGTCGCATGGACATGCGCGACGCCGAATGACGCGGGGAGCGCGGTCACGATCCTGAGCGCGTGAAGTGGGACGCCCGTGCTCTTGATCGCCTCGAGTGCACCTGGAGTTTCGCTCCGCGCTTCGACGAGGATTGACAGATCACTGACGAGCTCGAACCCGCGAGCGAGCTCGCCGATGGTCGCGGAACGCACGCCGTGCGACGCAAGTGTTTGGACGGCGTTGCGAGCAATGCTCGCTGCCCGGTCTCGGAGAAGCAGCGCATCTGCGCTACGCAGCTCGTCTATGGCGAGCAGAACGTTCCCTTGAGTCTTCAACCCGAAGCCTTTGAGCGCGACAAGCCGATTCTCTCGGCACGCATGTTCGAGCTCGCCCAAAGTGGTAATCCCCAGCTCCGTCCAAAGTGCGCGGATCTTCGCGGGACCGAGGCCTTTGATGCGCTTGATGTCGAAGATGCCGGGAGGGATGCTCGCTTCGACGCGTCCGAGAATTGGGATCGGCCTTAGCGCCAGCGCGTCCACCGCTGTTTGATACGCGTCGCCAGCGACTCCTTCGACCGGCTCGCCGCGCGAGAAGGCCGCCATCACATCACCTTTGGTCTGCCAAACGGAGCGCGAAGCCCGTTGCCAAAGCTTCGCGTCCTCGGCCGCGTTGCCAGTTACCTCGATAGCGAACGCGATCCGCGCGAATAGATCAGCCAGTCCGCCACGGTCCATTCGCGTAACCTAGCGCAATGCCCGGGCATGTCCGCTCGGGCCCGCAAGCGACCCTCGCGAATGTCCGCTCGGGCCCGCAAGCGACCCTCGCGAATGTCCGCTCGGGCCCGCAAGCGACCCTCGCGAATGTCCGCTCGCTTGAGCGGAACCTATTCGAAGACAGTTCCGCGCCACCGTGTGGTGCGCGTTCCGGTGCCCATGAACGCGATGAAGGCAGCCTGCGCAGAGTCGATGGACTCGCCCACCTCGGTTTGGAACGCGGCTTGAAATGTCGCTGCCGATCTGGACGAAGTGTAAACGCGAACAAGCTTCGCATTGATGTCCGGGATGCCTGCGCCTCCGTGTTTCGTACGCAAGTACTCTACGAAGAATCCCGAGACCGACTGATCGTGTCCGATTTGAGCCAACGTGGTCGTGTTGTCTTCGAACGAGTACCGCGTGAAAGTCGTGCGTGCGTCGTCCGCTGTGGCGGCAAGATATGAGACCACGAAGCTCGAGACGCGGCCATAGATGCTGTAGTTGTAGTGCGAGGCGACGTTGATGGCCGAGCCTTCGATGAAGTACCAAGGATAGACGTCGCCGTTCGGTGCAGCGCGACCTTGGAGAATGTGCACAAGCTCGTGCGCCAGCGTGTCATCGAGTTCCTCCAGATTCGAAATCGCGTTTTCCGGAACGACCATCGCATCGCTTGCGCGGCCGTTTGCAGGGAACGAAACTCCGTAGGTCCCCGGTGACTCCGTCGCGAGATCGTATGCGCGCGTGTCGAGCACTACGAGTTGAATCGCAACGTTGACGACGTCCGAAGGGTCGAGATGCAGCGCCTCGAGGTCGTAGAGCAGCGCGCGTGCGGCGCGTGAGTGGAACTCGTTCTTGTCCTCCTCGGACAAAGTCGATCCGGAACGCACCTGAAGTGTGATTCCGTCGGAAAATCGCGCTTCGGCAAGGTCGGTCGCCGCGCGACGCACGGAGCTGGGGAGAGCCCGCGTGTCCCGCACCGCCTGAATCGCGCGTGTCGGCCGACCGTCTGGCGCGACATGAGCGTCCGTGATGGCTGCGTCCGTTCCATCCGAGTGCGAGGTTTGGTCGACTCCAGACGCGTCTCCGACAGGAACCAAGCTCGAGGAGCGTTCGCAGCTCGAGAGAGCGACCAGGAGAACGAAGACTTGTGGCGAGAGTCTGAAGCGCATCGCGTAGGGAAGTCGCGGTATCACACGCCAAGCTAGTTGTGTACGCGGCCGTCCGACTCGGCTCGGGCGAGGTCTCGCGCAAGCTCGATGTAGAACCACGTGCGGTGAAATCCGGTGTCCAAATCGTAGGGCTTATCGAAGAACGGCATTCCAACTTCGTCGGTGTGGTCTGCGGGGATGCACCCACGGAACACGCCCCACTTCGCGCTATCGACGCGCACGAAGCCATCATGCGGCGTGTCGATGGCCGCGATGAAGGGTGCGAAACCGAGATAGGTGGGACCCAAAACGTCACGCTTGTTCTCAAGCCCGTAGTAAAAGGGCGCCCGAACGCGGCTGTCAGTGATAGGTCGTTGCTGGAAAATCGTCGGCGTCGTGCACGCGCGTTTCACGGCGGCGTCCTGCGAGCGCATATCGGGCAGGGGGATCTGGCTCACCCCCGCCCAGGATTGGTAGTAGACGTTCCTCGCGTCCGTCGTGGTTTGGTTTCGAGCGGCTGCGCCGCCCTCGGACAGATCGGTGAACGAGCGCCGTAGCTCTTGTGCGTCGATGTCCGTGGACGTGTCGTACGCGAAGCCGAGAAATTTTCCGAGGAGGACGAGGCCGGTTTCCGCGGCACGTCCTTGCGCGAGCACCCGCAAGAAGAAATCCGCGATCCCAGTGCCGTGATGCGGTGCGGAGATCGTGGTGATGCTCGCGACGCGCGATGCGTACCCGAAGCTCGAGACGAGCAATCGGGCATCCAGGCCGCCCAGGGAATGCGCGACGATGTGAACGCGAGCGCTTCCGGTCTCCTGCCGCGCGAAGTCGACACATGTTCTCAGGGAGCCCGAGCACGGGTGGCACTCCCCGCTGAGGTCGTTGGCTGCGCACTCGCCGCGCTCTCGCTTGCTTGGCCCGGTCGCGCGGACGTGCGTGCCCGCGAAGGGGGGCGACTGTGTAACGAAGACGCTGAATCCTTCAGCGCGCAGCGCCTCGGCGACTCCCAGGAATCCCAGAAACGAGGGTGACGAGTTGAATCCGTGCACGAGGACGATCGGAAACCGCGTCACGGATCGCGGTGTTTTCGAAGGGTTTGGCTGAGCGACACAATCGTCGATATCGGGCTCACCAAAGACGACGCAGAAACGATCGCAGTTGCCGTCGTGGTACCAGCTCCGACGCTTGCAGATGTCGAGCATGCCGTCCGCTCGGCCCGCCGCCGCCATCTCGGAGGCTTCGAGCTTGTCGATTGGCGCAGCGCCCCCATTGTCCCCGTCTTCCAGTGTGGATTCAGCAGGCGCGCACCCGAGCAGGAGCATCACTAACCAAGCGGTAGGTGATTGTCGGGTTCGAAGCACGCCAGAAGCTCCGCAAGCAACGTGCCGGCTCTTTGCGGAGCGATTTGGTTCGTGCAGCGTGTCTTGCACGGCCTGGCGGCCGGCGCCTCGAGCAGTCAGCTCGAGGGTCAGCCTGGAGTGCAAGGTTCTTCTTGCGGGCAGCTACTTGGTTTTGCGCGGCTTCTTCTTCGCGGACCCCGGCAGACGCGGAGGTGGTGGCAGCGGCGGGGGTGGAGGATCCGAGAGCAGGTTGACGAGGCCGATCGGAAAGGTTTCGGTCGGATGAATTAACCCGATATCGCGCAGCATCTTTCGGAGCTCCATACTGTGCAGCTCTTCTTGCCCGATCTGTGCGCGAGCAAACTCCTCGAGGTACACGCTCGAATTTCGCACCGCGCGTAGTAACTCAGCGTACAACTGCAGCGACTCACTTTCGTGCGTGACGCTCTCCCGAATGATGTCTTCGACCGAGTGCTGATGAGTCTCAGTGATCTCGGCGATCCTCAGCGTCGGATGTCCGCCCAAGCCGGTGAGGATTTCGCCCGCTTGTTGCGCGTGGAGAAGGGACTCCTGCGCCTGAGTCTTCATGAACTGAACGATGGGCAATCGATTCGGTCCCGAGACCATGAGCGAGTAGTGTGTGTAGCGCACGACACCGGCGAGCTCGTATTCCATAATTCGAGTCAGGATGTCGTGGGTCTTTTTGAGGTCGAGCTTGCGAATCATCGCGTGCTCGTATCATGCGTGGGTGTTCGCGACGAGTGGGGCCGGCGTCCCGCTCGTCCGCGTCCGGAGTAAGCGCAGCGGAAAGCGGAGTTGTACTCGGGTGAGCTCACCGGGGGCACTGAGGAGGCTCGCCCGTCCGCCCAGCTGAGCGCAGATCTCGCCGACCGATCCAAGTCCGACGCCGCGACCGGAGTACTCCGTGGCTTCGTCCTTCGTAGTGAGTCCGCCCCCCATGAAGAGGGTTTGCGACAGCGCGTCCAACTCGTGCACATCGACTCCGCGCTCCTTGGCTCGCTCCCACAAGCGTTCCCATGCAACTCCCCGACCATCATCGATGATTTCGAAGACGACTTCAGAGTTCTCGATCGCGGTGCGAAGCGTGAGATGCGCGATCGGTGGCTTCTTTGCGGCGGCGCGCTCGCTTGGCGTTTCGATCCCGTGGTCGACAGCGTTGCGAACGACGTGAATAAGCGCGGCCCACAGAGGTGCCCATTCCTCACGCGGCAAACGAACGTCGTTCGGCTCGATCATGACGCTGATCGGATCTTTGCCGAGGCGTCGTGCGAGATCGCGTGCGTGCTCTCCGAGTCGCCCAAGACGTGCGCTCGTTGGCTCGAGGCGCAGGTCTTCCAGCATCGTGATGAGGTCCTGCTTCGATCGACCCTCGCGCACCGCTCGAACGAGGGCAGCTTGCTCGTGCGAGCTGATCTCGATGCGTTCTCGAGTGGCCGAGCCGCCCAGCGCACGCAGCTTCCCTGAGAAAGAAGTCCATGCGGTGAGCAACTCCGCCGACGCTTCCAGTCCGTTGTCGAGAGCGCCGGCGCAGCGGTCTTCCGTTCGCTGGCAAACGGAGACCAGGTCCATGAGATCGAACATGCCGGCGTTGCCTTTGAGCGTGTGGATCGCGCGTTTGCGAGCTTCGAGGCCCACGTCTGGGTTGCGAATGGTCTCTACGACGTCGTTCGCTTCGGTCATGAAATCGTCGAAACCCGCGCGGTCGTGGATCAGCCGGTCGATCACAGCGGTGATCTGACGATTCTCGGCATACACGCGCTCTTGTTTGAGCTGCTCACCAATGTCCGAAACGATTGCCATGACGCGGAGCGGCGAAACGTTCGGAGTGCTCGTGCCGGAATCTTCGCTGGAGATGGTTCCCCCGCCGTCGACGACTCGCAGGTACTGGAGATCGAAGACTCGACTGTCGACATGCGCCCGCTTGGGGAGCTGGTCGATGATGAGATCGAGCGGCAGTGCGTCGTCTTTGACTCCTTCCCAAGCTAGCTCGAGTCGTTGACCCAGCTTCGGATCCGCACGACCAAGATACTCCCAAACTTTCTCATTCTCGGCAGAGGGCCCGAACCAACTCTCGAGCGTTCTCGAGTGCTCACGTGCCAGGACGCCGTCGTGATCGAACATGAGCACGCCCTGGTCGATCGTGTTGAGCATGAGCTCTTGCTCATGCGTGCGTTCGGCAAGTTGCCGCGTCCTGTGCGCCACCGATCTTTCGAGCCCGATGACGCTGTCGAAGAACGTGCGGGCGACGAAACACGCTCCAGTGCACTCGAGCAAGACGAAAACGGCGTGAGTTACAACTGCCCAAATCGAAGCGTCGTAGTTGAAGACGCTTCTCGGGAGGAGGAAGAACAGCGTGAGGTGGTGCACTACGACGGTAGCAGCCGCGATCAGGATGACGGTTGGATTCGCAAACATCGCAAGGAGCGCGAGGAGCACGAAGAAATAGAAGTGCATCTCGATTTGCATCGGGCCCTGCCCGAAATGCACCAGCAGTCCGCCCATACACATCGACGCCACGGCGAACACGTAGGTGGTGTGGCGCGGGTTCGTGAACGTGTAGTGCGCAAGGACGGGACCCGCGACGACGATGGACGTAAGGAGCCCCGCTTTGATTGAGCCCGTATTGGTCACAGCCGCGACTGCAATCAGGACCGGAATGTGCAGGAGGAAGAAACCCACACCGACCGCGTTGGTCTTGGCGAGGTACTCTCTCTCGAAGTTCGTGATTGTCGGCGGCAGCCGAACGAATCGCATCAGGACGTTGAACACGGTGGCCTCTTTGTCTGGTTCGATGCGGTGTGGTGGTAAGTTCACGATCCCGACGGGTCGTGAACTACGTGAACTTACCGGAGACCGAGGGGATCAATTTTCTCGGAGAGAGCTCGACTGACTGAGCACCCAAACGCTGGAAGCGGTTCGACATGCTCGCCGCGCGCGATGCGCGCGAGGATGTCGGTGTCGAGAATCTCTGGGCCGCGTTTTCGGTGCGTGTATCCGCCCACGTACTGCACCTCGTCGCGCGCGTTGACGACGACGAACAACGGGACCGCCTCGACCGGATACCGCGCAGATAGCTTCTCGGGCGCTACTTGCTCGTACTCGAAGCCGCGCTCGCTCGCACGCTTCGCGACAGTGCTGTCGTCGTATCGTTCGGCGACATAGACGATGCGCTCGACATCCGCTTGCGGCCCTCGCGCGAGTAGATGCTCGAGCACGAGCTCGGAACATCCGCACTCTTCTCCGAGAAAGTGAAGCGCAAAGGTCTTGCCTCGAGCTCCGGGTGAACGTGCAGCGGCAAGGGCATGTGAGAGCTTCGGGTCCCCCAGCTTAGGGGTCGGGAGCGTAAGGAGGTGCGCTCCTAGAAGAGTTCCTGAGATGACTGTGACCAGTGGGAACCACGTGAGCAACAACGCGCGCGCGACACGACGCCTGGAGCTGATCGGCG
>CAZWQH010000185.1:0-9351 GCA_964635815.1 uncultured Sandaracinaceae bacterium
GGCCGCGGGTTCGAGTCCCGTCCACCCCGCCCGAGCTGTTGTCTCTGTTGTGAGGCTCTACTCACTTGATGGTGGGTGAGCCTGAAAAAAGGGCTCTACTCACTTGATGGTGGTGAGCCTGAAAAGGCATCATGCACATGCGTTTAGAAGACGCAGGCGGTAGTTTCGGAAGGACCTATATCCGAAAGCCCTGCGTTTGACGAGCTTTGCCTTGAAACTGCAGCATGCGGCTCCGGCGGGCCGCGCGCGTGCAGCCTTCTCGCGCTTGATCGGTAGGCACGACGCGGTTGAGGCGGTATCGGATTTGGAAGATCCGGACGAATGGCCCGCGGCGATCAAGAAGCGCAAATGCGTGGCTCGAAACAGGGGGCGATGGTCCGTATTCGGTCCGCGTCCTGGGAGCAAAGCGCGATACCGACATCACCACCTTGCAAGGTGCACGCGAAGAGCGGAGCGCACGTCGCTTCCTTTCCGCTTGAGATCAAAGGCGACGCGCTCACTGTGAGTGGCATCGTGGGAGCAGGAGGCACACCAACGGGGCGTTCCCTTCCTCCGATTACGCGGCCGACGTGTTCGTGACGAAGAGCGGCACGGACACGTTCATCGAATCAGCGGCGAAGACGCTGCCAACGTGGAAATTCAAGAGTGAGCTGCCGCGCGTTTGACTCAAAGGACATCAATGCCGCTCAGCATTGGTATCGGGCATCAACTCTCTCCTCCGGAGAGTCTCCCCGAACCGTTTTCACGCACGGACGTTCTCGACGAAGCAACGGTGAACCGCTTGATCGAAGACTGCGCCGACGCGCGAGTGCGTGCTTGATCGCCCGCATCCATAAGCCCTTCACGATCGACACACTCGCGCGGGAACATCGGTGACGATTCGGTGTCTGCTCTTGCTGTGACGCCGCTGCGTGCATTTTCAGAAGGCGGGTGGCCGATGTGGCCTCTCGCGTTCTTGGCCATTCTCGTGGGACTGCGAATCGCGCTTCGGCTTGGTGCGGGGACATCGAAACGCGGCCGCGCATTCGACACGTGGCTAGTCACATTGGCGAAGGTCTCCATGATCACCGGATGGCTCGGTTCGATGCTGGGACTCGCACACGGCCCGACGGTGGCTCACGCATCGGCACTTCCCATAGTGATCAGAGGTCTGTCGGAGAGCCTATGGTGCGGCCTTTTTGGAACTGCCATTGCCGTCGTTGCGCTCGCGGTAGGCCACTTGCCCACCATTCCCGACGCGCGCAAGCCTTAGACCCGTCCAAAACACGTGGTACGGCGGCGGCAACTCGCGAGAACATCCTTCCGATGAAGCGTCGGCTTCCTGCATACTTACGCAATGCGTGGGAGTGCCTACGAGCTCGGGGCTGCGAGCACCCCTCGCAGTGTCAGTCTCGCAGTCCTCGCGGTAGTTTCCACGCTCACAGGGTGCACGCCTGCATCGAGGGCGTCGCGAGCGCAGCTCGGCGAGCCCATCGACGGCTACCCTTCGTGGGCAGAGCGCGTCGTGCATGTGTGGACCAATCGTGCGCGCGCAGAGCCGGTCGCAGATCTCGCGAGCTGCACCGCTTGTAGCGAGCGAGCTTGCTACACGACGCCAACGATCCCGCTTGGCTGGAGTCTCAACCACGCACGCGCTGCTCGCTTTCACTCCACCAATCTCGCGCTCGCCGGATGTGGACAGCACGATTCTCCGTGCACGCTCGTTTCGGATATTGCTTCCCTCTACGAATCTGGCGCGTGCAACGGCGCGCCTTCGTGTGCGTGCGTCGGCGGCACTGCGACATGTGGCCCGGGAGGCACCACGTGGACAACTCGCGTCGGACTGTTCGGCGGCAACGCGGGCGGGGAGAACGTTGCCGGGTACGCCTCTGATCCGCTCACTACGTTCTACCAGTGGTTGCATGAACCTGACCCGAACCCAGCGTGTGGCTATCGGACCTCGAACGGTCACCGCCGCGCGATTCTGGAAGGGACCGGCTCGATCGGAGTCGGTCGATCGACGGATGGGCTCCCCGTGTGGACGATGGACTTCGGGGGCGCGCCGGTGAACGAAGGCATCGTCGATGGCGTGCACTATCCGCAATCGGGCTCGAGCGTCGCGTTTCGCGCGAACTGGTACTCGACCGGTGCGCCGCTTCGCGCACAGGTCAATGTCGACGGTGCGTGCCAAACGATGACGCTCGAGCGTGGATCGAACACCAACGGGACCTACCTCTACGAAACGAATCGCCTCAGCACGTCGTGCGTGCACTACGTGTTCAGCTTCGAGGATCCAAACAGCACGTCGTTCACATTTCCCACAGTCGGGTCGTTCGCAATCAACTGTGCGGCCGATTGGGAGACTACGGTCGTGGCGCCATGCGGAGATCCGCCACCTGTCGACGCAGGCACGCCCGCGATGGACGTCAGAACGAGCGTTCCTGACGCAGGCTCTCCAGTCGTCGACGTGATGACGGTGGCCCTCGACGTCGGCACGCCGCCCGTTGACTCGAGCCCTACCGCCCCGGATGTGCGAGTCGCGCCGCCACTCGATGCCGCAAGCGTGCTCGATGCACCGACAAGCGTCGTCGATAGCAGCATCATCCCCGTCGTCGATGCGCCTGCGCCTGTGATCGATTCGAGCAGCGCCCCACCCCCCGACGCTCGCTCGGAGTCCGCCGACGCGCACGTCTCGGTGCTCGCAGACTCCGCAGTTCGCGACGCGGACACTCGCGATGCGCGCCATACGGAAGATGCGCCCGCAAACCGTGGAGACTCTGGGGGTCGTCCCGCGGACGAGCCTGTACCCGGCATGCAGCTCGTCGGGAGCGTGGGCTGCTCGCTGCAAACCGCGAAGACCTCCACACACAATGGTCTCGCAGTGTGTGCGCTCTCGTTCGCGGTTCTCGTCGTCGCGCGCCGCCGATACAGATCCCGATCGCTACAGCGAGCCTGACAAGGAGCGAGCCCAGAACTCACCCGGCCGTGTCGCAGACGGATCAACGGCTCGCAGCACCGAAAGCGCATGATCGACGCTCCGCGCGGACTCGGAACGTGCGAGCGAACCCGCTGCGAGCAAGAGCCTTCGAAACGAATCCACTCCACTCGCGATCCATTCGATTCCGCGAGGCTCACTCCAAGTCGAAGCCCGTAGCTCGTCGACGCTACACACGCGCCCGGAGCTCAGACACAAACAGAGAAGTCGATCCTGTTCCTCGTACACATCGAGCATCGCCGCGATGCAGAGCTTGTTCTCGAGGTGCTGCGTGTAGTTGCAAATCTCGAGCGGACTGCGCAGCTCGAATCGGGGGGCGTCGAGATCGATGCGACCGATCATGAACCGCTCGTTCAACACAACGCGCCGAGGCAATCCCGGGTTGGTGAGTAACGCCAGAGAATCGGCCGGCAGCTTGTGCGCGCGAAACGCGACAGGCGGATACCCGTTGAGCGTCAGGTCCGTCGCAAAGTCTTCGGGAGCGTCGCTATCGCGCACTAAGCACGTCCTGGTTCGACGCTGCTGACTCGAGCGGTGGAGCCGGTGCGAAATACGGACGCTGCCCCGGAAAGAGCAACGCGTTCACTTCACGTCGCCAAGCAACAGGAGCACGCGTTCCAAGACCAACCACGCCGGTCGCGTAGATCATTCCGCGGAGCTCTAGATTCTCCACGCGCGCCGCCGCTTCGATCTTCGCAAGATCAGGAGTGGGATTTCGAAGCTCGAGGATCACCGAGCGAACTTGGTTGAGATCGTGCGGCGAAAGCTCGCCCTCCGTTGGCATCCACGGGCTCGGATCGCGCCCTTCCCGTGCGGCAAGCGCTCCGATCCACATCTTGGACCGGTTCGGAACTTCTGCGGGAGCGCGGCTCAACAACTCCTGAACAAGATCCGGATCCGCACCGTCCGAGAGCGCAAGCAGCACGCGCACATCTCCCTGTCCAATGCGCCGCACGGTCTGCAGGTCCCCGTCGCGGAGCGCTCGGTAGATGATGACAATGCGCTCCGCGTTCGGATCTTGCTCCGTGCGGTCGACCTGCGAAAAGAATTCGAGACGTGCAGTCGACTCGGGCTGCTGGAACTCCGTGGTGCGGCGCACTGGCAGGCCACTCGCTACCGCGATGCGACGCGCGCGCAGGAGCTCTTCGGTGATGTATTCGGTCTCCCATGAAACCTGTTCAAGGGCGGCCTCGAGCGCCGCGATTGTTCGCGGCCAATCCTCCTGCCTCATGAAGTCCCGAGACGCGCCGAGCGCAATGAGACCGTTGCGCGGAAAGCGCTCGTACGCCTCGACGAACGCCGCGTGCTTCGTTTCTTCCGGTGCACAGAGCGCGACCATGTACGCTGCGCCCGCGCTATCCGGCGAGGCTTCCGCTCGTGCGATCTGCCGTTTGCAGAGCGCAGTGCGTTCGCGATCATTCGAGACGTAGTAACTGGCACGTTGCAGGACAACGTCGTCAGGATTCGCTGCGGCGCGCTGATGGATCACCGGCGCGGCCGACGGCTCGCCCAGGCTAATCTCCAGCCAGCTCGCGAGAGCGCGCGTCTCCACGGCGTCCAGCCGCAGATGATTCGCTCGCATATTTCCTCGCACGCGCGCATCGGTCACTTCCGCGAGAACGCGTTCATCGGGATCATCGACCGCGAAGAGAACCGTGCGCTCCGACGACTCTCCGCGACGGCTCGACATGGTTTCGGGCGGATCCGTGAACACGTAGTCCTGCGAGGCGGTGATCCAGCGTGGAGCTCCCAAGTTTCGCGGGTCCGGACCTGCCCTTCCACCGCGCGCCGCTGTCGAGTAGATGACCGTTTGCTCGTACAGAACGGCCCCGTTTGCGATGTTGTAGACGTAGTCCTCGCCAGCATCCGAAACGTCCGCCGAGAAGCGTTCAATCAGCGCACCGGTGGTCACTTCGTGCGCGACAACATCGACGCGGTCAGTGCGGGAGACTTCGAGCACTCGAGAGTTTCGCGGCGGCACTTCGAGCCGCAGACCTGCGATCTCGACGCGAACGTACGCCTCGAATGCGTTGTGGAGGCGGATCTGCGTCTTCGGGGTCACTCCGCAGCCGACGAACATCGCGGGAAGGAGCACTGCGCACGCGACGATCAAGCGCAGCGTTCCAGGAACGAACCCGTCCGCGGTCTGAAAGCGGTCCCACCACCCGAGGCGCTTCTGACGCTCGCGCTCGTCCCCTATGACGCGCCGACGGTAAGCCCGAGGCCACTGTGCGACGATCGGCGCAGGCCCAGGGTGTCGCTCCTCGCGGAACGCTCTGGCGAGCATCGATTCGGCGTCCAGTAGCGCATCGAGTGCTGCGTCGGACAGCGTGTGCAAATCGCCGACAACATCGCGGCTCCACGCATTGAACTCGTCGAGCCACGGGCCAAGATTCGCGCTTCCGGGTTCCCAAAGCCCGTAAGAATCTTTGAGAGCCTCGTATCCTCCCCAATGCTCGAAGCGGGCTGCAACCGCCGGAGGCAACACGACAGACGAGACGTCGTTGAACGCGCCCTGCACCGCGTAATGGGCATCCGATGCCGCGGCGATCAGACGTTTCTCCTCGGACGACGAGAGCTTTCCGTCTGCGAGAACAATCGCCAGGACGTGGTTCAAGTAGTCGCTTGCATCGTGGATGTCGCGCGCGACGTGGGTCGTGTAGTGGAGCAGACCCGCGAGGCTTTGGAGGTACGCGACCCAATCCGGGCCGTACGTCCGAGCCACATCGAGGTTTGCGCCCCGGCACTCTCGATCGTGGTTCACGACGACGGCCTCGGTGGCGGTGCGGTCGGCCTTGGCTAGCTCAATCGCATCCGGAAGATCTCTTCGTCGGAGTGATTTCCCACGATGCGTGATGACGCCACCTGGGGCAGTTAGGAATCCCTCCTTCAAGCCTTTGAGCAGCAGCTCTTCATCGCTCTGTTCACGGAGGCGTTTTAGATCATCACGAACGGACTCCGGATAGATCGCGTCCAGCCTACGAAGGATCTCGGCTCGTTCGCTCGACACGTGCGACGAAAACATGGCTTCCGGTCCTGTGTGGTACGCCGCGATTTGCCGACCGAGGTAGACGCCATGATACCGAGGATCGAGCGCGGACGACCCGTACCGCTCCTCAGCAAGATGTTGAAGAGTTACTTCGAGAGGAACGAATCCGTCCGATGGATTCGGACTAGGCGCTTCGCCGGCTGCGCTTGCCGGCACGATGCGAGGCTGGATCTGACCGAGGACCGTCACCGTCATCTGCTCGCGAACACGCTCAGGATTGACGAAGAGCTCGAACGCGCTCCGCTCATCGAGCACGGACGGCACGTAGATGGCTTTCGCATGATCTTCGCGGTCGCGATTCGCAGGATGCGTCGACCACATGCGCGGCGGCTGAGCGAACGCGTGCTTGAACACGCGGTGAGCGGCGGGTTCGCCTTCGGGACGACGTGGCGTAGCGCACAACTCGGGTTCGCCGAGAACTCTTCTTTGATGCGCGATGACCGCCGTCTGCACTGCGAAGAGGTCGTGCGGTCGCCTTCCCTTGAAGCACTCGCTTGCGCAAAATCCGATGGCCTCGCCGCAGGCGTCATCTGCGTCGGCAAGCTTGTGAAGAGCGTGGATGAGGCTGTCGCTCCCGGAAACGGAGACGGCGACGCGATCCGCCTGAAATTCCATCTCGCGACTCAACGCGCGATCCGCGAGTGTGACCAACAGGAAGAACGTATCGAGAACCGCGCGGATGGACCAAACGAAGAGCCGCATGATCCAGCCGATCCACGCAACCCGCAAATCGATGCTCGAGATGAACATCAGCGTGTTATCGAATGCGCCGCGGGACGCGACGATGTGCCCTACGATTTGCTGCGCCATGTAGACCCAGCGACCAAGCGCCATGGTGCGCTGCGCGAAGTGCCCCATCTCGTGAGCGATGACGGCCTTGACCTCGTCTAGCGTCAGCGCGTTAACCAGGCCCACGCCGATGATGAGATTCTTCTTCGACGGAAAGAGAAGATTGACGAAGGACAGGTCGTACGTGACGGCTGCGTTCACATCGGGCGACAGGAAAATCTTACTTGGAGGTGATGCACCGGTTTCGGACGCGAGGCGATCGACGAACGCAAACAACAACGGTTGCTCGTCGCGCGTGACTTCGACGAGCCCATCGGTTTTTCCTCGTTGAATGACGAAGAGGCCACGCAACAGGAACGCGAGAAAGAAGATCGGCGGCAGGGCGATGAAGAATGCCGAAATGCGCCCACTGAACCCAGCCGCGAGAAGGTTGTATGTGAGAGTGCCGAAGTAGAACGTGAGGCCGAGATACACGCTCACGAACAACAGGAGACCGAGCATCGCGAGCCCTGCCCGACGGGTGTACGTCGGCGGCGTCGCGATCAGCTCACGCGGAGCGTCTCGCGGACTCTCGGGATAGGGAAATGCGGCGCTCGGTTGCATAACGCAACGCTGTCTCTACTGAAGATCCTGCGAGACGCCATCCAGAAAACGTCAGGTTCGAACGCACGCGGACGTCACTCGAGAGCGGCAAAAAGTCTCTCGAGATCAGCGAGTGGCCCGGTCGTTCCGGTGACGCCAGCGTCCACGGGTGCGTAGGCACCGGTTGCGGCGCAAACCGGCCAGGTCTTGAACCTGGAGGATGCGTAATCGCCGCCGGCAACCGTCCTTTCGACGAACGACAGCTCGCCGGCGAGCCGTCCACCGGGGTCGCTTCGGCACGTGGGCTCCGTTGTGGGAAGCGCAGCGAACGCGGCGCGGATCGCAGCAAGCTCACGGCTTGAAATGGTTCGTCCGCGTTGGCTCTGACTGTGTGCCTCACAACCGCGCTCGCGCCAGATCGTCCCATCGTCAGCGATGCCGAGGTTCTGGCTGCAAAAGCCGGTTCTGATTTGACGACGGAACACGAGCGTGTGCCAAGGGAACTCGGCAGTCGTCGAGGAAATCCAGCCGGACGCTGTTGGAGGCGAAGCTTGCGATCCAGGAGGAGACGCCGCGGCACCGGAACATACGGCCGCGCGCTGTCTCGCAAGCTCGCGGGCCACGTAACGCCGCTGCGGTGGCTCGTAGTAGACCGAGTTCCGCAAAGCGACGCCGTCGAGGCGCGGCGAACCGTTGGCCCCAGCTACGAAGTAAAGATCGTAAGTCGCCATGAACTCGCCTCCAATTCCGATGGAGCACTCCGTTGTTGTGCCGTCGGCGAGGTTTCGGCAGCTGAACGGATCGCCGTCCGACTGTCGGCTTATCGTGGTCCGAAGTTGCTGTCTCAATCGCACCGTATCCGCAGTGAGCGTTGCTGCGCAGACGCGACGCGACCGCGATAGCTGAGGGCCCTCCCCGCTCATCCGTTCCACGAACGCGTAACCGAGCGCTGGATCGATCAGCGCAGCGAAGGATTCCGGAGTGCGAATCGCCCGGCGAAGAGCAGAGCGAGTCATGCGCTCGGGCGCGGTTTGCGCCGTTGCGGGCGAGCTCCACGTCGTGATCGCGGCAATGGCCAACAGCGCTGCCGCCAGGTGGGTCATGGATGACTCATAGCTTGGGAACACCGGCGTGAAAGCAGGCGTGCTCGTCAGAACGTGTCCGCGGTGGCGTCGGTAAGACTGGTGTGGCACCAACACTTGGACGCAATGAACCAGGACAGGATCTATTTCGAAGGAAACCCGTGGCCGGCTGGGCACAAGATCGAACAGTTCGAGTTCTGGGGACGACTTGCACCGGGTGAAGGTGTTTGGTTCGAGCTCGATCTGCGGACCGAGAACTACTACGCGGAGTCCAAAGGCGTTTCTGAAGAAGACTCCGAGGCAGACTGGACGTCCACGGTGGTCTGGCGAAACTACCACCGCGCGCACTTGCACGCGGACGGCAGAGGCTTTGTAGGAGCGACGAAATCGAGGGGAGCCTCGCTCGGCTCACTCGCTGGAACGTCCTACCAGGTCGACGCGACCCCGAAGGCTTGGGACGACGCAGCGTTTCACATTTACCTGTTGGGCCACGACTCGGTCGCGGAGCATGTGATTTCATTCGAACGACGAAATCCCGACGGAACATTCGTGATCGATTGGACGGGCAGCATCTGCCTCTCGTACGCGGGTCGCACCAAGTACGAACATCGCTTTCGCGCGAACATCAGCGCCGCGTCGTTTGCCGGAATCAAGGTCCCTGCCAAGGTGAGCGATTCAGACGCCGTCGCCGCGCTTGCAGAGTTCTGGTCGGATCCAAGCGAGCTCGCCCTCAGCACCGTGGGCGATAAACGCGTCTTTCTTCCAGTTCGCTAAGCATTCGCAATCGCTTTTGACTCGCGCGACTCGCTGAGTTACACAACGCGTCCCTTATCGATTGGGGTGGTAGTTAAGTTGGTTATAACGCCGGCCTGTCA
>CAZWQH010000186.1:0-9311 GCA_964635815.1 uncultured Sandaracinaceae bacterium
GCGAATGATCGAACAGAACGGTGATGAGACCGAGACCATGTTCTCGAACGTTCGCGCCCCGAGGAACTACACAGCTGCGGAGCGCGCCGCATTGATTGCGCGCTGACTACGACGCTGGTGACGATGCTGCCTCGAGCGAAAATCGTTCGTCCTTCACGAGCCACGTTAGAGCAGGCCCGCTGATCAACGACGTTGCTATTGCCATGAACACCATCGCGACGTGTAGCTTTTCATCGATCAGTCGCATATCGAGCGCGACGGTCGCGAGAACGATCTCCATCGCTCCTCGGGCGTTCAAGCCGAACGCTGCTGCCCAGGCAAATCGAGAGTGCATTCCGGACATGCGAGCTCCAGCGTAAACACCGAGCAGCTTTCCCACGCAGGCGATTGCGAGCACGAAGGCGGTCAGCGGAAGGTTGAAGTTCCCCACGAAATCCGTCCGCAGGCCGATCGACACGAAGTACATCGGAGCAAAGACGCGAGTTGCGAACCGTTGAAGTCCCTCGACGGCCTCATCTTCGCGCGGAGGCAGGCTCACTCCGTTGGCAAGGCTTGGGGGCTTTGCCGCGAGCGCATACGCGAGCCCCACGAGAAACGCACCGAGCGTCGCGTGTACACCAACCCAATCGGCAGCTGCGCCTCCGAGCAGAAGTAGCGACACTGCGATGGCAAGCCGTGTTCCTTGATCGAGCGAGGGCGAATCGTTGAGCTTTTGAATCAGACGCGGCAGCGCGAACACGAGGACTGTGACCAGCCCGCCGAGCAGGATGAACGTCGACCACAATGGGCGGCCGTCTCGACCTGTGCCCACTACAGTGGCGAAACCGAGCCAACCGACCACGTCGTTCACAATCGCGGTGGAGATGATGAGCGTACCGACCTCGTGTTTGAAGAGGCCGATGTCCATGAGGATCCGCGCGATCACGGGGAGCGCGGAGATAGACAGCATAGTGCCAATCAACAGAGCCCCGTGCGCGAGAGTTCCTCCGGGAAGGTGCGGTGACCAGAGCGACTCGAAGACGAGCACGGAGCCGCCTCCAACCGCAAAAGGCACAAGCAATCCGAACGCAGACGTCGCGAGGATTTTTCTCCGGAATCGCGCGAAGCCGCGTACGTGCATCTCCGAACCGGCGGCGAAGAGAAAGCACAAGAGCCCGAAGAAAATCACGCTTGTTCGACCGGCTGCGACGTGTCCTTTCGACGGGAAAATCGCAGTCGCAAAATCCGGCCAGAATCTCGTGAGAATGGTCGGGCCGAGCATTATCCCCGCGATGAGCTCTCCGGCTATGGCGGGAAAACCCAGCTTCGAAGCGAGTCGGCCCAGCGCGACTCCCATGACCAGAAGGACCGCCAAGCTCACAGCGAGCGTGAATAGATCTTGATGCGACACGGCGCCGGATTCGTAGCTCGTCAGCAACCCGATTCAACGGCAGGCGCGGTAAAAGTGCGTGCGGCCACGAGTGTTACCCCGAGGCCGCCGCAAGTGGACAAGCCTCAGCGAGCGCCGACGCGAATCGGTTGGAAACCAGAATCGGGATCATTGCCCTTTGCCTCCATACGTCCGCGGACCGACCACTCGTGCGTTGCATAGCGACCGACGTAGCTCGCCTGAGCGGTCGGAGGAAGCGTCACGCGGCCTTCCCATTGAAGCGAACCTCCGGCCGGCAGAACAAAATCCGGCGCGATCTGGAATGCCTGCTCGAACAACGGCCGATTCACCGCGACGTCGTCGCCGAGATTCACTTCGTCCTTCTTGCGGATCGAGATCGACTCGAGCTCGCGAAGGTCGATGAATACGCCCTTCGAAACGACTTCCTGTCCGGTCGAAACCGCCGTGATGCGGACTGGAACACTTTCGCCTGCTGCGAAAGATTGAGCGGGGAACTCGATAGTCACCTTGGCTGCGTTGCCGGTGACCATGTTCATTGCGCCTTTGATTTTGTCGAAGAATCCCATGTTGTTGCTGTCTCCTTGTGATGAGACATCAGCAACGTGCGTGCCACGGGTGAGGCGGAGGTTCTCGCGGTGGAATTCAGGCGCCTCACTGCTTGCCCGCCAGGTTCGGCAGTCGCGCCTGTCATCTGACGCGCGTCGTGGCAGTTGGAGTGGAGTACCTACTCGTCCGATAGGTAGCGGTAGAGCGATCGGAGGCTGATCCCAAGAGTCGCAGCCGCGGCTTCGCGAGACGGCGCGGTCGCTACTGCTTGCTGCACGTACGTTCGCGTGAACTGGTCGCGCGCTTCCTCGAGCGTTTGTGTGTGCACGGCTACGTCGGGCGCCGCGGCGCTCGCAGCAGGTCGCGCGGGCGGCGGTGCGGACGCCCGGTGTGGCGCGAGCGCAAGATCGGCGCGCGAAATTGTTTCAGACTCCGTGAGTGCGTACGCGCGTCGAAGGACGCTGCGTAACTCTCGGACGTTCCCTGGCCATCGGTGCTCAAGCAATGCGCTCGCCGCGTCGTCTCCTATGCGTTTCGCCTCGCCCGATCCTGTGAGTGACATCTCATCAAGGAAAGCACGAGCGAGGATCAGCACGTCTTCCCCGCGGTCGCGCAGGGGAGGGAGGAACACGGAGACATCACAGATCCGGAAGAACAAGTCTTGTCGGAACGAGCCCGACGCGATCGCGGCGTCGATGTCCTTGTGAGTTGCACTCACTAGGCGAAAATCCGTGGGGATGCGTTCGTTGTCACCCAGTCGCTCGATCGCACGCTCTTCGAGAGCACGCAGGAGTGCGGTCTGCATGGCTGCTGGCATGTCTCCGATCTCGTCGAGGAAGAGAGTCGACTCGTGTGCCAGCTCGAGCTTCCCTCGCCTATCGACACTTGCGCCGGTGAACGCGCCCTTCTTTACACCGAAGAGCTCGGAAGCCATCAGCGACTCGGGTACCGCCGCGCAGTTCAACGCGATGAGGTCTTTGTTCGCGCGATTGCTCGCAGCGTGCAACGCACGAGCGACGACGTCTTTGCCAGTACCGGTTTCGCCCAGTACGAGGACACTCAAGCTGCTCGTTGCGACTTTGCGGATGGAATCGCGAGCGTCGGCCATCGCTTTCGACGAACCGAGCAACAACCGATCGACGGCGTCGCCCTGCGCGAGCTGGGTCTCAAGCTGCTCCAAGAATGGCAGCATCATCGCGCCGCTAAGCTCGAGGTCGTGCGCGAGTTCGGTCGAGTACGATCGTCCTGCCGCGCGCATCCCGAGGAAAATCGCGCCGGCAACTTCGTCTCCCGAGAGGATCGGCAGACATGCCACGCTTCGCAATCGAAGCGCGACGACGGATTCCGTTCCGTACGACTCGAGCGCATCCGTGACGACACACCGCTTGCCCGTCTCCAGAACTTGCGAGATGACGGTATGGGATAGCAGTGTGCCGTCGCTCGCGAGCGAGCTCTGCGACGAAGTCTCCGCGGCAACGACACGGAAACCGGTCGCGCTAGGCGCGTGTGCGGCCGCGCGCAAGAGGATAGCTCCGCCGTCGCTGGACGTGCTTCGAACGATGTCGCGAAGTGCGACGCGAAGCGCAACGTCGGGTCTGGACGCGCGACGCAGTGAAGCCGCCAGACGGGCTGCGGAGAACGTCGACGGGTCTTGGCGCTGCATACGCCTGCCGACTTTGGCGTATTCATGCGGTTTGTCACGCCTCCTGTGCGTCAACTCGCGCTGCCGAACCGGCCCGTAAGACAGGCTCTGTGGGCGTGTCATAGTTGGGCTCCTTATGTCTTCGCAGCGGTACGCGATGAGCACAACGATTCGTTCGAGTGAGCTTGTCGCGGGAAAGTACCGCGTGCTCCGAGAGCTGGGCCGGGGAGGGATGGGACGGGTCGTCGAAGTCGAGCACATTGAGCTCGGTCGCACGTTCGCTCTCAAGCTCCCGTTCGTGCATTCCGCCGACGAGGCGACGATCGCCCGTTTCCAGCGAGAGGTGCTTCTCTTGGCGCGTCTGCGCAGCCCTCGCATCGCTCAGATCACGGACACAGGGCGCGACCCGGTTCACGGTCCGTTCTACGTGATGGAGTTTGCGAGCGGGGAGACTTTGGCAGCGTGCATCGCGCGCGGGAGGTTGAGTCCAACCATCGCACTCGACTACGCGCACTGCATCGCGCTTGCGCTCGCGGATGTCCACAGAGGCGGTGTGCTTCACCGGGATATCAAACCGTCCAACATCGTTCTTACGAGTGACGCGGACATCCCGTTGCGGCTCGTCGATTTTGGATTGGCCGCCGGTGTCGACACCGCGTCGTTCGAACGAGTGACCCGAAGCCTCGAGCTGGTGGGTTCACTTCCGTACCTGGCGCCGGAGAGGCTCGACGATCAGCCTGCCTCGGTTCAGAGCGACCTTTGGGCGCTCGGGGTCGTGCTGTACGAAATGATCGCGGGGAATCTTCCGTTTCGCGCGGATACAGCCGCGGGTGCGATTCATCGGATCGCGAACACACCCACCCCTGCGATTCAGGGTGGTTGTCCGCTTCCTGTTCAGCAGATCCTCGACCGGCTTCTCTCGAAGCAACCAGCGAGTCGATATGCATCAGCCGATGAGCTTGCTGCTCAGTTGCTGCAAGCTCGTCGCGCTCTCGACGAACGCAGCTTTTCCAGGTGGCAACCTTCGCGAGCGCCCGCACGACAGTTCGGACGTGCGTACGCGCTGGGAGCCGCGGCGATAGTTTCTTTGTTCGCGCTTGGTGCTCTGGGATGGATTGCGACGCAGCGAGCGCCACGAATGATCGTGAGTCGCCAGATTGCCAAGGCCTCTTCCGTTTCAGCACCTACGGGGAGACCCTTGGAGGTGGCGAGACCCGTTGGTACGACGGAGCCGGTGTCGGCTCCTGTCGCGGAAGCCGCACCAACTCGCTCGAGACCGAGCAAGACTCGGCCCCCTCACGGGGTGCGAACGACCCCCACAGGAAAGGTTGCCCCGACGGAGCAAACCGAGAGGTGGAACGGTGATGTAGTGGTTCGGTGGGAGTAGATGAATCGCTTCGTTCCTCCACTGCTCATTCTCGTTGTTTCCGCCACGTCGACACCCGTTTTGGCGCAAGCAGCTCTTGCACCTGGGGGAAATGAGTCCGTCGCCGCGGCGGAAGCCCGAAGCTTATTCGAGCAAGGCGCCGCGTACCTGCAGGTGCGTGACTACGATGCCGCCGTGCGCTCACTGATTCGATCCGCCGCGCTGCAACCGCGCGCCGCGACGTTCTGCAATCTTGCTATCGCCCAAGAACGGCGAGGCAACACCTCGGATGCGATCACTGCGTATCGTGCGTGCGCGGAGATCGACGAGTCGGGAAGGTATCGGGAACACGCGCAAGAACGCATGCGCATTCTGAACGAATCGCTACCTCGCGAGCCAACCCCGCCCGTAGAAACTCACGACGCGGCGCCAGCTCCGGCGCCCGTGCAGTTGCTGCCAAGTGTGATGCACATACCTGAGCATCCGCGGCCCGGAGCGCGACGCGCCCCGGATCCGACTTGGCTCGTGATCGGATCGGGCACCGCGGTCCTGGGCGTTAGCGCGCTGATCGCCGGCATCGTGTTTGGAGCAGACGCGACCGGTGGGATGAACAAGCTTCGAGCGGCTTACCCAGATGGACTCATCCCAGCCGAAGTAGGCGGCCGCGCGAATCCCGACGTCGATGCGCTTCGGCGCGCGCGATCGCAAGCAGATGCAAGTGATGTTCTGATCGTTGCCGGGATTGCCGCGACGGCGCTGGGCGCGATCATCGTGACCGCGGACCTGTTGGGACGATCCGGCTCGGACGGCGAATCTCCCACGCTCCGAGCCCACGTGGGACCCGGCTCGATCTCGATGGAGCTCGTCTTCTAGGCACATCCGTGTCGCGTCTTGCTGCCAACTTTGGCAAGCGCGTGAGATCTCTCGTTCGCGCGCACCAAACCAGTCCGTAATAAGGCAGATCTAAGGCGGCTCGATTCTCGGCACATCGCTTGCTGATGTCTGCGGCGAAAGAGAGACGCACATGAAAGTCATCAAGTGGATCGGAATTGGAATCGCGGGCCTCATCGGTTTGATCGCACTCGCAGCGGGCGGCGTGTACGGATACATCAAGAGCGCACCGAGCCCCGAGACCGTTTGTGAGCACATGGCGGAGCTCTCAACCGACCCAGCGACGGCGAAGTTGCCTGCTGCTCTCCAAGCGTGCAGCGCGAGTCTCGGTGAGCCGGAGTACGGCCTCCTCAAGTATGCGAGCACGATGCGGTGCATGAACGGCGCGGACACCCGCGAAGAGATCGAGACCTGTTCGAGCAGCAACTGACAGAACTGTCGAGAGCAGGGGGGAGTCGTCTACACGCATCTGGGGGCGGTGTGCATGCACGCCCCAGTGCGCACCTGAAATCTCAATCGCAATACGAGCGCCCCTGCGCAACTGTGGCTCGTGAAGTGACGAGCGATTCGGTACAGAGCGTGAGTGGATGAGTTAGTGTCCATGCGTGATCACTCCCAACACTGGCGACTGTTTCTGCGATTTGGTTGACTCACGTCGAGGCGAGCTACATGCCTCGCGCGTGTTTCAGTTTGTCAGTCGATCATCGGCGATTCTCGTTTGCGCGGCGCTACTGACGTTTACGCTCGCAAGCGAAGTACGCGCGCAAGACGGTCGCGATCAAGCGCGACAAGAGTTTCAGCGCGGCGTTGCAGCGTTCGAGACCGGTGATTTTCGTACCGCGCTACAAGCGTTCCAAGAAGCGTACCGACTCGCACCGCACGCGACCGTGCGCGTGAACATTGCGAACTGCTACGACCAACTTCAGCGACCCGTCGAGGCGTTGTTCCACTTTGAACGGTACCTCGAGGAGGCACGGCAACTTCGTCGTCCGCTCGACCCGGCGCGTACGCGTGAGATCCAAGCCACGATGCGTCGCCTTCGCGGAAACATCGGCGAGCTGGAGCTTCAGGTTTTTCCAGAAGGCGCATCGGTTCGCATTGGTGCCGACGAGCGTCGAGCGCCGATTATCGATCCCGTACGCCTTGCGGCCGGCCGGCATGAAATCGTCGTCTCGCGCGACGGCTTCGCGCCGCGCACCTACCAAATTGAGATCGTGGGCGGTCGCCGAAGCACTCTCGACGCTCGATTGGAGCGGTCCACCTCGCCAGACGTGCAGGTCGCAACCCAGGCCAATCCACTGCCAGGGGTCACGACTGGCCAACAAGGGACCACGGCGCAGCAGACGGCGACGGCGCCGCAGGGAAGCGAGCCTCCGGTAAGCACGGGATCGCAAGCGGCACCACGCGAGCCAACGAATCCGGCGTCGTCGACCTCGCCTGGCGTCGAACGAGATTTCACACCGGCCATCGTTCTTGGGACTGCGAGCGGCGTCGTGTTTGCCTCCGCTCTCGTCCTCGGAGTTCTGTCGACGAGCGCAAATACCGAGTTCGAGAACGCGGTGCGCGACGCAAACGATAGTACTCAGCCAGATGCCGCTCGTTCCCGCGCCGTTCAAGACGGCGTCAGTGCTGCGGGTCGTGCACGCGATTTTGCGTTGATCGCGGACGTCCTGGGCGTTGCATCTGCGGTTGGCGCGGCGATCACTATCGCGCTCGTCGTCGCCGAGGCCACGCGAACGGGCCCTTCCACTGATGAAGTCCGTCCAGGAGTGGCATTTCGATTTCAGCCTGCGATATCGCCGACCGTTGTTGGTGCGACGTTGAGCGGAACTTTCTAGCGACGGCGAGCAGCTCGCTGCTCAAGCTGCGCAGGTCGCGCAAGGATTCTTAGAGGCATTTGTGAGACAGGGATTGTTTTGTTTTGGATTGGGCGTTGTAGGTTGTGCTGCAGGTTGCACCGCGCTGGTAAACCCCGATGAGTCACGCTTGGGGACAACGCGGGTGGTTACCGACGCCGGAGGTCAGACCGATGTAGCGCCACTCGGAGACGTCGGTCGTCGTGACGCATCCGCGCTCGCCGACGCGGAGATGTTCGCCGACGTGCCGGTCGATTCGGACGTCACGGTGGAAAACCCTGACGCGAGCCTGGCAGATCACAGTCCAGATGTTCCGAATCTCTGCGCTGCAACGCGATGCGACGATGGAATCGCATGCACGGTCGATTCGTGTGACCCACTCACCGGGCGCTGCGTGGTGACAAGCGATGACTCTGCGTGCGGTTCGTTCTGTACCACCGGAGCAAGGTGTGATCTCGTTCGCGGGTGTGTTGGCGCCGTAGCTCGGGTGTGTGAGGACGACGGGAGTCTGTGCACGGTCGAAATGTGTTCGAACGAGCTTGCGACATGCCACATCCCGGTCGATGCCGACGGCGACGGTGTCCCGGCGGCGCGCGTCCGACTCGCGTTTGGTGGAACGTTCACTGCGTGTGGTGGGCAAGATTGCGACGATAGCCGCCGCGATACACGCCCAGGTGCTCGAGAGCTTTGCAACGGAATGGACGAAGACTGCGACGGTGTAATCGACAACGGATGCCCGGCGCTGCCCGAGACGTGCGGTTCGGCGCAAGCCCTCGCCGTTCGTGATGGAGTCGCATCCGTCAGCGGGTTCCTGGCAGGCGCGCGCAGTGATCTCCACCTGCGGTGTGCGACCGATTCGACCTGGTCAGACCTCGTTTACTACGCGGATTTAGATCCGGAGCTCGACTACTTGATCGAGGCGAGCGGCGATTCGGAGCTGGCCGTGTCCGCCGCGGAGCAGTGCGACATGCTCGGGACGACGTACGGTTGCGACACAGGTGGAATCGAAGGCGCCTCGTCCGTCCGCGGGCGCATCTGGTTGCATAGGCTTCCGGTTATGAACGGGCTCGAAACCGCGGTCAGCCGTCGGATCCACATCGCCGTCGCGGCGATCGGGGGGCTGGACGCGTTTGCGGGCTCCAGCTTCTCGCTTACGGTGCGTGCGCTCGGTGAGACGTCGGATGTATGCTCCCGCGTTGGTCTACCCAACCTCTACGTCGGACAAGGTGTCGTTCTAGGTTGGACGACTCAGTTCACCAGTCTTAGCGGAACGTTCTCGAACCTCTGTACCGAGGCCTCCTCAACCGCATCGGGTTTGCTCGCAGTCCGAAGCCTGACCCGACGCGGAATCGACGTATTTGCGGAATCGTTTACACCGATTCTTTCCTTGAGCTCGCCTACGTGTGCGATGGACGACGAGATTGCGTGTGTGCGGGGCTCCTCATCGACACCGCGGATGGCTCAACTGCCGGCTCCACCGTTTACAGGAACGGCGTACATACGCATTGCTGGATCACGCGCGGTCGCCGAGCCGTACATCGCGCGGATCCGGTAGCGTTCAACTCTCTACTCGGGGGCGCGCAGGACTGCGACTTGGTAAACGTCCCGAGCCGGAGGCAG
>CAZWQH010000187.1:0-9287 GCA_964635815.1 uncultured Sandaracinaceae bacterium
GTTTGGACACGTGAGCGCGACGCTGATCGGAGAGGCGCGCGGAGCAAGGGACCTCGACCTTGCGCGTCGCTCTCTACGTGAGACCACGCAGGTCTCGCTCGTGGTCGCCTCCACAACGACAGCAATGCTCTTTCTCCTGACGCCTCTGATAATTCGCGCAATTACCAGTGATTCCGAGGTACTTGCGGTCGTACAAAAGTACTCGATGTACTCGGCAATTCTCCCGATTGTGTCTGCCCTCGGCCTCCAGTTCGACGGTGTCGCGGTGGGCGGAGGTCAGACCGCCCGTTTGCGCAACACGTTCGTGTTGGCAGCCATATTGGCTCTTTCGTTTCGCGTCGCTCTCCAGATGCGGTGGCTGCCGCCCATGGATCCCAATCACGCAGTCTGGATCGCGTTCGTGATGTTCATGTGCGTGCGAAGCGTGGGCTTTCTTGCGACCTATCGGTCCGTTGAGCGCGGCGATGGGTCCTGAAGATCAAGGTCCCGAGGGGTTCCACGCCGTTCTGGCCCACTCAGCACTCCGCTGCAGACTGGAGATGTAATTCGTGAACATGTTACGGTCGGCGCAATGCTTTTTGTACGAGCGAACGTTTTGCTTTGCGCCGCGCTGTCCGTGAGCGCGCTTGCATGCGCCGTGGACAGGACAGGAACCGCGCGCAGCGCCCTTCGAGACGGGGGGGTCGATGCGCGTGACGCTTCTCGAGACGCAGAGATGCGCGATGTCTCTGCGCTCGACGCATCCGACTCCAACGTCAACGTGCCGCGAGATGTGGGTCGCGACATTCCCGATGTACAGGTTCCATGTAGCGATGGCACCACGAGCGTGTGCGTCGCAGATAGCGTGAGCTTCGCCGTGCTGCGCCGCTGCGTCGACGGCTTCATCCGAGAAACACAGTGCGGAACTGGATGCAATCCGACGCACACCGGATGCCGGAGACTACGACCCTCGAACACGGCCATGACGTATTCGACCACCGCTCCCGACGTCGACATCGCGAGCGCGGTTACCTACAACACCACGACGTGCGCGCCACTGTTGGGGGCACCGTCTCAGATCACGACGCAGCCGAACTTCGAGACGAATGAGCTCTGCGTAATCCAGACGGGCGCGTTCCGTTTGAGGAGCAACGTGGCTCTTCGCGCGATCGGGACACGACCGTTGATCATTATTGCCAGCGGCGAGATGACGATCGCAGGACAGATCGACGTGTCGTCGTATCGCGAGCTCACCGTCGGAAGTGGCGGCGGAACGCGCCTCAATCGCGCGATTGGCAACGCGAACGACGGCTCGCTCACATCCGGTGCAGGCGGCGGTGGCGGTGGTGGCGGAAGCAAGTGCACGATGGGCGGTCCCGGAGGTAGCGCAGACGAGAACATCGGCGGCGGCTCGCTCGGACCGGACAGCAGCACGGCGGCTCGTTTCCTGGGCGGCGGCTCGGGCGGGCGCGGAGGCGCTCCGAGCGGCGGGCTTGAGGGCAGCGGCGGAGGCGCAGTGCAGCTGACCTCGGCGATCCGCATCGTCGTCACGGCGGAAGGCTCGATCTTCGCCAATGGCGCAGGCGGTAGCGGCGGTCGCTTTGATACGACCCTTTACGGCGGCGGCGGCGGCGGCGGTGCAGGCGGCGTCGTATGGATTGAAGCTCCCGAAGTGCGGATCGAGAGCTTCCGCGCAATTCGTGCGCTGGGCGGCGGCGGCGGCGGCAGCGCTCGCCTCGCGCCTCCAGCGGACGGCCCAGGTGATGATGGTCAGGACGGCACCCAAGCAAACACCGCGTCGGGCGCAACCGGCGGAGACGGAACCACGCGCGGAGGTAACGGCGGCAATCACTCGACGAACGCAGGTGGCAGCGCGGGCCAAGGCAGCGGCAGCTCGTCTCGACCTGGAGCCGGCGGGGGCGGTGGCGCAGGTTGCATCCGCGTCGTCACGGGCTCGTATCAAGGCGACTATCCGGCGGACTTCCTCGCGGACTCAGGAGCAGGCGTTCCGCACGCATCGATCTTGTTCCTACCAGCCTCCACAGAGCGACTCGAGCCGTAGCATGGGTGCAATCGACGCCATCTCTCATGCAACGCGCAAGACAGTTTTCGATACTCTTCTCGCGATCGCGTGGGCCGACGGGACTTTGAGTGAAGAGGAAATGGCCGCGGCGCGAGGAGCCGCGATCGCGCTGGGGCTCACGCACGAAGCCGACTCACCGCGTTCTTCACGACCACCGATCGCGATGTCCACCATTGGACTCGATCAGGTCAGCAAACGCGACGCGGACATCGTCTTCATCTGCGCGGCCTGGATGGCGCTCGCGGATCGAATCGAGGATCCGCGCGAAGCTCAGCTGCTCGAAGTGTTGCAAGAGAAGCTGCGCATCACGAACGAGCGAGCACAGACACTCAAAGAACGTGCACGCGACCTACGACGCGAGACTCCAGCGACGGTCAGCTGGTGGAAGCAGTTCGAGATTCTCGTTGTACGCGCGGCACGCCTCGTTGCGTCGAACTAGAGCAGGTGTGCGAGAACAAAGCGACGATGAGCTTAAGCCTTGTCGAGAATCGAGTTCGGCCGTTAGACCGAGTGACCCGGCTCAACGTTACAAAGATCGTGGTCAGAACCGCAGCCGAACATGACCCATGCAACCGTTGGGTCCACACGATGCCGTGACCGCTGGAGTTTCGCCGGCGCTTGATCCGCTGAGCTCGGCGATCAACAACGTGACGCCTAGCCCCACGCCAACCACCCCCGCGACCGCAAAACCCCAAGCCAATCCTCGGTGAAGCTCGTATCGCTCGACGATCGGCTTTTGATCCAGACTGGCCGGGCACTCGTTGCTCATCGGACCAAGGCGACACTTGGAATCGAGTTCGGAAGCCGCATCGTTCATCACGATGTTTTCAATTAGTGCGCCCACCAAGAGCGCACCCCCGACGCCAAGCACGATCCCGGGCACGGTCAGATCTGCCCGTCGTGCGGAGTCTCGAATCTCTGAAGGCGTTTGAGTCGTGGCAACGACGGGCGCGGGCTGTGTGACCTGAGGTGCCACGTCAGGAGATGGCGTCGCAACCGCGGTTCCTGTTTCAGGAGCGTTGACCGGTTGCCGCGCGATCGCTTCGTTCAGGGCAACCAGGCGCGCCTCGAGCCGGCGACGCTCCTCCGCCTCGATCGTGGTGTCGAGCGCGAGATACTGCTGAAGCGCATCGCGAGCCGCGACCGTGTCTCCCATGTCTCGCCGCGCGAGGAAAATGTTGTGAAGCAGCGCAGGCCGATGGCTCTGCTCGTACGCGAGTTGAAATTCACGTGCAGCGTCCGCAAAGCGACCCGAGTTGTAATACGCGCGCCCAAGCCCGAAATGAGCTCGCGCCTCGGCCTCTTGCTCGGCCGTCGCCATCGGGACGGCAGGAGCTACTGCTGCGGGAGGTGGAGTCCGAGGTCCACGCCGGGGACGACGTTGAGCATTCGCGGACGAAAGTCCGGAAGCGGCATGCAGCATCGACAACACAATCGCGAGCGAGAGGGAGCGCGTCATTCGTGGTGGCGACAATAACAACCCCAGCGCATCGAACGCCAAACCAATCTCTTTCTTGGACTCGGCGAGCGCTCTTTCGCGAGGCGATCGCCGTTTTTTTGCGTGCAAAAACCGCTGGATCGATCCTCCCCTCGGTGGCTGCCAAGGAATCAACGGAAAGCTCGCCCATCGGGTGGCTAGCACCTCTGGGCCTGTTGCTCCTCGCGATGGTCGGTGTTCCGACGCGCATTCTAGAGGCCGAGGGGCTACCTCGCTACCGAGCCTTGAAGAGCGAGCTCGAACAGGTCCGGACGGAAAACACAGATAGCCAGCGGCGAGTCGACCAGCTCACGCGCGAAGTGCTTCGGCTTCGCACGGATGTCACTGCTATCGAGGAAAGCGCCCGTAGGGACCTGGGTCTGGTTCGGCCGGGAGAGATCGTCTTTCAGTTCGACGACCGGTAGCGTCGACGATGTAAGACCTTCACCTACCAAAACGCGCGGGTTTTTGGACCGCGATGTGCCGAATCAGCTAACGGCATGACTGGACAGATGAAGGGGTTGGCACACTCGATCGTCAGGGCAAAGCGCGCGCTTCGAGCGACGTACGGATTCGTCGCGGCCATCTCGTTCGGTGCCCTGGTTCTCCTCCGCACGTTCACACGAGTACCGGGCAGCACCACGCCGCTGAATACGAGCGCGCAGATCGAGTTCGCGGTTCTCGCATGCGCGTGGATCGGAGTTTTTACCGCACGTCTGATTGCTCGGACCAAAGAGCACGACGCGGCCGAGCGCAAATCCACGGACTTGGAGCTGGGGCTCCTGCTGCTCGTAGCTGCCCACGCGGTCGCTCAGTACGCCGCACCATACGGAACTCCGATGTATGCCCTGGTGTACGTGGTCGTGGCATTCACGACGGCGTTCGCTCGACCCCCCATGGGCATGATCTTTCTCGGGATGAGCGTTGCCTTGGAGGCAAACGTTCACATGATGCTCGACACACAGGGTGACTGGCGCACTCTGCCCGTCCGCATCGCGTTGCTTCTGGTATTTGGCGCGCTGCATTTTGCGTTCACGCAAGCAGAAATCACTCGCGTGCGTTTGCAATCCAGGCGAGAGCTCAATGAGGAACGCGAGCGTCAACAACGAGATGCACGACTCTATCGCCTCGTACGCGCCAAGAGCGACACGGACGACCGTGATGAAGATCGCATCGCGAGGGCAAGCGTCGCAGAGGTCCGCGAAACAGGCTTCTACGTTCTCGATCTTCTAAAGCGCACACTCGACGCACAGACCTGTGTGCTCTTGCTTCGCGACAACGAAGACACGGACAAGCTCATGATCGCGGAGTGCGCGAGCGACTCCGAAGACCTCGTCGCAGATCGATTGTCACTCACCGAAGGAGCCGTCGGCGCGGTCGCTCATCGCGGCCTCATGACGAACCTCTCGCCCATCCGAGACGGTTATCGTGGGCTCACGTACTACCGAAATGCCACGAACGTCCGCTCATTCCTCGGAGTGCCTGTCGTCGAAAACGGCGTGCTGCGAGGTGCCCTCTGCATCGATCGAGTTGAAGAGAAAGCGTTCACGCTGCGTGAGCAGAATCTCGTGGAGCGAGCGGTCCACCAACTGCTTCGAGCAATGCAGAACGAGCGTGTCTTCGTTCAGCTCGAGCAAGCCAAGCACGAGCAAACCATTCTTCACCGAGCGAGCAAGATGCTGGGCGAAGCGTTGTCCGAGTCCGCCGTGCTGGATGCCGGACTGACCGCGGTCGCGCAGATCATTCAGTACGACATCGCGGCGGTCACGTCGTACGACGCGTTCACGCACAAACACTCCGTGACGTCTGCACGAGGAGTGGGCGCAGAGGAGCTTCAGGGAGTTTCGTTTCGCGAGAACGCTTCGCTCGTCTCGATGGCCGTAAAGAACCGGCACTACCTTCCGTACCGCGGGGAACGCGACACGAATCACGTGGTATTCACCAAGAAGGAACCCCTCAAGGGCATGCAGTCGTTGCTAGTACTGCCGCTCATCGTGCGCGAAGAAGTCATCGGAACGCTCGTGCTTGGAAGCGAACGCGCCAGCTTGTTCACCGATCAAGTTCGCCAGACGGTTGCGGTGGTAGCGAACCAACTGGCTGTCTCACTCGCAAATGCCGCCTCGGTGAGACAGCTCGAAGAGCTTGCGACGACCGATGGCCTGACCGGGTGTTTGAACAAGCGCGCGTTCTTACTGGAGTTCGATCGCCGACTACGCGCCGCGGAGCGTTTCAAGAAGAAGCTGTCGCTCATCATCACGGACATCGATCACTTCAAAGCCGTCAACGATGTTTACGGACATGCGACAGGCGACATAGTCATTCGAGAGCTGGGTGCCCTTCTTAGACGCGCAAAGCGAGACACGGACTTGGTGGCACGGTTCGGCGGCGAAGAGTTCTGCATCCTTTGCGAAGAGACCGACACCACGGGCGCGATTCAGTTCGCGGAGCGCATCCGCGTGGACCTCGAGAAACGCGCGTTCCATACGGACATGGGCCAACTGAACGTGACCTGCTCACTTGGCGTCGCTACGTTCCCCGAGCACGCCGCCGATCAGACGCAGCTGTTCGAGGTTGCGGATCGCGCACTCTATGCTGCAAAGGGGAATGGCCGAAATCAGGTGCGCGTGTGTGGCGATTCGGCACGACCAAAGACGGCCGCAGCCTGACCCGATCGCGGAGCTACGGAAGGACGAAGTAACCCGTTCGAGTCGTGACCGCGTGCCCTTCAAGCTCAACGCGATCACCTGCGACACGGCAGAGGATCTCACCACCACGAGCGCTTACTTGCTTTGCGCGAAGCGTCGTGGACCCCAGACGCTGCGACCAGAACGGCGCTAGTGCCGCATGCGCTGAGCCGGTTACTGGGTCCTCGTTGACACCCTGCCCAGGCGCGAAGAAGCGAGACACGAAATCGCATCCGTCGGTCGCAGTCGCGCGTGCAGTAATGATCACGCCTTCGACGCAGATGTCTGCAAGCAGCGAGAAGTTCGGGGCAGTGGTTCGAACGGCGTCGCTGGACTCAAGCAGCGCAAGGACCTTCACCCCGCGGTGGACTTCGTTCGCTTTGAGACCGAGGGCAGCGTGGACACGCTCCACAACGCCTTCGTCCAACACTCGCGAGACTGAACGCGCAGGTAGGTCCATCCGGAGTGCCCCCGCGTTTCCCTGGGGCGCGCGAGCGACGCGAAGAGGTCCGCTCAACGTGTGAAACAACAATGAGTCAGAGTTGACCTGAGTTTCTGAAAACAAGGCGTGCGCCGTCGCGAGCGTTGCGTGGCCACAAAGGTTCACCTCCACCTTTGGCGTAAACCATCGTAGGTCGTACTCGAACGGAGTGTCCCTCGGCCGGACAAATGCAGTTTCGGAAAGGTTGTTCTCCGCCGCGATGGCGAGCATCACCTCCGGCGACAGGACTTCACCGTCGAGCAGCAAGCAGACCGCAGCTGGGTTGCCGCCGAACGGATGCTTCGTGAAGGCGTCAATCTGTATGCAAGGGAAGCGCATGATTTGCTCTGTTTCCGAACCTTCAAGCCGTGTCGAAGACTCGCTCTGAGCTCACTCTTTCATGTGCTTGGACAACCAGCCGGCAATCTGCTCAAGCGTCGCGTGGCCGGCTATCAGTTGCTTGATGATGAACCTCTCCGCAACGCTAGCTTTCACGACGACGCGGTACCCATTCATACGAAGAAACACAGCGGTCAGGGCGAATGCCACTCGTTTGTTCCCGTCTACGAACGCGTGATTCATTGCCAAGCTCTGCATCAGAGCGGCTGCTTGCAGCGCAAGCGTGTCGTAGTACCCCGTCTGCGGTCGAAAGACTGCACTCTCAAGTGCGCCACGGTCGCGGATCCCATCAGAACCGCCGAACCGCTCGATGAGTCTGCGGTGAAGTTCGACTGCCTCCTCCAAAGTTGGATAGTTCGTGACCCGCATGACTACTTTGCGAGGCGTCGCAAAAGCTCTTCGTGTTCGTCGAGTACTTCGTCCACGGCGCGTTCAAAAGCCGGGCGAAGGCGCACTCGCTGAATGTGCGCGGCCAGCGCCTCTGTCACAAGCTTGGAAATCGTCTTGTCGGTCTCTTTCGCAACAGCGCGCAAGTCTTTGAGTACTTTCGCGTCAACTTGAGTGGCGAACTTTACGAGCTTCATGGTTCGAGAGTATTCCTTGACGTTTCATGAAACGTCAAGTGAGCTCCGCAGTAGGGACGCGCAAGGACCGGCGGAATTAGTCGCTTAGCGGAGGGTGAGAACACATGCTCCATATCCACTCGCGTCCGGAGACCGGAGGTCACAACGGCTGGTAGCCTGCGGGGGCGGAACTGGGCAGTCCGAGTTGTCATTGCATGCGATCTGCGCGGATGAACTCGCTCGCGCAACTATCGCATACCGCGAGTAGCAGGCATCCGGCGCCGATGGGTTCCGGATGGGCGAGCCAGCGACCATCACCGAGTAGACGTCGTCTTTCGGTGCACGATAAGTCAGCGACAGCTTGTTTCCGGATATCGTGCTCGGGGTCCAGTTCGTCAGGCTGCTCGAGAAGCCGTCAGGTCGGTACGGCGCAATCATCAGTCGTGCCCCCGCGTAGCGACGACGAGTTCGGAGATAGGTCTCGTTCTGGAGCAAGTGCTCGGTGCTCTCGATCGTGACTTGCGACCCTTTGGCCAGCGAGATCAGAAACTCGAACGGCTGGTCGTAGTTCACGGACTTCAACCTGCTACACGCGAGCAAGCTAGGGACTTCGCGCGTTTTCTCTGGCTGGTTTGGAACCAAGACTCCCTCATATCGAGGCGAACCGGGGGCGTCGCCGCGTTCATCGTTTGTGTAGTCGCTTTCTTCGAGTTCATCGAACTCCGATGGCACTTGCGCGGCGCAACCGACGCCAAGGAGGCCGCCAACGACGAGAACTATGACTGCGAGACTGCGGGAGTTCATGCTCCGAGCGACGCAAAGCATGTGCCGCTTTCGCGCATGGAACTCACCGGGCATTCCTTCGGGAGTGAGACCTTAGGGGAGTCTAAAACCGCCACCCGCACTGGTTGCCCTCCCGACTGCGTGGGGCGTTACGCAACCCGCAGCACATCCACCACGGCTCAGCGAGTCGGCGTCTGCGTTCCACGCACACTCGCAACAACGTCACGTCCTACCGAGCCGACACTCAATGCGGTTCCCAGAAGATTCAGAACCGTGCCAGGCACTCGAAGGTCGGGCGATGAGAATTGCATAACGAGCCCACCGAAGATCATGCTGACGGGCCCCGGAACGGTGATCGCCGAGAGGCCCGCGTTCATTCGGAGCTTGAACCGTTCCGCAATGGACGCGGCCTCAGGGACCTCTACGCTACGAAAGCCTCCGACGAAATCGTTCAGCACCACGCCCGTGAGAGCTCCGGCGCCGAGCTGCGCGAGCAGCAAACCTTGACGTCCGAGCTCGGGATCGAGCCCAAGACTCGTTAGTGCGGGACCCGCAAGTCCAGCCAGAGTCGTGTTGAGGGCAATCGGGAAACGATGCGCGTGTGCGACGCGGAACGCAGTATTCAGGCTCGCACGAGCCGCTCGGAATCCGGTGGGCGCGGTGGGCTTTTCGGTAGCGCTGGTGCGCGCCCCGCTAGGGGCCGCTGCGCGCCGTTGATTGTAGGCTCGATTGAACGCGCTCTTGAAACGCTCGGCGAGATCCAGGGGCGCGGCGCCCAACTGACGCGCGGCTAGCTCACCGATGAACTGGTCGTGTCGAGCAGAGAACGCGCGTCGGT
>CAZWQH010000188.1:0-9234 GCA_964635815.1 uncultured Sandaracinaceae bacterium
CAAGGTTCGGTGGACAGTGTTGGTACGGACGCGGCCACTCGATCGCTCGGAAGAAGATAGAAAGTAGAGCACTCGGCGTTGAGCTCACTCTTTGGAATACTCGGTGTCGGCGCGCGCGGGATGGCGACATCCACGTTCGGTGTGCAGCTGCATTCGCACAATACGTCGAACGCTGCGACGCCGGGCTTTACTCGGCGCGCCGCCGTTCTGGAATCCATTCCAGGTTCTGCTGAACCGCCACAGGCTGGTGGAGGAACCCGCGTTCGAGATGCCCACCGAATCATTGATCGTTTCCTCGAGCGACGCGTACTCGACGCTCGTTCCGGTGAAGCGTTCGCGAATGCGCGGAGCGAAGGCGTACGCGCGCTCGACGAGGCGTTTGCGCTCGACGACGCAGGCATCGGCGCCGCCATGAACGAGTTCGGGGCATCGCTCTTGAACCTTTCCGCACGCCCCGATGACTCCGCGGTACGGCGCGGAGTTCTCGGCACGGCAGAGCGCCTGGCGAGCGCGATTCGCGACGCGTCTCAGGTCATCAGTACTCGCCGTTCCGATCTGGATCGACGCGTCACAGACGGAGTCGCCACGGCGAACGGACTGATCGCGGAAATCTCGGATCTCAACCGGCGCATCGTTCAGGCTGAAATCGACGGCTTCCAAGCCTCCGACCTCCGCGACTCCCGGGATACGAGGATCGCAGAGCTGTCCGACTGGCTTCCGATCGAGGTGGTTGAGCAGCCTGACGGCCAGGCCGTGGTCACACTGAACGCGGGCGAAACCCTCGTCGGTCCAGATGGAAACTCATCTCGCCTCGAGACGATTGTTCGCGCGGACGGCACCGTCGCCGTTGGAAAGCGCTCGGCAGGTGCACTCGTCGATGTCTCCGCACAACTGCAATCTGGCCGACTTGGAGGGCAAATCGCGGTGCGCGACGGAGTGCTGTTGTCTGCACTCACGGACTTGGACACCTTCGCGACCGAGTTCGCGAACGCCTACAATGCAATCCACGCGGGCGGCGACGGGCTCGACGGTGGAACAGGTCGGGCACTCTTCGACCTACCTGCTGCCGGACGCGCATCCGCCGGGATCCGGCTGAGCACCGATGTCGCGGGCCTCCCCGAACGGATCGCAGCGGCGTCGAGCGGCGGGCCCCGTCCCGGCGACAATCGCAATGCGCTCGCGCTCGTCGATGTCTCCCGCTCACTGGCCTTTCGGGCCGGCACCATGACCGCGGATGACGCCCTCTCGAACATGACGGCGACCTACGGACAAGAGGTCGCGAGCGCGAACACGCTGCAGGAGCTCGCGTCGGGGACTCGCAGCAACGTAGACGAGTTGCGAGCCTCGGTCTCCGGAGTCTCGACCGACGATGAAATGGTGCAGCTCATGCAGTACCAACGTGCTTACGAAGCCGCGCTTCGCGTGGTTCAGACCGCCGACGAAATGCTTCAAGCATTGATCAACATGAGGTGACTATGACTCGAGTATCCGACTCCATGCTGCACACACGCGCGCAGGGAGAGCTCGCCAAAGCGTTAACGCGGGTGGCGCACACACAGAAAGTCGCATCGAACGGACTGCGAGTCGAAGTCGCTTCCGACGACCCAGTGGCAGCCGCTCAATCGGCTCGCACCACTGCAGACGCGAGCAGGATCGAATCGTTCTTGGCAAATGCGCGAAAGGCTGCGGACACTCTAATCGTTGCCGACAGCACGATCGAGTCCATGTCGGAAAGCCTGGTGCGCGCGCGCGAGCTCGCGATTCAGGGCGCGAACGAAACACTCAGCTCGGCGGACCGTGCTGGAATCGCACGCGAGGTACGCGCCATACGGGACGGGTTGCTTGCGCAAGGCAACACGCGCCATGACGGGCACTACCTATTCGCGGGTTTTGCGAACGCGGCGCCGCCGTTCGACAGCGCGGGCGCGTATGTCGGCGACACGAACGTCCTCACCCTTGACGTGAGCCGCGGACTGCGCGCTCCGGTTGGAATCACTGGAGACACCCTCTTTGCTCCGGCATCCGGCGTGGACGTACTCGCCGCCCTCGACGCGCTCGAGAGCGCGCTTCTCGCAAACGACCCGGCCGCGACGCGAGGAACTCTCGGCAACCTGGAACAGGCGTCGGGTCAGCTCGAGCAGGGACGAACCGAGCTTGGTACGCAGCTTCGGTCGCTCGATCTTGCGCAAATTGTCGGCGAACGACTCCGAGAGCAATTGGCTAGCGAGAACTCCAACCTCGTCGAGGCCGACGCATTCGCGTCCCTGTCCGACGTCGTACGAGCCGAGAGCGTGCTCCAGCGTGCAACAGAGCTGGCCAGTCGCATCCCGGGCGGTGGCCTGGTGAGGCTCGGCTAATGCTTACGCTCACGCGAAAGATTGGGCAGTCGATCTCGATCGGAGAGCACGTTCACGTCGTGGTCATCGGAACAGAAAACGGTCGGGTAAAGCTTGGCGTAACCGCGCCTCGAGAAATTGCCGTACTGAGGACAGAGCTCATGGAAAACATCACACAAGAGAACAAACAAGCATTGGTCAACGCGGTCTTGGCACGGACGAAGTCCGCGAAGGGAACGGTCGCCGCTCCCGAACGACCCTCAATCGAGTTTGCCGCGGGCATCTGGGGCCTAGGTAAGCACCGAAACTTCGTAGTGTGCGACACGGTTCGCTACGAGAACGTGCACGCCTTAGTCGCTGCGGACGACTCGTCGATTGTTCTTTCGATCATCGCCGCCGACAACGTCCCAAACCTGCCCGCATGTTTCACTAGCGCGGTCCTGGCTGCGACGACCCTCGAGGACGAGGAATACGTCGTAGCGTGTGTGGTGCACCTGCCCAGAGAATCCGAAGGCGCGTTTGTGAACCTCGCAGCGCCGATCTTGATCGGGACCCAATCACATCGCGGAACGCAGTTGCTCATCGACCACAAAGAGCTGCCTGTTCGACACGCGATCCCTGCCAGCACGCTTCGCGTCCGAACAGAGTAACGGCGTGCGCACTAGGCGGTGAGGAACTTCGCGCACTCCTTTCTAATGTTATCGAGCACCATCGCCGACACGGAGAGGGCCTTCGTTGCCTCGGAAAACGCGCGGGAGGACTCCGCCTGCGCACTCGCCCACGTTGAGTCGGGTGGCGGGCTTCCCGCGATCTCCGCTTCGAGTCCTTCGGCGAGGATTAGTGCGCACGTCATCGGATGCGAGTGCCCTTGCATTCGCACGTAGTGATGATTCCGTAGTACGAATGCGATCTCAGCGGGAAGCTCCCAGAACCGCGCGATCGCGGCGGCGGCTTCTCCGTGCGCGCTCACGACTGCGTCCAGATACTCGGTCGGACTACCCCTTTGAGAAAGCTCTCGATTCTCTCCGGCGACCGCCAAGAGCGCCGAGGCCCCAACTTCATGGAGCAAGCCGCAGAGGAACGCATACTCCGCGTCCACGGCCGTGGCGCGGCAGACGATGCGCGCGAAGTGGCCCACGCGACGAGAGTGCTCACCAATCTCGCCCAGGAGCTGCACGTAGGCTTTGCCCTTGATCACTTTGCCGTACGTCGACGCTTCCCAGACCACGTCGCGCACGTTCGACAGCCCAAGCCCCGTCACCGCTTCGTGGAGCGAGCGAGCCTCGCTTTTTCGTCCGTACATCGGCGAATTCGCAACTTGAATCACTTTGCCGACAAGAAACGCGTCGCGCTCGATCAACCGGGTAACGTCGCTTAGAGCGACGTCGTTTCGACGCGACAGCTCAAGTAGCTTGATCGCGACATCAGGAAGCGAAGGCGGACGGTAGTTCGGCGAATGAAACGCGGAGAGGAGCTTGGCTGGGAGCTCGCTCTCGTCCGGCGGAACGTCGCTGGCATCGAGCTCCACGCTTCCGCGTCCGTAGCCCGGTTGAGAGCGCTGCATATACGGTGCTGCCACACGAGTAGAATCGACGGATTTGCCTAGAACTTGAGGCTAATTCGCGACTGCTTGCAGGTCGGGAGCAGAGTTAACTCCCGACTGCTTGCAGGTCGGGAGCAGAGCAGAGTTAACTACCGGCGCAATTGGCGCACGTACTCGATGACGCCCCGCTTGGAATCTCCAAGCGCCTGCAACGCTTCCCCGGCCAAGTCGCGTGACCTCTGAACGACGTCGACGATCGACTGTCCTCGACCAAGCACGACCCGGATCTCGTCGAGCTCCTCCGCGGAGAGGGCTTGCACTTCGAGGACGTAGTCCACGAACGACTGGCGTGCGTCGAGGAATGCCGACACGGAGTCCGCGTCCGCGAGGTCGACCTCCGACTCGAGCGCGGAGAGTTTGGTTGCTAGTTCTCGGAGCGTGCTCATCGAACCACCGGCCCGACCGTTCGCAACTCGTCCGCTTGAATCTGCTTCCAAGCACTGAGCAGCTTGTCGAGAACATCAATCACCGGCTGAACGTGAGTCGCATCGCCGCGCACGGTAGCCTCGCTGATCCTCGCGAGTGAGAAGTCATAGAGCGAAGCCAGCTGAGCACAGAGGTCAGGCGCGGCTGCCGGGTCGAGCGTCGCTGAGAGCTCCGCGATGATCGAGTGCGCCTTGCCGAGCGCGATCCCGCGCGCGGAAGGAACGTTCTGCTGCTCCAGCGCGGTCCTAAGGAAACGCAGAGCTCCCTCGTAGAGCGAGACGAGCACTTGTGTTCGCGAACCCGTCTCGATCTTTGTCTGCTGGTACTGGGCGAATGCGAAATTCATGCTTCCTCCTCAACGTGACAATCCAGCGAGCGCCGCGTTCAATGCAGCGTTCTGTGTCTGGAGCGCCGAGCTCACTCTCTCAAGCGTCGCAAACTGTTTGCGCAGCGCGACTTCGCGCTGCTCGACCCGTCGCTCGAGAACCTCCACTTGTTTGTCGATCGACCGTGAACGCGTGTCGATGGATTTGAGCCGCTCAGGAACTGCAGCGGACGTCGTCCCCACGAATTCCTCGACGACTCCACCTATTCGGCTCAATAGGCCAACGCTCGTATCGTTGAGCAACTGACCGACTGCGCTCGCATCCCGAGAGAGAGCACTTTCGAACTTCGATCCGTCAAATGTGAGTGTGCCTTCGCGCGATATGGAAAGTCCCACGGACGATAGCGTCCGGAACGTGCCCGTGGAGAGCGCGCCTTGAGTGGCCCCGCGAAGCTTCGACTGCAAGGAGCGTAGTGTGGAGTCACCCGCCAGCGACTCGGCGCCCTTCTGGACACCCGCGAAGGCAGATTCGCTGTTGAGGAACGTCTGAATGTTATTGAACGCGTCGACCGCTTTCTGCATTCGTTCGCGTGCCCCGGCTGTGTCACGCGTGACGTCGACGCTCGTCGTGGTGCCCGCCTTTTTCAGCTCAAGCGTGACCCCCGGAATGGCGTCTGCGACCGAATTCGAGCCGCGCGTCATGGTCAGACCGTCGATCGAGATCTCGGCGTCGCTGGCGGACTGCGCAAGGTTCCCGACGTTTCCTAGCCCAGTCGTCGTTCCTATCTCGCTGACCGTCAAAGCATTGGCGGTCCCCGTCTGATTCCCCGCCAAAACGAGCCGATACGCAGCGCCGTCGAAGACCACCCCAGCCGTTACGCCAGAGGCGGAAGCGTTGATCTTTCCGACCAGCGAATCGAGAGTATCTGTCGACTCCACTGCGACATCCACGGCAGGTCCGCTGCCGAGCGCCACCGAAAGGGTCCCCGCGCCAAAAACGCCGGCGATGTCGCGGCCCATGACTCCGTCACTGCGGACGCGTCCCGCTTTGGCGAGCGCAACGACTTGCACGTTGTACTGCCCGAGACTCGCACCAGCTCCTGCCGTTGCGCCCAGTGCGGTCGCGTCCGAAGTAGTCGTTTTCGATGCCACGATTCCCGTGGCAGTCTGCAGAGCATTTCGCGTCGACTTCAGCTCATCCAGTCGGGTTTTGAGCGTGTTTAGCTTCTTGCCCCGCGCGGCGAGCTCTTGTTTGGTGGTTTGGAGCTTGTCTATGGGGCGCCGTTCTAGCGCGATCAACTGAGTGACGATCGAGTTCGAATCGAGACCAGACGCCAATCCTCCAAACGTAACCGTAGGCATGTTCTTCTTCTCTCCAGGAAGCGCCAACGATCCCGCGAAACGTTGTTCGCAGGACCGAAGGCGCGCCTATTCACTCGTCAGATACTGTGATCGCGTTCATGCGAGGACTGTTCATCCGATGAGCCGGTCATCGATCGATCATCCACGGAGCAAGTTCAGTGCCATCGATGGAAGCTGGTTTGCCTGGCCGAGCACCGACAGACCCGCCTGCATCAGGATGTTGTTGCGCGTCATGTCGGCGGTTTCGGACGCCACGTCCACGTCTCGGATTCGCGAGTTTGCGGCTGAGATGTTCTCGCGCGCGCTCGAGAGGTTCGAGATGGTGACTTGAAGTCGATTCGAGACTGCGCCGAGGTCTGCTCGTGAACCCGACACGTCGGTGATCGCCTGGTCGATTAGACCGAGCGCGGTGCCAGCATTCGCAGCGGTGGTCAGGTCGACCGTGGCGATGCCGCCGCCGCCGCCGATATCCGCAGCTGCCATGCCGGCAACGGTCACGGAGATCTTGTCGTCCGCCGTCGCACCGATGCCGACTTGGAAGTCCACGGTCGTTCCCGTGGCGCCACCAGCGAGCAGCGTTGCACCGTTGAACTGAGTAACCGCAGAGATGCGGTCGATCTCGTCGATGAGCGCGGTCGCTTCATCGTCGAGGAATCCTCGCTCGGTGGCCCCGAGCGTGCCGTTCGCAGATTGAACCGCGAGCTCGCGCATACGACCGAGGATATTGCTGACCTCGTTCATCGCGCCTTCTGCTGTTTGAATGAGACTGACGCCGTCATTCGAGTTCCGTTCGGCTTGCGCGTAGCTCCGAATCTGAGCTTTCATTCGCTCACTGATCGCTAGGCCGGCGGCGTCATCGCCGGCTGTGTTGATTCGTTGACCGGAGGACAAGCGAGAGAGGTTTCCCTGCAATCGTTTGTCCGTCAGCATCAGGCTGCGCTGCGCGTTTAGAGACGCGACGTTGGTGTTGATAGTCATCGCCATGCGGTGTTCCTCCTCGTTACGTTGTGACCGCGCGACCCCTTGCGGAACCGCGATCGGTTGCCTCGCGCATCGTGCGCGCGGTCCGACTTCCAAGCTCAAAGAGCCCGAAACCTGATTGTTCAGGACCCGCAGGCAGTCCCGAACCCTTCTCTATTCGAGACATAAGGCGTCCCGAAACTTCAGCGCGTGCCTACAAAAGGCCAGCGTTCGTTACCCTTGCTGCAAGAGAGAGAGAGCAATCGAAGGGAGCTGATTGGCCTGCCCCAAAACTGCTGCCCCAGACTGCATGAGAATGTTGTTCTTGGTCATCTCGGCCGTCTCCGAAGCCACGTCGACATCGCGGATACGCGAGTTGGCGGCTGAGAGATTCTCGCGTGCGCTCGACAAGTTCGCGTTCGTCACAACGAGCCGGTTCTGCGCGGCGCCGATGTCTGCGCGTCCCGACGCAACATCACGAATGCCCTGGTCGATAATCGCGAGTGCCGCGCGCGCGTTCGCCTCCGTCGTAAGGTCGATGACGTTCAATCCCGTCGCGCCACCGCCAAGATCCGCAGAGGCCATCCCGGCAATCGTCACCGAGAGCATGTCGTTGGCGGTCGCACCGATGCCGACCTGAAAGTTGAACGCCGTACCCGCAGCACCACCGGAAAGAAGCGCTGCTCCATTGAATGTCGTCACGGCCGAGATGCGATCCAGTTCGTCGCGAAGCGTGCTGAGCTCATCGTGCAAGAACTGTCGCTCGGTTGCGCCGAGTGTTCCGTTCGCTGACTGCACCGCTAGTTCGCGCATGCGAATCAGGATTCCGCTCGTCTCGTTCATCGCTCCTTCGGCCGTCTGCAACAAGCTCACTCCGTCGTTCGCGTTCCGCTCGGCTTGCGCCAAGCTTCGAATCTGTGCTTTGAGGTTCTCACTGATTCCAAGACCGGCCGCGTCGTCGGAGGCGAGATTGATTCGCAGACCTGTCGAAAGACGACCGAAGTTTCCTTCGAGACGGTTCTGAGTGCTGTTGAGGTGGCGTTGTGCATTGAGAGACGCGACGTTGGTTCGAATGCTGATCATGGTTCTCCTCCTTGAGTTGACGGGGTGGTCTTCCTGACCTTCCAGTTCCGGCTCCGTCGCGCATCGTGCGGGACTTGGAACCCTCTGCTGCCGTCCCTAACTGGATCGCTCTATTCGTCCCTTTCCTTTAGGCCGTTTTTTGAGGGCGCTGCCGCACCCGTGGCCTGGGTCCCCGCAGGCGGCGGCGGCTCGAGCATGACGTGACTGGTGCGTCCGACCTCGAGGTCGTCCATGACCCGGGCAAGGAGCGTTTTCCCTTCGACCCCAAGCCCCTCGACAGTGGAGATCACTTCTTCGAGAGCAACGCCTTCTCGCTCTGCGATCCAATGGGACACCCGATCGGATGCCTGAATCACACGCGCCTCGAGAATGTCGCCGGGGTGGTGATGCCGTTCGCACGCAATCACCACGGCGTCCGGGAGTTGCCACGCACGCGCCAATGCGCCACCTGCACGCTCGTGCAGCTCGTCCACGACCTCGTGGATGATGCTCCTCTGAATATCCCGCGCGGCGGGAAGCCGCGAGATCGCTTTGTACATTCGCGCCCGCCCCACGTCGTGCAGTAGCCCCGCGAGAAATGCGTCGTCCGCATCGACCCCTGCGCGCGCAGCCAGGAGTCGGGCGACTCGGGCGACCACGACGCTATGATCAAACGTCGCGCGGACAAGGTCCACGTAACCTGGCGCGTCGAAGAGCGTAGTCGCGTAGACCGCCATGTAGATGACGTCGCGAAGTGCGTCGGTCCCTAGTCGAACGACGGCGGTGCGAATAGACCGAATCGGAACCTCGCGCCGGTAGAACGCGGAGTTCGCGACGCCGAGAATACGCGCCGCCAGTGGCGGGTCTGACTCGACGATGCTCACGACCTCCTGCGTGTCGAGTTCCTTCTGTTGCGCGAGGCGGAGGGCATCGGCCGCACGCGCTTGGAGCACGGGCAGGTCGGCACCACGAGCCTCGATGAGAGGCAGCAGTGCCGCGCGGACATCCTCACGTGTCTCGAGCTTCGTTAACACCGGCAACCGATTCGCGGTGGCTGCTCCATGATTCGAGAACCGCGCGCGCAGTACCTTCGAGTCCACTAGCGTCCTCCTCTCGGGCTGATTCGCTGGCCCATCACAGAGTTCCGTGTGGAGCGCGGG
>CAZWQH010000189.1:0-9224 GCA_964635815.1 uncultured Sandaracinaceae bacterium
GTACGGTGAGCAGACATACTTCGCCAACCTCGCAGCAAGCTCTCCAACAGCTACGATCTCTGCACGTACGATTCTTCGCGAAGCTGACCACCCGGGGTACGGACACATGTTGAAGAGCCTGCGCGAGTACATCGAAGGCGGTGATGCGGACGGGCTCGCGCCGTTCCAGAACTTGCTCGAGTACGCGGAAACTACGAAGCGATACGAGCACGGCTCGCTTCGAGATCTCCGGAATCTTATACAAGTCCTCGAGTCGAAAAACGTCGATTCGATCTCTGCGATGGTCGATGACGTCACGCAGCGCAGATCGCGACGCCATCCGAGTATGGCGCCGCCCGCTGGGCTCATCTGACGGACTGCCAACCCTATGGCGGACACACGTACAATCCCTCAATCACGCTGGGCGCCCTCAGCCGCAGCCATGGACGCCAGATTGAGCTACGCGAGTTACGTTTCCGTGCGTCATAGGTACGTGTACTTCGAGACCCCGAAGGTCGCGTGCACCACGATGAAACACTTCATCCACGGAGTGGAAGACTGTCCTGAGCTGCAGTTCCGCCCGACCGTCGAGAGCCGCCTGTCGATGCTAATCCACATTCGCGACGGGTTCGGAATGCCATCGTTCGCGGAGCTCGGCCCCGAAACGCTCAGCGAAGCCTCTACGGGTGACAGCTACTTCCGGTTTTGCTTCGTCAGGAATCCCTACGAGCGACTTCTCTCGGCCTGGTACGACAAGGTTTGGCTAGGCGAGCCAGGCTACGTCAGTCTCCGCCGTGATCTGCTTTCGCAAATCCCGCAATCCGCGGATCAGGATGCTCGGAAAATCGAACACTTCCGCGCGTTCGTTCATCACGTCGCAGAGAAATGGGATCCCCTGACGGTCGATCACCATTGGTGTCCGCAGGTGAATCTGCTTTATCCCGACGTGCTGAAGTACAGCATGGTCGGTCGACTCGAAACGTTTCAAAGAGACTTCGACTCGTTCACGGGATGGCTGCGCAGTCGCGGGTACGACGGACCGACCACTCTAAGGCGAGGAAACGAAAGCATGGGACTTGTTCGCCGCGAGAAGTATTTCGATGAGACCACCGCTGCGCTCGCGACGCGAATGTTCACGGATGACCTCTCGGTGTTCGAGTACGACAAGGATAGCTGGAGGGCGATCGGCGAGAAGCCACGAGCTACGCCCGACGTCGAGGAGTGGGAAGAAAGTATCGCGGAGCGGAACGCGTGTCTCGAGGCGCTCGTTTGGCACCTGGCGCACGTCGATCCGCCGGCCGTAACCGGCAAGTACTTGAATCGAATTCGACCTCCGCGGATGACAGAGTGACGGAGAAGATCTCAGTGGCGCGTGAAGTTTCGAATGGGGAAACGATGCATGAGCTCAAAACGGTTTGCTTGGCGCTGGGTCCGTACCGGAATCTCACGACCCTTACCGCCGGGATGCTCTTTCTGCATCCTGACGTTCAGGTGCTCAACCACGGGGGCGGCAAGATCTACGAAGACGACAACCTGAATTTCTTTCGCGAGTACAGCGACGAAAAATTTGGCCAGTTCGTCGATGTTGCCATCTCGCTTTCCCGCGCCGGGAAGCGCGGCAAAGACGGCGGTTCGATTCTCCTCTCTCATGCGTTCGATCACGACGTGATCCGGGAGCGCTACGCGGCGCGATACGGAGAAGCAACCGTGAAGGACAGGATGGCGAGCCTGTTCTGGAAAGAGTCTCACATCACTTCCAACGCGATTCGATCGAACCGGGTCGATTTCGACGAGATCTTCAGGCGTAATTCGCAGCTCCGCTTCTTGATGCCCGTGCGCAATCCGATGGACTGTGCGCGTTCGAACTTGCAGACCAAGACCGAAACTCAGTACACGAAACTGTTCGATCTCGCGAACGCAGAACCGACTGTGGAGAACGTAACCGTTGCGGTGCTGAAGGAGTTCCGCTGGTTCCTCGAGCTCGAAGCACGATACCCCTCGCGCTTTCTCCACTACTTCGAGAACGCGTTCAGCGACGTCTGGCCCTCGAAAGTGGCCGAGTTTCTGCAGATTGCGCCCGATCCACAGTGGAACGAAGACATCATACGCGTCTTCCAAATCAAAGAATCGTACCCGCGTACAGAGACGCTCATGGCGACGTACCAGGACGCCGTGGCAACGCACTTCTCGGAGTTTTCCGAGGCGAAGAAGCAGCTCCTCCTGTTCACGTAGAACCGAGGTCAGCATGCAAAGCGTGTGCGTGGTTCTCGTGTTAACTTCACCACGTGTCGTTCGTCCCGCTTCGAAAGAAATCGTTTGGTCGTGCAGAGTCACGATTTCTCCCGACCACACGGGACGAAATGCTGGAGCGGGGCTGGAGCCAGCTCGACATCCTGCTCGTAAACGGTGATGCGTACGTCGATCACCCCGCATTCGGCGCGGCACTGATCGGCCGTTTTCTCGAGGGACGAGGCTACAAGGTCGGCATCATCAGCCAACCCGAGTGGGAGGACGTGGATGACATCGGACGGATGGGCGCTCCGCGTTTGTTCGTCGGGATCACGGCCGGCAATCTCGATTCCATGCTGAACAAGCTGACCGCGCAGAAGAAGACGCGCGCGGAAGACCAGTACTCGCCCGCGGGACGGACGGACTCGCGCCCCAACCGCGCAACAATCGTCTACGCGAACTTGGTTCGTCGCGCGATGCCGGGTACGCCGATTGTCATCGGTGGCATCGAGGCATCGTTACGCCGCATCGCGCACTACGATTACTTCAGCGATCAGCTCCGTCGATCAATCCTGCTGGATAGCAAGGCGGACCTCTTGGTCTTTGGAATGGGCGAGCGCCCTGTATGGGAGATCGCGGATCGTCTGGCGAAGGGAGAGACGATCGATCAGCTGCGCGACGTGCGGGGCACCGCTCACGTGCTTCGCAAAGGGCAGTGGGAGAATCTCCCGCGCAGCCGCTACGTGAGCGACGGGAAGGTCGTGTTTCTTCCATCGTTCGAGGAAGTTTGCGCGCCTGGGGATGAAGGGCGTCTGGCGTTCTCATTGATGTCGCGCGCGTTCCAGTACGAGACGAATCCTGGAAACGCACGCGTGATGGTTCAGCCGCACGGGAACGAAGCGGTCTACTTCAATCGTCCCGCGGAGCCGCTCGACACCGAGCTGATGGACAGCCTGTACGACCTGCCTTTCGCGCGCGTGCCCCACCCTTCCTACTCCGACCGCATTCCGGCATACGACACCGTGAAGCACTCCATCGTGACGATGCGCGGTTGCTTCGGCGGCTGCACGTTTTGCTCGATCACCGAACACGAAGGCCGGATCATTCAATCGCGTTCTGCCGAGAGCGTGCTGCGCGAAGTTCGCGCGCTGCGCCGAATGGAAGGCTTCAGCGGTGTCATCTCGGATGTCGGCGGACCGACGGCGAACATGTATCAGATGAAGTGCAAGTCCGAGAAAATCGAGAGCGCGTGCCGACGACTTTCGTGCGTGCATCCGGGGATCTGCGAAAACCTGAATACGGATCACGAGCCGCTGATCGATCTCCTGAAACGCGTGCGTTCAGAGCCGGGCGTGAAACGAGCGTTGATCGCCAGCGGCGTGCGCTACGACCTCGCGACCGAGAGCCCGAAGTTCATCGAGGACCTGGCCAAGCATCACACCGGCGGACAGCTTTCTGTCGCACCCGAGCACATCGACGAGGACGTCCTCGACAAGATGAAGAAGCCCGGAGTCGAAAGTTACGAGCGCTTCGCGGAGCAGTTTGCGTGCGCCTCGAACGACGCGGGCAAGGAGCAGCACCTGGTCCCCTACTACATCTCCGGACACCCCGGCTCTTCGATGAAGGCCATGGTGGATCTCGCACTCTACTTGAAGAAGAAAGGCGTTCGCCCCCGTCAGGTGCAGGACTTCATTCCTACTCCAATGTCGATGGCAACCGCCATGTACTACACAGGGCTTGATCCTTTCACGCAGAAGCCAGTGTTCACAGCGAAGACCCTACGCGAAAAGCGAAAGCAAAAGGCGCTACTGCTTTATTGGGATCCCACGCATCACGACCTCGCTCGGGAAGCGCTCGTGGAAGCAGGTCGCAAAGACCTGATCGGCAGCGCCGCACACCATCTGGTTCCTCCGGCGCACGGAAAAGGGTCCCTCTCCATTCACTCGCGCACTGCCAGAGGCGCGCGAAAGAACGACCATGGACGCGGTCGCCCGTAGCGCTCGCCGCTTGGCCCTGTGCTTAGTTGCAGCTCAGCGGCAGCGCACAGCGCACGCCATCGCGGCTTTCGTGCAACGCTCGCTCGCGCTCTCGTCATCGGCGAATGCTCGGCACTGAGAGGCCGCTGTCTCGCATTCGGTTCGACATAGCTCTGCCTGGATATGATCGACCGCGATCTTCTCGTTCGTCGCGGCACCAGCTGGAACGGTGACTCCTTCGACGGTGCGCGGAGCTGCGTCGGGAGTAGGCGGTCGTCGCTGGCGAATCACCAGCATGGTGATGATCAGTGCGACAATCAGAAATCCAGCAAGCCCGATGATTCGGATGGGGGTCACTCGCGGGAGTATCTCCGCGACGGCGCTCTACGGCAACATCGCTTGTACCGGCGTAAAACCGCCGGCCATGTTGCCTGTACCGAGCTCGCCGTTGCCGTTCGAGCCGAAGCAAAACGGCTCGGGACTTACGCTGCGGAACCCACAGAACTGGAGACCTCCGCCAATCGCTCGCTCCCAATCCGTATCGGTGCCGACTTGCCAAAGACCGGGACGTCGATCCCCCCAACACCACAGGGTGCGGCCCCCCGACGTATTGTCGCGCGCAATCGCGCAAGACTCGAACACCGCTGCCCCAACGTCGACCCACGTTTGCCCGCTCGGCGGGTCAATGAAATGGGGGACAAGCACTTCGGTGTCGAATGGGGCATTGAGCGAAGCTTCGCCCCGTTCGTTGCTTCCCCAGCAAACGACCTCCGCGCGCGTGTTCATGGCGCAGTAGTGAAAGTCGCCGCCGGCGATGTGTATCCAATCCGTCGCATAACCGAACGTTGCGATGCCGACCTGCGTGGGTGTGGGATGCGGAAGTCCATCCGTCGTTCCGTTTCCGAGCCGACCACCGCTGTTGGCGCCCCAAACCCAGAGAGACCCGTCGCGTTTGATTCCAGCGGTTCCACCCCAGCTCGTCGCGAGCAGTGCCCAGTCTCCGCCGCTGGGCACCTCGATGTTCGAGGTCTGTGGATTGGAGTGTCCGAGACCGAGCTCACCGAACTCGTTCGACCCCACGGTCCAGAGCTCGCCGCTGCGGTTCCTCCAAAACATATGCGTGCTCCCGCGCCACATGACCGCGCCAGCGGGAATCAAGACTGGAAAGGGAAATGGGATTCTGTCGAGACCCGGAAACCCGAAGCTGTCGTAGCTGCGACCCCAGCAATACATTCCCGGTGCGCCGCTGCTTGGCGCGAACTCTCCACACGTCGAGGCTCCCGCTAGCCCGTAGATGCGGCGCCAAACACCAGGCACAGCATCATTGACCGGCGCCGGCACTAGAAGCACTCCGGCTGTGTTGTTCTGCCCCGTGCTTCCGTTTGCGTTGGTCCCTGAGCAATAGACTTGGCTGTTCTTCAATGTGCAGGTGAACGCGTTCCCCACGGACACGGTCGTCGTAACGGTGGCCGGAACGCACGCGCCACGAACACAGGATTGGGTCGGGAAGGCGCAACCGGGACAGCGGTCGACGATGCCCGCTTCGACGGCCGCTTCAACTGTCGCTTCGACGAGCACAGGAACGTCATCAGGAACATCATCAAGGACGTCCAGCGCGGTATCCGTCGCCACGAATACGTCCGCGATTGCAACGGGCGCGTCCACACTGCTCTCAAGCTCCGCGTCCAGACGAGGACTGACGTCGAACGGGACGTCCAGCACGGCGCGATCGGTCAAGGACGCTTCAAGAGCGGATGCCTCAACGGGCAATCGGTCCGGCGGGGCATCGATCCCGGTGCGCACATCGACACTCGACCCATCCATTGCGGACGAATCATTGCTGGCAACTGAGACCGCGATATCGGTCGGCTGTGTCGCTGCGTCGATCGGGTCCACCCGGAACGACACGCGCCCGCATCCTCCCATCACCAGAGCGATTGCCAGAACGCGTACCACGTGCGCAGAAGCTTATCGTGTCGCGCCGCCGCTGACGAGCTTGGACAACACATCATCGGCGTGGACACCCGGATCTACGTCAGGAAACACGTGCGTAATTCTCCCATCGCCGCCGATGAGGAACGTGACCCGCTTGGCCATGTTCAAGGTCAAAGTGACACCGTAGGAGCGAGCGATAGATCCCGCCGTATCCGCGAGCAGCGGGAAAGGAAGGTTGTGAGCCGCGGCGAAACGTGCGTGGGAAGAGACGTCGTCCGTGGAGACACCAAGCACGACGACGTTGCTCGCGCGAAAACGGTCCCAGGCGTCGCGAAACGCGCAGGCCTCTCGCGTGCAACCGGGCGTCTGGTCCTTGGGATAGAAGAAGAGGACTACTGGCTTGCCCGCGTAGTCGGACAGCGAACGAGTCGCGCCGGTTTGATCTTGCGCGCTGAACGCCGGAGCCGCGGTTCCGACTGCGATCAAGCCGTCCTGTGAGCGAAGGTTCGAAGGCGATTCGACGCGCGAGGATTTGTTGCAGGCTCCAACGAAGCACAAGAGAGAAACGAACCAGAACCGGATGGACATTGCCTACCGTGTCACGCGGAGCGTTCGAGGACGAGCTGCCCGCATGCGCCCGCGATATCCCGCCCGCGCGGCCATCGAATCATGCAGCGCATTCCTGCCTTCGCCAGGATGTCCTGGAAGTCACGCACACGTTGGTCTGTCGGTGTCTTGAACACGCTGCCTCGATGGCTGTTACACGGAATCAAGTTGACGCGTACTGGAAGCGCCGCGAGCAACTTCACCACGCGGTCGGCGTCTTCGTCGCTATCGTTGAGGCCTGCGAACAACGCGTACTCGACGAACGTGATGCGTCTGGGCTCGCGTGCCGCGTTCTCCTCGAGCACGTCGATGAGGTCACCGATGGGCCAAGTGCGGTTGTGCGGCATGATCTCGGAGCGAACGACGTCTGTCGACGCATTCAGTGAGAGCGCCAGCGAAGCTTTCGATTCCCGAAGAAACCGTCTCATCGCTGGGACGTTGCCGCTTGTGGACACTGTGACTGCCTGGGACCGGAGCATGGGAAACGGTGTCTGCGTCAACAGCTCCACAGCGCGCAGAACCTCGTCGTAGTTGTCGAATGGCTCACCCATCCCCATGAACACGACGTTCCGAGTGGGCTCGCTCCCTTGGAGGCGGGCGACGAGCACCTGAGCGACTATTTCTTCGGCGCGCAGCTGACGAACGAAGCCGAGCTCCTTCGTTGCGCAGAACCCGCATTTGCGAGTGCAGCCTGCTTGGCTCGACACGCACACGGTAGCGCGCCCGTTCGCAGGGATTCGCACCGTTTCGACTTCAGTACCGTCGAGATCGAGCGCGAGCTTGATCGTGCCGTCGCTGCTTTCCTCCCTCGACGTGACCCGCGGTTGAACCACCGCATGTGCGGATCGAAACGCTTGCCACTTGCTGCGCGAGATACCCGGAATGTGCTCGGGCAATTCAGCTGGCATCGCGGAACAACCGCCGAGCCACTTGAGAAGATCGACTCCCGCTTGCCTACTTCCGAGCGAGCTCGTCAGCTCTTGCAGAGTCAGTCCCGGGAAAGCCCGACTCGACACCAACGACATACGAACGACCACGACCTACATCCTTCCGTGCATCACACCGCTGCCGCGACGGTTTTCATGACGGCACTCGGCTGATCGGTGATCGGGGCACCGTGAGAAACGATCACGCGCTTGAGATCCGGGATCGCGCCGATCTGTTCAAGGTTGGAACGAAACGCGGGCTTGTCGCTGATCATCAACCAGTGCGCGAGGCGCGGCACCGATGGGATGCCCGTCGGAGCAAGCACGAAACCGAAGAAGCCACCCATCTTCGGCAAGTTGTTCATCACATCGTTCACCACAACCGTCGTTCCCGTCTCGGATTTGACCTCGAGCCAACCTTCTTTGTCTTTCGTGCCTGCGAAGTGGCGGAGTGACACCGAGTCGTCGCCTGCAACGTCCGAATATGATCCGTCGACTGCAACGATTTCGGAGACCTTCTTCTTCCAATGCGCGGGGCAGACAACGCGAAGATCCGGATACCGATTCTTGAAGATGCGCGCATCCAACCGATGAAATCCATTCGGCACGACGAGCACACTTGGTTTTCCAAAGCTCTCGATCTCTCGCATCAGCTCTTCTTCGAGAGCGACCGCGTTGTGAATAACCAAGCCCCCGTCGCGCCGCTTGGCGATGGTCATCACGCGGGTCGACTTCGTTCCTGGAAGGTCTCCTTCGACGCGCCAAAGGTTACTTTCCAGCTTCTCCAAAGGACGATGCGGAAAGACCTGCCACGTGTCGAAGGGCTTCGTCATGCGCGCAGCCTACATTCGGTTGACTACCGGGGCAACGACGGCCAAATGACGGAGCTCATGCGAGCACTTCTACTTGTCATCTGCGTTTCCGCTTTCAGCGTTGCTTGCTCTTCGACGCCAGCGTCCGGGCTGCAGGACGCCGCGGCGCAAGACGCGCCAGCGACGACCACGGACGCGGGCCGTAGCGGCTGCCGACCTACGCATGGCAGACGTGAGCGTTGTCGATGTGCAGCGTGCGAATGATGTGTCGACCAGCGATGGTGCAACCGGATCCTGCACCGGGCTCCGTGCGGACATCAGCGGCATTCGTAGGACCGAAGGTGTGATCGTCGCGCGCAACGGCACCGTGTACTTCTCGCAGAGCGGCGGCATCGGCCGTGTACTCGTAGGACAAGCTGCGGAGCCGAACTGGATTCGCATCGCCGGAGCGGGAACGGTGTGGGGCCTGGCTCTGAGCGCCGACAACGCAACGCTCTATGCAGGGTCGCCTAGCACAGAGACCGTCTACACCATCGACACGCGCGCTGCGGTGCCGAGCGCCGAGGTGTACGTAAACGAAGCGGGACAACCAAACGGCCTGACGATGAGCGCCACCGGAGTACTCTTCTACTCCGACTTCGGGGGCGGCCACGTATATCGAGTCAGTACGACTGCCGGGACCCCGCGAGCAGTGCGTGTCACCACATCGGTCATCTCGGGTGCCAACGGCGTCGCCTTTACGGCCGACGACCACCTCCTGG
>CAZWQH010000190.1:0-1494 GCA_964635815.1 uncultured Sandaracinaceae bacterium
TCGCGGACCTGAATCCGGAGAGTACGAGCACTCGTTTCGCTGAGAAGCGGCGGGCCATCTGGGTCGCGATCACCAATGGCATCTCGGCCATGACGTTGGTCCGTGCTGTCGCGCGGCATCGCAAGAACTGCTCGAGCTCTTCTGCCGCGACGACGTTCGTCGCGGGCAGAAGGTCGCGCGTGTGCACGTGGAAGAAGGTGGTCACGTAGCGAAGCGTGAATGGGGCCATGGGGTGCGAGTCGGCAGCACGCTTTTTGAGCGTGTACTGGGGGCGCGCTGCGCTGCTGGGCGCTTGCCGCGTCTCATCTGCGTCGTCCACGATCGCGAGCTGATTGCGGCTGTTTATCGGCCGAGCACTCGCAATGCACGCGGCGATCAGCACTGCCAGAGGCATCGCGTAGTCCGTCATACCCCGACGAGTGGAAGCTGGCGCTTTGTGCTCAATCGAGTCTCTGCGATCGGTAGCGGATAGTTTCCGCTGAAACAAGCGTCACAGAACCCATGCTGCGGATCGTCGACCACCGGCGCGGGCGCGCCGTTCGAAGTCGAAGCATCGCGTGCGTAGACATTGACGCCGTTCGGCGGCGCTTGCCGAAGCGACGACACCGCTTTGTGTAGCCCTTCCAAGCTGAGGTACCCGAGGCTATCCGCAGTCACGTAGCGCGCGACCTCCTCAGTCGAATGCGACGAAGCGATGAGCTCGGAGCGAGAGGGCGTGTCGATTCCGTAGAAGCACGGCCATCGAGTTGGCGGCGAGCTGATGCGTAGATGAACCTCTTTCGCTCCTGCGCTGCGAAGCATCTTCACGATCTTGCGGCTCGTCGTTCCACGCACGATGGAATCGTCTACGACCACCACGCGCTTTCCGTGCAGCAACGACTTCACGGGGCTCAACTTCAAGCGCACGCCGAAATGGCGAATCGATTGAGAGGGCTCGATGAATGTCCTGCCCACGTAGTGACTGCGGATCAAGCCCAGCTCGAATCGTTTGCCGATGCGGTCCGCGTACCCGAGCGCCGCGGCGACGCCGCTGTCGGGGACGGGGATCACCAGGTCGACGTCGGCTGGTGCTTCGTCCGCGAGAAGCTCGCCCATGCGCTTGCGGGCCTCATAGACACTAATGCCCTCGAGTCGCGCATCCGGCCGTGCGAAGTAGACGTACTCGAACACGCAAAACCGATGCGGCTTGGGCTCGAATGGAAACGACGACCGCACGAGGCCGCGTTTGTCGACGACGACCATTTCACCGGGTTCCAAGTCGCGGACGTACTCTGCCGCGATGAGATCGAACGCGGGCGGTTCCGATGCAAAGACGATGGCGTCGTCAAGACGGCCCATGCAGAGCGGTCGCAGCCCGTACGGGTCGCGAACGGCAACGAGCTCTTCCGGCGTCAAAAAGAGCATCGAGTAGGCACCCTCTACTTGCTTGAGCGCGTGCGAGATGCGTTCGACCGTAGTTGGCTGCTGCGCCCGCGCGATCAGGTGGACCAGCAC
>CAZWQH010000190.1:1504-9209 GCA_964635815.1 uncultured Sandaracinaceae bacterium
TCGTGAGGTTTCCATTGTGCGCGACGCAGATCGAACCGTGCGCATAGTCGACAGCAATTGGTTGGACGTTCTTTAGGTAGCTTCCACCTGCGGTGGAGTAACGGACGTGCCCAATCGCCGTGACGCCGGGGAGCCTCCCGATGACGCTCTCCGTGAACACGTCCTGGACCAGCCCGACGTCGCGATGCACGAACAGCCGTTCACCGTCGGTCGACGCGATGCCAGCGGCTTCTTGACCACGGTGCTGAAGCGAGTGCAGGCCGAGGTACGTAAGGTTCGCCGCTTCGACAGCTCCGTGGACGCCGAAGACACCGCATTCATCGTGAAAGTGGTCGTCCTCAAGGACGGGTGGTGCTCTGCGACGAGCAGGGTCGTTGACGTCGACGATACGTGCGCGATCCACGCGCGCACTGTGGTCTTCGCACGGAGCTCTGTAAAGTCTATCTGCACCGGTCCCAATGGACGTTTGAGTGTGTCAGCACACGGTCAATGCAGTGTGATCCCCGCGCCGCCGGGCGCTGTTAGCGAGAAACGATCGTGCCGGACGACGATTCGTGCGAACGAACCATCTTCGGTGGGCTGGCCTGCGTCCGTAGCGGAAGACGCTCCCGTGGCGCGGAGCGATCACGATCAAGCGAGGCCGTGGTCAGAATCTCTTCGCAGAGGTCGGCGTAGCTAATCCCGACGCCAGCGGCAATCTTCGGCAGGAGCGACGTGGGCGTCATCCCGGGAACTGTATTCACCTCGAGCGTGTACTCGTTCTCGCCTTCCGTGACGAGCATGTCGACGCGTGTTGCGCCGCTCGATCCGAGGCACTCGCTCGCTCGCTCCGCAATGGTGAGGATGCCTTTGTAGCGCGCGGGCGGGAGACGAGCGGGGAGGTGATACTCGGTCGTGCTCGACTGATACTTCGATTTGTAGTCGTAGAACGCGCTCTTGGGGACGATTTCGATCGCGCCAAGGGCTCGGCCGTTGAGGATGCCAACGTGGACCTCGTGACCGCGGACGAAACGCTCGACGAGAATCGAGCGGTCATACTGGGCGGAGTCCTCGCACCGCTTGCGAAGCTCCTGAACGCTCTCCGCTTTGCCCGCTCCGACGCTCGAACCCTGTCGGCGAGGCTTGACGAACGCTGGGAAACCGAAGCTTCCGTGGCGCTCTTCGATGTCTCCAATCTCGTCGGCGTCGAGGACGTAGTACGGCGGGGTGGGGACGTTGTGCAGGCGAAACATCTCCTTCGCCTTCACTTTGTCCATTGCGAGCGCGCTCGCCAGAACTCCGGAGCCCGTGTACGGGATCTCGAGGAGCTCGAGGAGCCCCTGAATGCAACCGTCTTCTCCATATGTTCCGTGCAGCGCGATAAAAGCTACGTCGGGCTTCTGGACGCGGAGCACCTGGTCGACGTCGCGATCGACGTAGATCCGAGCGACGGAGTAGCCGCGCGACTCAAGCGCAGTCGAAATACCTTCGCCGGTGGTGATCGAAATTGAACGCTCAGCGCTCATTCCACCCATGAGGACGCCGATACGCTTCCCCTTCCACGGATTGCTTTTCACGGTGAGGTTGGATTTCATAACTTCCTTGAAGCGGGTAAAGAGCATCGTCCCTGCCAGACAGGATTGGGTGAAATTCTGTGAGAATTCAAGCCAATGCGAGGCTGGACTGACGACCACAAGACACGCTCCGTGTCTTGTGAACCCCATCGGATACCATCGCTTCGCGCTGGGTCAAGAAACGAGCGGACTCGTCAGGCTTTCAGTTCCTTGTCGAGAGCCTCGTTCACTTTGCCCTCGATCTTGCCCTTGAGCGGACGAAGCGGCAGCGAGAGATCGACCTGGACGCGAATGTCGCGCTCGGTGACGTCGATCTTTCCAGACGCTCCAGTCCGCTGGAAGCTCAGTGTGTTGTCCGTCCAAGTTGCGGTGATGTCGATCTTCTCGCGGATCTTCTCGGCAACAGCGTCGACGACCTTGCGCGCGCGCTCGATTCCGAGATTGTGTTCCCGCCGAATGTCTATCGTGGCCATGGGGGCGCAAGATACGAGCGGGCGGGGCGGATTGCTACACGCAAGCTCACATGATACTAATCAAATCCGTTTGGTGGAGTTTCCACCTCACACGAACCTGTCGGAACTGATTGTGGACCACTCGCAGGGCGTCCTGCGTCCCCCCACAAGAGGCCGACGACAAGTCGGGACTGCTTGCAGGTCCCGAACACTACGAAGTCTCCGGTCGATCCACTTCACGCGTGCGGCGACCAAGTTGTTCTTACCCCCAGTTAGATGGTTCCAAACTTTTCACGCGCGCTGTCCGCAGCAACTACACCCCACGAGTGCGAGCCACTCGTTGTGGGGCGCCGGCATGACCTTTCCCTCCCGTACGACGCGTACCAGCTATCGGCTGGTCACGTCCGCGAGAGGCGATTTTTCTCGTCTCAATCGGCCTTCCAGCCGGTGCCAGCGATTCCCACTGATGTTGCCGTGAGCAGCGCCCTTCCAGAAAGACAACGAGGTCTGCATGACCTTCACGGAAGCGGCTGTGGAGGTGCTTCGCCAAGTCGGCAAGCCCCTTCACTATAAAAAAATCACAGAGATCGCGATCGAACAGAACCTACTTTCGCACATCGGGAAAACACCCGAGGTGACGATGAGCTCTCGTCTGGCCACGCTCATGAAGCGTGAACGAGACGGTTCTCAGATTATCAAAGTAAAGCCCGGCGTCTTTGGACTCCGTGACTTCAAGCAGGACGTCATCAGCCGAGCCAAGTCCGATCCCGCAGTAGGCGCGGAGGAAGAGGACGTTGGAGGCTTGGCGGCTGCTCGACACGACGACGAAGACGACAATACGAAGGACACGACGATGACCGCTTCGAGCGAAGACAATGTTGCAGGCGACGAGGTCGCCAAACCCCGCGTTGGGGCGCGCCCCGATGCAGCAGGCGCCGTTGCAAAACCGTTGCCCGGCTCCGATATATTTCCCGCGGAAGAAGACGACGACGATCCGATTCTTGCGAAACCCGACGAAGCTGGAGAACGCCGCGGACGACGACGTAGACGCCGTCGCGGTCGAGGACGCGATGGCGAGGAAACGACGGCGGAGGGCGCAGGGACCGACGAGGCCGTCGCCGCAGGTGCAGACGACACCGAAGACGTAGAAGCCGAGACACCCGCAGCGGAGGCAGTCGCGCCAGCGCCAGCGGCACCTCAGCGAGAAGGACGTCGAGAAGAACGCAACCGTGAGCGACGGCCCGAGCGCGGTCGAGAAGAACGATCACGTGGTGGTGGCGGCCGAGATGCGAGTCGCGAGGCGCAGCCGCCGCGGGATCAAGACAGGCCACGCCCGGATCGAGGCGGGGAACCGCGTCGTGACCGTGACGCACGCGATCGCGATCGAGAGAGTCGCGAGCCACGCGACAGCGAGGGACGTGGCAACGAAATTCGCGGGGACTGGAACCGAGAGCCCGGCGATGGCGATCTGATCGGAAAAGATCTCGCGGATGCTGCATACGCAGTCCTCTCGAGCGGCGATCGAAACGCTCAGTCCATGTCGCGCGTTGCGGACATGCTCGTGCGTCGCGGGCGTCTGACCGGCGAAGCAAGCTTGCTTGCACCGACTGTTGCCGCTGCGATTCGCGCGGACATCTCGCGACGCGAGGCTGAACGTCAGCGCCCGCGATTCCGTATGCAAGGCAGCCGAGTCGGGCTTCTCGACTGGGCACTCGCCCCGGATGCAGTTCGTTTCGAGCAGGAAGCGGCGCGCGCTGCTGATCGGCAGCGAGAGCACGCACGTCTCGCGTACCTCAAGAAGGTCCGGGAGCTTCCAACCGCAGGGTTTGCAGAGCTCCTCGCAACGTGGCTCAACACCGAAGGCGTTGTTGCATTGCGCGCTGTGCGCCGTCCTGGCCCACCCGTTCCGGGCGAGCTCAACTTCGCGGGAACTCTGAAGCGCGGAAATGACGAAACGCGCCTCGCAATCGTGATCCGTCGCGACGGTCGCGAGCTAGGCCGCGAACGCATAATCGAGCTGCGCGGTGGGATGCATCACTACGGCAACGCGAGCGTGGGTTGGGTTGTTTGCACCGGCACCGTCATGAGCGGCGCATACGAGGAAGCTGCTGTGGCCGGCGCTGCACCAATCAATGTCTTCGACGGCATGCGGCTCGCCAAGGCAATGGAGCGTGCTGGAGTTGGCCTGCGATCTGCGTGGATTCCCGTCGTCGTGCCAGACGTCGAGCTTCTCGACATGCTTCGCGGCGATGTTCGCCCCGAAAAAGGCGACCGTCCCGAGCGCGGCGACCGTCCGGAACGAGGTGATCGTCCGGAGCGCGGAGATCGCAGTGAACGAAACGAGTCGCGCAACGCGCGTCCGCGAAACAACGAGTCCGAATCCGAGGGTGGCGAGTCAGATGACACTCGACGTACACACGATACTCGGCCGCAAGCCGAGGGTGAGCCCTCCGCTGATCACGAATCTCCGGCGAGGACCGACGGACAGAGTGAAGAGCATCCGGATCACACGGCTGGAGGCGGACCCGACGCCCAGTCGCAGGGCTCGGAACAAGGTAACGAGCTTTCGAGCTCCGATGTGGAGTTCGAAGTTTCCGAAACCGACCGCACGAACGAGTTCACTAGCAACGAGAACGACGAAACCGAATCGAGCGAGTAGTTTTTGTTGACTCGGACGTTCAGAGGAACGCGGACGGCTGATGCTCGCCGAACGCGCGCCTCATCGCGTCGCTAATCTCTCCGATCGTCGCGCGTTTTCGGACTGCATCGAGGATGCGCGGCATCACGTTGTCGGAGCCGCGTGCAGCCGTTTCGATGGCTGCGCAAGCTTCGACGGCTGCTCCGTTGTCACGCGCACGCCGTGTAACGCGCAGGCTCTCCACCTGCTCGGTTTCACGAGCCGGGTCGACCTTGAGGATGGGAGGCATCTCCGTTTGACCTTGCTCGAACATGTTCACGCCCACGATGACGCGCTCGCCTCGCTCGACCTGAAGCTGCGTTTCGTAGGCGGTGGACTGAATCTCACGCTGTGGGAAGCCCTGTTCGATCGCGGCCACCATGCCGCCCATCGCCTCGATTCGATCGAGATACGCGACTGCACGTGTCTCGAGTCGATCGGTGAGCGCTTCGATTGCATAGCTGCCGCCAAGTGCGTCGACAATGTCCGCGACCCCGCTCTCGTACCCGAGAACCTGCTGCGTCCGTAGCGCGAGGGTCGCGGCACTTTCGGTGGGAAGAGAGAGCGCTTCGTCGAAGCCATTGGTGTGCAACGATTGAGCGCCACCGAGCACCGCCGCCAGTGCTTGGACGGTCGTGCGAATCGCATTTACGAGCGGCTGTTGAGCTTGAAGGCTCGATCCGGCCGTCTGAGCGTGAAAGCGCAGCGCGCATGCCTTCGGGTTCTTTGCCCCGAACTTCTCGCGCATGACGCGTTCCCAAATACGCCGAGCAGCGCGGAACTTTGCGACCTCCTCGATGAGGTTGTTGTGTGCGTTGAAAAAGAAGCTGAGCTGTTCGCCAAACTCGTCGACGTGAAGTCCTGCACCGACGGCGGCGCGAACGTACTCGATTCCATCTGCGATGGTGAAGGCCAGCTCTTGAGCTGCGTCGGATCCGGCTTCGCGGATGTGGTATCCGCTTATGCTGATGGTGTTCCAGTGCGGGGTGTGCTCACGGCACCAAGCAAAGACGTCGCTCATGACTCGTAGCGATGCGCGAGGCGGATAGATATACGTTCCGCGCGCGATGTACTCTTTCAGGATGTCGTTCTGAATCGTGCCGCGCAGCGCTTTGCTCGGTATGCCGCGCCGTTCGGCGACCGCGACGTACAGCGCTAGCAAGATGCTGGCGGTCGAGTTGATCGTCATCGAGGTGGAGACGCGATCGAGCGGTAGATCCGCCAAGAGGATCTCCATGTCGTCGATGCTGTCGATCGCAACTCCGACTCGGCCTACCTCTCCTCGCGCGAGCTCGTGATCGCTGTCGCGTCCCATTTGCGTGGGGAGGTCGAACGCAATGGACAGGCCTGTCTGGCCCTGTGCCAGCAGGTAGCGATAGCGCTCGTTCGACTCGCGAGCCGTTCCGAACCCTGCGTATTGGCGCATTGTCCACAAGCGGCCGCGGTACATGTTGGGCTGCACCCCACGCGTGAACGGTGCTTCGCCTGGGAATCCAAGCCTGGCACTGAGCTCAGGCGCCAGGTCTTCGGGGCCGTAGACCGTCTCCGAATCTTCGAATCCCGCGAGCGGTTTTGCGCGTGGACGCGGCTTTCCTTTTTGCTCGAACGGTTCGAGCACGGACTTCTTCCAAGCGCTCTTGTCTTTGTGACCTGACACGTGACCTCGCAGCGCAGCCTAGCGCAGAAGCTCGCTACGGACCGCTAGCGACGGTGCTTGCTGAGCAGCACGGGTTCGGACGGTGGAATGCTGCTGGTTGCGCGCGAGACTGCGACTTCGCGATGGACAACCTGCTTTACGAGCTCGAAGGGGTAATCCACGGAGTCGCGATCGGGTTGCTCGTGGCGGCGGGCGAGCGCGGAATCGAAGGCCGACAACCGCACGCCAAACGGCCGGATGGCCGTACTCAGCGCACGCGTGACCGCCCTGAGCGCTCCCTTGTCCGTGGGATCGACGAAACCGACTCGCGGAGTCACAGTATCGTTCTCGTCCAGGACGATGGCGCACCAGGCTTCCGACAGGTGGATGCTGAGCCTGCGCTGAGCGCCCACCGAGACTTCTCGGACTTCTGCGTCGTCGGCGATGACCGGAAAGTCCGTGACGACGAGCGCTCGGAAAACATCGTCCTCCGAAAGCTTGCCTGTGCGAATGCACTCGACGATGACCGGTCGAGTCGAGCCGACCGCACGCGATGCACGCGAGAGCGTCCCAGAGTCGATCGCGCCCATTTCCACAAGATGAGAGCCCAGGGCTTGCGGCATCGGTCGACAAGCTCTCCTTGCGGGCAACGTTCGTCAAGCCTGAAACGCGCTAGGCTTCTCGTGGTTCGTTAGTCTCAAACGATTCCGAAGCCCCGTGCAAGAACGTGCAAGACCCTGTTCATACTCGAATCTACTTAGACCATCACGCAGCAACCCCGCTGTGTGAGCCGGCGCGGCGCGCCATGGAGCGCGCGTTGTCCAGCTCGTACGGCAACCCTTCGAGCATCCATTCGTACGGGCGCGAGGCGCGGAGCGTGGTCGAACACACGCGGGGCGCGGTCGCAGCCGCGACCGGCGCTCGCGGGCGCGATGTGGTCTTTACGGCGGGTGGGACGGAAGCCGTGAACCTTGCCTGCAGTGGCACGTGGCGCGGTCGACGCAACGCCCGTCGGTTGTTGATGTCGTCGGTGGAGCATCCCGCTGCGGCTGAGTTTGCGAAACGCCTCAACGGGCACGGTGAAGCTTTGCTGTTCGATGTCCCCGCGGGTCAGGTTCCCTCGGCGACCGAGCTCGAAGCGAAGCTCGTTGGAGTGGATGTCTGGGTGGTCCAGTGGATCAATCACGAAACGGGGCACGATGTTTCCGATCGAAGCGTACGCAGCGCTCGCTGATCGCCTAGGTGTGTCGCTAGTAGTGGACGCGACCCAAGCGTTTGGGAAGGTTGCAATCGACCACAGGAACATTCTCAACGCAACCCTGGCGCTTGCTTCTCACAAGATGGGAGGGCCCGCGGGTGCTGGCGCGGTGGTCGTGGGAATCGGGAC
>CAZWQH010000191.1:0-9207 GCA_964635815.1 uncultured Sandaracinaceae bacterium
GTGTTTTCCGCAACGCGCGCACGAGAATCTCGACGATCAGGAGGGTGACGCCGATGCACTGCAGCACGTCCACCAACATCCAATCGCGCACGGTTTGCTGGAACGCCAAGCCATGGAGGAACGGGTTCGGTATCCGAAGCAGATAGCCGATAGCGAGCAGCGTAAACGCACGCCGAAGGCGTTTTCGCTTCGCCGCCTCGTCCGCGAGGTAAGCGGCAATCCGCCCCACGCTCGCCCAGTACAGGGCGAACCCGGCGGCGAACAAGAACGAAACGCTCGTCAGGCCACGAGTAAACTGCCAGGCGTCATGGACTCCGCCGCCCGAATACCGGGGCGAGAGCAGCCCCCCGATGGTGTGACCGTGAATCATCTGGAACGCGGCGACGAGCCGGAGCAGGTCCACCAGGACCACTCGCGGTGTTGGTCCAGGCTCGGGCGTCGTTGTGGGGGCCAGAGGGTGATTTGCGAGTTCCAACCGTTGCGCCCACCGGGCGACTGACCTACGTTGCCCGCCTCGGAGGCAGCTTATGGCGTGGACAGGCGCGCAGTACAAGGCAAAGGACTACTCGGCTCTCAAGGGACTGCATGGCATCACAGATGACCAGGTACAGGTTCACTTGACGCTGTACAACGGCTACGTCACGCGCTCGAACAAGCTCAACGAGACGCTGGCGTCGATGCTCGCCGAAGGGAAAACCACCACCGCGGAGTTCCAAGAACTCAAGCGCCGTGCGGGCTGGGAGCACAACGGGGTCATTCTCCACGAGCAGTACTTCGACAACCTCACGCCAAACGGCGGTGATGGGAAGGGATCGAAGTTCGCGGATGCTGTCGCAAAGCAGTACGGCAGCTTCGATTCGTGGAAGGGCGACATGCTGGGAACGGCAAAGATGCCGGGCGTGGGATGGGCCGTGACGTACTACGATCCGTCGCGAAAGATTTTCGACAACTACTGGATCGATCGACACGACCACGGTCACCCCGCTGGATACACACCCGTGCTCGTGCTCGACCTCTGGGAGCACGCGTGGAGCGTCTACCTGAAGCCGACCGAACGAGCGAAGTACCTCGAGGACTTCTTCGCGAACGTGAACTGGAAGACCGTAGACGCACGCGTCTGAGTTTATTGCGCGGGGCCGAAACACCCCGCGCAGTTTATCGCGCGGGGCCGAAACACCCCGCGCAGTTTATCGCGCGGGGCCGCGACGTCTATGGCGCGGAGCCGAAACACTCCGCGCGACTCCGCGCGATCAATACGTGAAGTACGAACGCCTCCGCTCCGGCTAACTCCCGGACGGGGGCGTTTCTTCTTGGCCCGTGGGCGTCGTGATTGGGCTCGTAGTCACACCCGCGCTCGTCGCCGTCGCAGGGGGAGCAAGCGAGCTCGAGTGCGGATTGCTCGGACGGTCGTCAATGTCGCGCTGCTGGGGCAGAACGATCGTGAAACAGGTTCGTCCTGGAACGCTGTCCACGGAAATCTCGCCGTCATGGTCTTCCACGACCTTGCGAACGATCGCGAGCCCGAGACCAGTTCCTCCGGCTTTTCCGTGCGTGGTGAACGACTGAAACAGCCCGTCGCGTATTGCGTCCGGGATGCCAGGACCGTTGTCGATAGCGCGAATCACGAGAGCCGCGTCCTCTGGCCGACGGCCGACCTCGATCACGAACTCGCCCCCCTTGTCGCCGATGGCTTCGGCTGCGTTTCGCGCGAGGTTGTGAATGGCGCGTTCGACTTTGTACTGATCGAAACGCGCGATGCCGCGGTCTCCAAGCTTGAGAACGACGCGCACGTTGCGCTCCGCTAGCTCGCGCTCGATCTGTTCGCGCACCTCGTCGAAAAACGTGGCGAGATAGACCTTTCGTAGGAGCACCGTGCGGTCTCCACGGGCGAATGCGAGGATCTCACGCGTCATCGCATTGATGAGGCGGACCTGCTTGAGCACGCTCTCGGCGTATTGACGACGAGCAGTCGCATCAGGCTCGTTCATCAGGAGTTGGGTGTATCCAGACACCACCGTCATTGGTGTTTTCAAGTCGTGCAATACGCTCGAAAGCAGGCGCCCGATGGTGGAAAGGCGTTCCTCCCGCTCACGGGTTTCGCGCGAGCGCGCCAGCCCGATTGCGCTCGAGACGTGACCCGCGATCACACCCGCGAGTTTCAGGTCATCCGCAGTGAACGCCTCGGTGCCACCTGCCTTGTCAAACAGCTCAAGTGCTCCGCTACCTTCCTTCCAACGCAACGGAACGGTCAACGACGTCGATGGTGTGTAACCAAGACGCTCGCCTACTTCGGAGTTGTAGCGAGAATCGTGTTCTACGTTCTCGATGATGATGGGCTCTTGGTGCTTGGCGACCCATCCCGAGATGCCCTGCCCCGACCACACGCGCAGTCGTCGCGCTTTTCCGTCCGACGAGTTCCGGAAAATCAGGTCGCCCGTCTTTTCGTCCCCGAGAAGAACGCTGCCCGCGACAGCACCCACTGCACGCATAGCGCGAACGATCACGCCTTCGAGCAAGCCGTCCAAGTCCGTAGCCGATGCGGCAACCTGAGCAATCTCGAAAAGAACGTCGAGCTCGGCAATCTTCCGCTCGAGCTGCTCCTTCGCGTCGAGGAGCTCCATGTTCTTACTGACGACGGACAAGAAGAGCTTCGAGTTCTCGATCGAGACAGCCGCTTGAGACGCGAGCGAAAGAAGCATCACTTCGTCTTCCGCGTTAAAGGGTCCCAACCGTTTGTTCAGAACCTGCAGGACGCCGATGATTCGGCCCACGTGGTTCTTCATCGGCACGCACAGAATCGAACGCGTTCGGTATCCGCTCTTGCGGTCCCACGCCGCGTCGAAGCGAACATCTGCGTACGCATCCCCAATGTTTGCGATTTCGCCGCTGCGCGCGACCCAGCCAGCGAGCCCCTCGCCAACGCGAAGGCGGATCTCGTACGACACTCTCGAGGTGGGTGACGGTGTTCCGCCGAGGGTCAAACGCGACACGAGCTCGCCCTTTTCCTCCTCGAGCAAGTAGAGCGTTGCGCGGTCCGCCTCGAGCAACGCTGCAATGCGGCCCAAGACACGCTCGAGTAGCTGTTCGAGGTCCAGGGTGGATCCAAGGGCGAGCCCCACATCCTCGAGCGCACGGACCTTTTCCTTCTCCCTCGCCAGAGCCGCGTGGAGGCGTGCAATCTCGTCCGACTGATCGACAGCGGTCACAACGAGGACAGCATCCCACACGCGGGACGAGTCCGGGGGAGGTTTTTGCCGGGCGTCCGTGCCTTCAGTCTTCGTACCGGACAATCAGAGCTGCACTCTTGAACGTCGCTTCCCCCTCCCCCGAGTTAACGACTTCGACGTGCCATGTACCTTCGAGCGACCGGTTGCTCATGCGTGGAACGTCTGCGAACTGGGGGTAAACACCGAACTCGAACGGTATTATCTGCTCGACTACCCGGCCGCCCCGAATTCTTACGAGCCGAGTGCTCAGGGCCGTTGCGCTCCCATAGTCCACATCGACCTGTACGGTTGCCGACGCGACCCGATCGCCGTTGTTGATCTCAAGAACGGCCCGAACCGTTTTTCCCGCAGCCACGCGAGCGGAAGGCTCCGCGGAAAACACACGATACTGCTTGAGATGTTCCTCCGCCACGGCGAGCTCAGGTGCGAGCCAGTCCCAAATGTGACCTACCGAGGCGAACGCGCCTCGATTGCCGGGTCGGCAGAGCTCCGGACTTGCGAAGTCGCGCGGGTCGAAATGCGCGAACACGCCGCGCAGCGTCCCATCCGGACCGACCAGCCCCGAACCGCTATCACCCCAGCAAACGAATCCATCGCCTTGTGACGTCGTGCCGAGAAAGTCAGCGCCGAGATACGGAGCGCCGCCGGTGCAGAGTTCTGTGCGCTTGCGGAAACCAACGATGACCGGAGCGTCTTGTCCGCCAGGGGTCGAGCGCCCGTAGCCAACCGAGAAGTAGCCAAGCTCGCCGCAGGACGCAGCGCCCGGAGATACCGTTGCGTTGCTGACAGGAACCGGCGCAACACCCACGAACGGCGCCGAAAGCTCGAGGACGGCTACGTCGTACGGAATGTTCTCGGTCAGGTTCCCCGTGTACCTCGGGTGAGTCACCACGCGAACAGCACGGAGATAATGATGAGAGCCGGTTTCTCCAACGCCGAAACCAAACGCACCTGTTCGAGGAGATCCGTCGGCTGTGGTGACACAGTGCGCCGCGGTCAACGCCACGTTTGGCGCAACCAGAGTCGCGCCGCAGTTCTCAGCCACGAGGTACGTTCGAGCAGTGCCGGCGACTACGTAACCGAGCGCCGGCCATTGCACAGCGTCATATCGATTCGCGTCACACGTGGTCGCGCCAAACGAACACGGACGATCGGCGCGTTCATCGTCAATTGCCGTTTCGAGACTGCCCGCCTCATAGGACGCCGTGCACCCCCCGAGGGATGCCGCAAACAGCAACGTGCAAATGAGACCATCTTGCGTACGGAGACTCACGGCCTCTAGTCAGCAGCATCCGTGCCACCGATCATGCCGAGACTGCCCCCGCATTCCGCGGCAATTACAGAGCGGCCCGAGCGTTAAGCACGCGCGAAGGGACGACCGTCCCCTTCTCGGGACATTGCAGTCGCCGGTGAAAGGCGCCAGCTTCCGATATCCTCAGCTCGCGTCAGGGTGAGCGCCCGCCTCATGTCGCTCCCTTCACCTGCTCGCAGTCTGCGATCTCCCGCCGCAATCATGTTGGCGCTGTTCGTGCTCGCACTCGCGGCTCGAATCACCGTCGCGATGGCAGACCCACACCCGGTTTGGGACGGAGTGATCTATATGCGTGGAGCCACGGACATCGCAGCGGGTCGTGGCTACACACACAGAATTCTCGTCAAGGATCTGGGAAGCCGCCCGCCGCTCCCGACCGCGTTCTACCCCGTGGGCCATCCGTTGGCGCTTGCTGCCGCGATATTCGTCGCCGGTGACCGCCGCGCGTCGCCGTCGTCGCCGACGAATCTGCGCGCGACGCTCGCGCTCCAGCTTCTTCTTGGCGCGCTACACGCCCCGCTCGTTTGGCTTCTCGCCCGCCGCTTCGTGAAGCGAAAACGCGCGCTGACGGCAGGCCTCGCCGTCGCGCTTTGGCCGCAGAGCGTGTTGCTGTCGGTTTCTTGGTTTGGCGAGCCGTTGTTCACACTTCTGCTACTGCTCGCTGCGATCGCCATCGCGCGTCGGCGACGCTTTGGGAGCGCGGGCGCAATACTCGGTGCCGCTGCGCTGGTGCGACCGACCGCGATCCTCATCTCCGCGTGCACGTGGTTGGCCACGCGCGGCAGCATTCGCGCGAAAGCTCGAGCCTCGGCGCTCTCTCTCGGAGTCACTCTGTGTGTGCTCTCGCCATGGGCGGTGCGCAACAAGATCGAGCTCGGAAGCTGGGTGATCGTATCGACGAACGGAGGAGTGAACGCGCTGATCGGAACGTTCGGATCAGGGACATACGCGAGCGTCCCGAACGGCGAAGACTGCTCGAAGACTCTCGCCGAGGTACCAAAAGATCGTTGTCGGAGCGCGAGAGCCGCGGCCCGCTGGCGCGCGGCTCCACTCGATCAGCTCAAACGCGCGGGAATCAAGACCGCAGCAACACTCTTCGGTGCGTCGTCACCGGCAGATGCATATCGGGAGGCGATAGGCGGCGGTCCCCCATGGCTGAGCTCACTCGGCGATGCCTGCAGCTTTCTGCACGTGATGCTCCTCGTCGCCGCCTGCGTTGGCGTCGCCCAGATGCGCGCGTCTCGAAGAAGTGCGCTCGAGATTGCCCTACCCGCAATCGTTTCTATTCTTGCGGCGCATGCACTGACTATCGGGGGCGATCGCTACAACGCGCCTCTTGTGCCGTTCTTCATCGTGCTCGCGTCCGCAGCGAGCGTTCAGCGAGGCACACGCATGTATGCGAGCTCGCCTACGACGAGCTCCTGACGCGCGGAGATGACCCACGCCGCAGCGTTGTTCTCTCGGACATCGACGATGCGTAGCTCCGCAATGTAAGTCTCTGGGTACGCACGCGGCTCACGCGGTCTCTCGACGGTGCTGCCAACGTCGTTTGTTGTCCCGTCCAGAGAGCGACGCCACTCGTCCACTGATCGCACGACGAAAAAGCGATCTCCGATTTCGATGTTCTGTCGTTCACCTACATCCAAGAAGACCAGATCTTGGTCCCCGAGGATCGACCGCTGACGAAGTGTCGCGATGACGTGAGCGTCCAAGTCTTGCGTAGACTCTCGCGGTCCAACCAGACGGAACCTGCGCGGAACATCGGCGACCAGCTGCCCGCGCTCGATCGGATCGAGTGCTTCGGTGATCACCAAGCGAGCGACCTTGCGCTCCTGGTCGATCGATTCGAGCCGCGCGGTGCCGTCGATCTTGACGAGTACGCCACGCTCTCCGTCGTTGCGTTGGGTCTCCGGGACCGGATGAAAGATCGTGTACTCCGAGGACTGAGCGAATTCTTGCGGCTCAGGAACTTCGACATAGAACTCGTCCCCGACGGTAAGCAGCATGTGATCGTGAACGGAACCCACGACTGTTCCCGCTCGCTCAAGCGCGCGGCGATCGAGGAATCCCTCTTCACGAAGATAGACAGACGAGTTGCGGCGTCCCGGATTCAACGAGACAGCCGCGGGCGGGCCTTCGCCGTCCGCGCGCAGACGAACGTGTGCGTCCGGGTAGATCCAGTGCGGGTTGGTGATCTCCGGGTTGTAAGACCAGAGGCGCGGCCAGTCATACGGGTCGCCGTAGTATCTATGCGCCAGATCCCACAACGTGTCGCCGCGTCGAACGGTCGTGGTTTGGGGCACGACGCTCGAGCGCGCGTAAGTTATGCCACCTCGGCTCGAACCTCCGTTGTCCAGGAACGCGCCGTCTTGTGCGAGTGCAGGCGTTGCGAACGTCGCCATGGCGGCAATCGTCCCGCACGCGGCGGAGACGCAGGGTAGTTTGATGCGCATGGCGGCGATTCTCAGGTGCTTGGCCCACGAGAATCAAGAAACCAGCGAGAGAACTCGGCTGTCGCCCCAAGGACTGAACAGACGCGCCGATCTTATGCATCGCGGACGAGCTTTGTATACCCTCCTCGTGTGCGTGTCGTCAGCTTTCTCACTCTCGTGCTCGTCGGGTGCGGGCGAGTGGGATTCGATCGGTACGACAGCGCCGTGCTCGACTCATCAGTCGCAGACACACTGCAGCTGACCGACCACTCGAATCGCGTGGATTCTATGTCCGGTCTCGACGCTTCGAACGTTCCGGACGGGGGCCGCGACGCGAACGTTTTCGACGCATCATCGGATCGAACCGAGTCATTGGATCGAACCGAGCTCACAGATCTTCTATCGGATGCGTTCGACGGAGTCGGCTCAGCCGATGTCACGAACGAGCCCACCCAGATCGACGCGAACGATAGCGGGCCTGTCGCGCCGTCGTGTCGACTTGGAGAGGTCCGGATTGCGGGCGCGTGCACCCTAGCGTTTCCGACAACGACGTTCGCCTACGGATACGATCACACCTGTCTCATCAACAGCGGCATAGTCTTCTGCGCGGGCTCCAATGCAAACGGACGCCTGGGTGTCGGCCTCGCACGCGGTGCGAACGCCTTCTACGGCTACGACATAGTTCAGTACTCGTTCACCTACTTGTTCGGCGCCGGTGGGTCTTCGACGTGTGCCGGCTTCACGCCCTATGACGCGGGCGCCCCATCGACGGTCTGCTTCGGCCGCAGCTTTGGAAGCTTCGGTCTCGGCAATTCGGACGATTTCGATACTCCGACCGTCGTGCCCGTCCCTTACGGCGCAAACGTTTGGCGCGGCAACACCCACGTGCTGTGGCGCCTTGGTAACGGGCAGCTCTATGCCGGGGGGACGAACGGCTTTGGCGAACTAGGCCTCGGTGCCGGCGATCTCCTCGACCACAACACGTTTGTTCCCGTTCCGAACTCGGATCGGTTCGCCACCTTCGCACTCACCTTAGGGGGGACGGTTGCGATCGGGAGCGACGGCACTCTGTGGGGATGGGGCAGCAATAGCGCCGGCAGACTGGGCCGAGGTACAGAGGATGCTGCCCCGCATCCCGAGCCCGTCCAGATTGGAACGGCCACCCATTGGCGTAAGGTCCGCGCCGGTGATTTCCACTACTGCGCGCAGACAGACACGGGCGAGGGCTACTGCTGGGGTGACAACTTCATTGGCGAGGCCACCTACCACGTGTCGATGGCGTCCAACGTTCTGACGCCGTTGCTGCTGGTTCCGCCCGCCGGGACGCAGTGGCTCGACGTGGCTTGCGGATGGCATTTCAGCTGCGGCGTCACGACGGCGGGCACGCTCTGGTGCTGGGGCGACCGAAGGATGGGCCTCTTTCAGATCGGGGCTGACACCGACTGGACCGGAGTGATCGGAGGCGGATCCCACTTCTGCGCGACGCGAAGCAGCAGACTGGCCCCACTCTGCTTCGGCCCGAATGATCAGGGACAGCTCGGGTTCGGGCTCGGCGTCTCGACTTGGGATCCCGGAGAGATGGAACTCCCGTAAGCGCCTCGGATCCGGAGCGTCTACGCGATTTCGAACTTCCCGATGGCGCGAAACTTCTGATACCGATCTTCAACCAGCGCAGCCGGAGTCATTCTCTCAAGCGTGGTCAGAGAAGCTGCGATGGCATCTCCAACGCGTTTGGCCGCATCCGCAGGATCGCGGTGCGCTCCACCCAGAGGCTCTTCGATGACCTGATCCGCAACACCCAGCTTGAGCACATCGGAGGCGAGCAGCTTCAGTTGATCAGCCGCGTCGCCGGCTCGCGCCGCATCGCGCCACAGAATAGAGGCGCAGCCCTCCGGAGAGATCACGCTGTACGTCGAGTACTCGAGCATCAGGACGCGATTCGCGATGCCGAGGCCAAGAGCTCCTCCGGAGCCCCCTTCCCCGATCACAGTCGCGATCACGGGCACTTTCAACCGCGACATCGTGAGCAGCGCTTGTCCGATGGCTTCGCTCTGTCCGCGCTCTTCCGCGCCTATGCCTGGATACGCGCCGGCGGTATCGATGAATGTCAGCACCGGGCGACGGAAGCGATCTGCGAGCTCCATCGCACGGATAGCTTTCCGGTAGCCGTCGGGATTCGCCATCCCGAAGTTCCGAAGCATCTTCTCTTTAGTGGTTCGGCCCTTCTGCTGACCGA
>CAZWQH010000192.1:0-5932 GCA_964635815.1 uncultured Sandaracinaceae bacterium
GGTGCTTCCGGGGTCACAACTGACAATCCGCGCCTAGACATCGACGACGTCGACGGGTTCGGACCGGAGAACGTAAACGTCGACGAACCCGTTGCAGGAGTGTACCGAATCGGAGTCGTGGCGTTCGCGTTGAATCGGTCGGTGGCCGCGCGAGCGTTCGTAAGCGTGTATTGCGGCGAGTCGCTTGCGCCGGTAGCAACCTTCGGCCCAGCGTCGCTTTCAAACAACGGCGACCTCTGGCGCGTCGCTGACGTGCAAATCGTTCCAGGTAGTCCGTGCGCAATCACCACGCTCGAAACAGCCGACGGGCCGTGGGTTGTTCCGTACAGCTCCGAGCGGTGAGCTCGCTCGAGTCAGGCCTGTGGGGGGATCGTCCGCATAGGGTCGCCGCCAAACACGCGCGACCGCGAAAACAAGAAGAACGATTGCGTGATGCTCAGGACGGGTACCGCCAGCAGCGCACCCAGAACACCGAATGCATGCTCGCCGGCAAGCAGGGCAAACACCACCATCACGGGATGGACCCGTGCGGCGTCGCCCATGATCTTGGGGTTGAGAAAGTTCGCTTCAATCTGATGGATCAAAAGAATCCAACCAAGCACGAGCAGCGCGAGAGTCGGACTCTGCTGAAGCCCAATGGCCACAGCCGGGACGGAGCTGAGAATCGCACCGAAGATCGGGATGATGCTGAAGACCGTCGCAATCAACGTGAGTGCGAACCAGTACTTGAGGCCGAGAATGTAGAATCCGATTCCGGATAGCACGCCGTTCACGACGCAGATCAGGAGTTGCCCTCGGACCACACCGGACAACCCGCGGTCCAGCAAGCGGACGAGGGTGTTCATGTTGTCGTGTTGCGCGATGGGTACCAGGCCGCGTGCGAAATCGAAGATTCGTCGCTGCGAGATCAGTAGGTAGGCCGACAACATGACCGTGAGCGAGAACACGAAGACCCCGCGAGTCAGTCCGAGCACGAACGCCTGGGCGGTTCGTATCAAAGCTCCAGCGTTGTCCTGACCACTTTCGACCACACGACCTACCAGCGACATGACGACGTCGTCCGTCTGCGCGCGCGGCTCATGCCGAGAGCGGATCTCGTAGCCGCCTTCGTTCGTGGGAGAGACAAGAATCCCCGTCGAAGGAAGCGCGACACGGAAGCCGCCTTCGGCCTGAGGCGTGACCGTGATCTCAGATGACGCGACGCCCACGGCAGTTGTCGATGCGCCAGGCCCAAGCGATCCGAGCGTAGCGGTTATGCGGTGCAGCACTTCTCGAACTCGAGGCATCCAACGGGCGTCGATGGACTGGGCAATTCGAGGCATCTCGAACGTTAGTCGCTGGACCTCGCCCGCGACGCGCGGCGCGAGGTTCGCGATGCTCAGGCTGAGAAAGGTCAGCAGCCCCAAGTACAGAACGATGACAGCGAGTGGGCGGGACAGACGCTTCCCACGGAAATCGACTCGTTCCATTCCGGAAACGACTGGAGCGAGCACATAGGCCACGAGAAGCCCGAGAAGGAACGGAGTAAGGACCGCTCGAAACGCTACAATGACAACGAGCACGACCGCGCCCCAGAAAAGGTAGAAGCGCCTTCGTGCTCGTGTGTCTCCGCCTAGCGGAGCCGACTCGCCCATTGCGGCCGGAGGTTACCTCGAACGAGGGACCTATGTCGACTTCGTGATGTCGCCCATTCGCTCGCCGAGCTGCTCTTTGAGCACATCGCCGAGGGTCGGGCTGGATCGGCCGCTGGGGCCGACCTTCGTAGGTTCGCGAGCCGGTTGAGCGGCCGCGTGCTCCGCCTGCCGTGCGCGCGATACCTCGCGGTCCACCGTGTTCTTGGTGGAGAGCGAAATGCGACGCTCCGTCGAATCGAGTCCAATGATCTCCGCCTTGACGATGTCGCCCTCTCGGACGATCTCGCGTGGGTCGTTGATCGTGTCGTTGGTGAGCTCGCTGATGTGGATCAGGCCCTCGACCCCTCGCTCAAGTTCGACGAACACGCCGAACTCCGTGATGGAGAGGACGCGAACCTCGAGAACGGTGCGCGCTGGGTACTGCTCGGGGATGCGGGTCCACGGATCTTCATAGAGCTGCTTGATACCGAGCGAAACCTTCTTCTCCTCGTGGTTGATGGAGAGGATGATGGCTTCGACCTCGTCGCCCTTGTGATACACGTCGGCTGGATTGTTGATGCGCTGAGTCCAGCTGAGGTCGGATTTGTGCACCATGCCGTCTACGCCTTCTTCGATTCCCACGAAGACGCCGTAATCGGTGACGCTGCGAACCTTGCCGCGAATGACGTCGCCGGCATTGTACTTGTTCGTGAACGCGGTCCAGGGATCGGGCTCAAGCTGCTTGAGGCCCAGGCTGATTCGCTTAGCGCGGGTGTCGACATCGAGAACGACGCACTCGATTTCCTGACCTTCGGTCAAGAGCTTGCTCGGGTGCTTAGGCTTGCGCCACGACATCTCGCTGACGTGAATCAGACCTTCCACGCCTTGCTCGAGCTCGACGAATGCGCCGTAGTCCGTAAGCGAAACAACCTTCCCCTTCACTCGCTTGCCCTGCGTATACGTCGCAGAGACCTGCAGCCACGGGTCTTCGGAGATTTGCTTCAATCCGAGAGAAACCTTCTCGGTCTCAGCGTTGTACTTGAGAACCCGGACGGTGATCTTGGCGCCAACTGCAACGACTTCTTGCGGATGATCGACGCGACCCCAGCTCATGTCGGTGATGTGCAGAAGACCATCGATACCCCCGAGGTCGACGAACGCGCCGTACTCGGTGATGTTCTTGACGATGCCTTCGACGACCATGCCCTCGTTGAGATGCTCGAGAGTCTTGGCTTTCATCTGCGTGCGTTCCTCGGTGAGGAGGTCCTTGCGCGACAGAACGATGTTGGCTCGTCGGTCGTCAAACTTGAGCACCTTGAACTTGCTCGTCTGGCCGATGAAGTGATCGAGATTGCGTCGCTGACGAACGTCGACTTGGCTTCCTGGCAGGAATGCCTTGATGCCGCCGCGAAGCGTTACACCAAGTCCGCCGGGGACTCGTCCGGTGATCGTGCCTTCGATGACCTGGCCGCTCTTGAACGCTTCACGAAGCTCGACGAGAGCGCGGTCGCGATCTGCACGTTCTTTCGAAAGCTGAACGAGGCCATTCGAATCTTCGCGGGACTCGATCGCAACATCGACCGTATCGCCCACTTTGACCGTGACTTCGCCCGTCGGGAGCTGGAACTCCGAAAGCGGGATCGTTCCTTCCGACTTGAATCCGATGTCGACAATGACCGCGTCTTTGGTCACGCGTACGACGGTGCCCTGGACCACGTCGCCGTCACGCATCTTGTCGCTTTTTACGGTTGCCGATTCGAACAACGCCGAGAACGACTCTCCGCCACTGCCTTTCTCCGACTTCCCTGCCTTTGAAAAGTTATCTCCTCCTGTGGACCTCATTCGTTAGTATTCCCTTCCGTCCCAATCTCGCTGCGTGGATGTGAGCGTACGAACAGCAACTGCCGTGCGCATTTCGAGAGCCGAAGTTCCGAGAAACTTGGAACCTACTCATCGAATGCAACTCGTTGCATGACACGGGACGCACTTTACACCGCTCGGTCAAGAGGGGCGTGGGGTAGCAAACGGCTTCTTTCGTGTCAACCAACGGATACTGACACGCGCATTACCCCAGCAGAATGCATCACCGCGAGGTCACCTGCAGCCGTTCTTTGGCCAGTCGCACGATTTCCGCGACGACGTTGGGCACTTCAAGGGTGCTCGTGTCGACCAGGATGGCGTCCGCCGCCGCGCGAAGCGGCGCGACGTCACGACCCGCGTCGCGAGCATCGCGCTCCCGAATGGCATTCGTCGTATCGAGGAGGCTACCCGCGCCCGGATGCTCGCTGTGTCGCCGCTTCGCGCGCGCATCGATCGAGGCCGTGAGAAAGATTTTCAGAGGGGCATCGGGAAAGACGACCGTGCCCATATCGCGACCTTCGGCGACGAGTCGCCCGGCACGCCCGAATGCTCGTTGGACCTCCAGCAACGCTTCGCGCACCGCTGACACCGCCGAGACCTGACTCGCTCGTTGCGAGGCCTGCTCGGTTCGGATCGCGTGCGTCACGTCTCGACCGGCCAGGACCACGCGCTGGCGCAATTCGCTCGTGCCGGACTCGGTCACGAACTGAACATCCAGGGTCTCGGCGATGCGCTGAAGCGCGGGGGCATCCGTCGGATCCAATCCTTGCTGATCGCAAACCAAACCGACGCAGCGGTAGAGAGCCCCCGTGTCGAGAAGTCGATAACCAAGCGCACCCGCAACCAGACGCGCGACGGTGCTCTTGCCAGCACCTGCAGGCCCATCGATTGCGATTACGATACCGGCTGCGTCCGTCATGGTTTTGCCGCTGGAGCCTACTCGATTTGGGCACCCAGCGCGCGCAGGTCGCGAAAGAGTTCGGGATAGCTCTTTTCGACACAGCTCGCACCGCGCAAGACAGAAGGCCCCTCTGCTCCGAGTGCAAGAACGCAGGCGGCCATCGCGATTCGGTGATCCGGCGGCAACGTCACGTCAGCGCCCGCGATGCGCTCGGGAGGCACTACAACGAGACCATCGGCGAGCTCCTTTACTCCGACTCCAAACGCCCGAAGCACGGCTGCGGTCGATTCGATTCGATCCGACTCCTTTCCACGCAGAGCATCTGCATCGCGGAACATAGATTCGCCGCTCGCGAACGCCGCAACCGCGGCAGCAACTGGAATCTCATCGATCATCCGGGTCGCTTGCTCGCCTCCGACACGCATCGCGCGAATTCCGCGCGACGACGACACCTCGATTCGCGCGACCGGCTCGCCGGCAAGATCCCCGCGGGGCTCGTGGATCACGTTCGCGCCGCAGCGCATCAGAGTGTCCAGAAAACCTGTGCGGGTGGGATTTACCAGCGCATCGTCGATTGCGACTTGGCTCCCTCGCGTCACGACCGCAGCAGCGATCAACGCGGCCGTGCTCGAAGCATCGGCTGGAAGCGACGCGTCGCGGCTTTGGAGCGGGCGAGCCGAGGGAGTGAGGCACGTCATCGTGCCAACGGACTCAACCCTCACGCCAAGCTCCAGAAGCAGTCGCTCGGTGTGATCCCGCGTCATCAACGGCTCGGCAATTACAGTTGGTGCGTTTGCGTAGAGCCCCGAAAGCAGCAGCGAAGACTTCACCTGAGCGCTCGGGATCTCAGCTCGAAAGTCGATGCCCGCAAGAGACTCGCTCTCCACCAGCGGAGCGATCGAAAGCGGGGCGAACAGCTCCTGGCTCTCGAACCGGGCCGTCCCGGAAATGTGTGCACCTCGAGCACGAAGTGGCGCGATCAGCGTCGACATCGAACGCCGGCGTAGCGTCGCGTCGCCATCCAAGCGCGAGCCAAAATGCTGGGCGGACAGGACGCCCGCGAGCATTCGCATGAGTGTCCCGGCCGCGCCGCAATCGATTGCTTCGGTCGGCATCCGAAAGCCCCGCAGGCCGACCCCATTGACGCGAACACCGTGCCCCTCGCGACGCTCGATGCGAACACCCAATCTCTCAAGCGCAGAGATCGTCGCTCGGACGTCTGTGCTGTCCGGCACGAACGAAAGCTCGCTCGCGCCCTCCGCGAGCGAAAGCACGATGAGATTGCGAAGTGCGATGGACTTGTCGCCGAGCGGGCGCACGACACCGCGCAGCGAAGCGCTGCCACGAATGTGAATCGTATCGCTGGTCACTGAGCGCTAAAGCGTGCAAGCCCGAGCCGAAGCAAAGTCATCACGAGAGTGTTCGGTACGGCGGCCTTCACCGTCACACTCGAAGTCGCGGAGCACTGAGGCATGGGCGGTTCCACTTCCGCGACGACCATGCTCCAAGAGCAGCCCGCCGCCAGACATTGGCTGTCTGTTTGGAGCTCTGTGCAGCC
>CAZWQH010000192.1:5942-9190 GCA_964635815.1 uncultured Sandaracinaceae bacterium
CGGCGTATCGGATGCAATCTCTACGCGGCTGATCGAGTCACCAAGCCCCATGAGCATGACGACCGGATGACTGCGGAACGTGCTCTTGAGCGCGCGAAGAGCATCGGCGAAACGCGCACCGGTTTCCGCGCCGCGGTGCGTGATTCGCGCCTGCAAAAACACGTTCTCTGCACGAAGATCAACCGCGATCACAAGACGCTCGATGGAGCCGAACTCCGCGAGCGACATCCCGTCGCCCTCTGGTAACGCAAGTTGCGTCTGACCAATGTAAAGCTCGGCCGCCCGAATCCCTTCTGATGGGAATCCAGACTGGGGGGCCTGCGCCGTGCTGGTTGACATGCGTGCTCGAATCGCCTGAGCACGAATGACGTCGCTTGGGTCGAGGACAGCCGCAGTGCGGTCGTCGAGGAGCACAACGCTCATCGAGCGCTCGCCCATCGCAACGTGAGTCGCATGCTCGGCCACTTCCTCGGGAGACGCCTGAGCGTCCGTCGACGCGAGTGAAGACATGAGCGCCTCCGCTGCGACTCGATCAGCGACATTGAGCTCCCAAATCGCGCCAGAGCTGCCGTCCCGCACGGCCGGTGTGGCGCACATGTGAACCGCGCGAAGCTTGTCGACGAACCCACTGAAGCCTTCGCCGAGACCCTGAGACCCTCGAGCCAGTCCAAGGACGTCGCGATAGAGACCTGTCGCCCGGGCTGCATCGACATAGACGTGCCCACGAACCCCGCACGGTGAGCGATCTTCGAGGAGCACTGTCGGATCTGCGTGCCAGCTGTCGACTGCGGCCGTCTGGGTTGCAGCGCTTGCGCCCCCGCATCCGACAAGCAACGCGCATGTGGTCAGGACCGTGCCGCTGAAGAAGCAGCGAATCGGTAAGAAGCTCATTTGATTCCTTTCAATGCTGTCGAGAGACTCGCCAGCATCCTGTCGTTGTCACTCGGTAATCCAACGGTGATCCGAAGCCACGTGCTAATCGGCGGTGGCATGGGTCGAACGATGACGCCCTGACGCAGCATGGCTTCGTAGACGACTCGTCCCGGACGGTTCACGTTCACGAGAATGAAGTTCGTCTGACTCGGTGCGACGAGAAGGCCGTCCGAGGCCAGCGCCGATGCCACCCGCTCGCGCTCGAGGATGGTTTGGGCGACTGACGTGCGGATGTGATGCTGCGCAGCGAGCGCTGTGATGGCGATGTGCTGGCCAATCGCGTTGCAGTTGAAAGGTGCGCGAACTCGATCGAGATACCCAACCGCCTCCGGGCTCATGACTCCATACCCGACGCGAATCGCCGCCAATCCATATGCTTTGGAAAACGTGCGGAGGACGCAAATATTCTCGCGAAGGTGCCGCATCGTGAGAGCCGAGACGAGGTCGGGAGTGCCGGCGTACTCGATGTACGCCTCGTCCATGACGAGCATGACGTGTTGGGGCAGCTCGCTGATTAGGCGCCGCAAATCCGCAGACCCAATATGTGCGCCCGTTGGATTGTTCGGATTCGCGACGAACATGACCTTCGTTCGTGGCTCTACTGCAGCGAGAAGGTCGTCGACATTCCACGAAACGCTCTCGCGAAGCGGGACTTCCGTGAACGGCACATTCGCGGCCGACAGGCACATGCGGTAGCAAACGAAGCTTGGATCACCGAAGACGGCGTGGTCGTCAGGAGAAACGAACGTGCGGGCGATCAGATCGATGAGCTCGTTCGAGCCATTGCCCAAAACGACGTCCGCTACCGGGACCCCTAGGAATCCGCCGATGGCCTCGCGCAAGCGAAAACCGGCTGCGTCGGGGTAGTAGTGCAGCAGGTGCTCGGAGCTCTTGAATGCCGCGATCACCTCCGGGGCGGGCCCATGCAGGTTCTCGTTGGACGCAAGCTTGATGGCGTTCTTTATTCCGAGCTCTCGCTCGAGCTCGTCGAGCGGTTTGCCCGGAATGTATGGAACGAGGCGTTCGACATAGGCGGGAACCTGAAATGCCATATCGCGTGGTCTCTTAGCACGAATGAGAACGCGCCCCATGTGAGCCCGAGCGTCGGAAGACGTGACTCAGCTTTCGCGCGCGGGCCGGGGAAAGCTTCCCAGAACCTTGGTCCATCGAGTCGCAGCTCTTGTCTCTTCGACCGCGGTTACCACTGAGCGATCGGTGACGTGACCGTCGAGCTCGAGAACGAAGACATAGCGCCATGCGCCGTCGCGAGAAACCTCGGACCGGACGCGCGTGATGTTCACACCGCGATCCGCAAACGGTTTCAGAGCTGCGTGCAGCGCGCCGGGCTCGTCCTTGAGCGCGAGCACCAAGATCGTTCGGTCGCGCCCGGTGCGTGGTGCTGGGTCGCGCGATAGCAATGCGTATCGAGTCTCGACGCGCGCGTCGTCCTCGATCGACTTCTCGATGACCCGCAAGGGCTGCGCTTGGAGCGCCGGAACAGACACGATTCCCGCTGCGCCGTGCTAGTCCGCTGCACGACCGACACCGGAGGCAACGGAATCGACCTCAATTACGGACGCCGACGAGAAGCGAGACCGGAGAAACGACCGACACGCGGCGTGCGCTGCGGCTGTCGAATAGACTTTCTCCACGTCGCCAGCGTTTCCGGTAACGGATGCGAGTTGATAACCGGCAGGCGTCCAGATCTCGCCAGCGATTCTCGCGTTGGATTCCGTCAAACCGACGAGCGCGGACACGAACGCACCGTCGGTGGTGGACTCGAACGGAACCACGCCATAGTCGCAACGACTTCGGGCGAGAGCGTCGAAAACGGACTCGGTGTCGGCTACCGTTACAAATGTGGCTGCCGCGCCGAAGAACCCACGCGCCACACGATGCACGATCGACCCTGCTTCGCCCGCGATCGCAATCTGAGGAGGGCGTGCTGCTGCCTGACATGCAGACTCGAGCTCCCGAGCCAGCGCGTCGAGGCTTTCGCTGCGCAGCGAAGGTGCTCGCGACTTGAGAAGCGCCGCGACCTCGCGGGTGTCGACCAGGCGCCCCGCGCTTTCCGCGTGCAGCTCACGGTATGCGCGAGCGCGCTCCTCAAGCGCACGACCGATCGCGTCGTCCGCCGAACTGATCCGCTTTTCGAGCTTGTCGGACTCCGAGCTCACTGGCGCATCGTATCAGCTGTTGCCCGTACCGCGGAAGCGCGGATATCGAATCCCGCGCGGGCCATCCCAACCAGCCGATCCAGGACCACAATTGCGTCCACGGGTCGGAGCACGCTCGGCCGGTCAAGATGGTGGATG
>CAZWQH010000193.1:0-9180 GCA_964635815.1 uncultured Sandaracinaceae bacterium
GCAGGTCGCGGGCGGCCGCATCGACGGCCGGAGCGACGTCTTCACGCTCGCGACTGTTCTCGCCGAAATGCTCATCGCAGAGCCGCTGTTTGGCACCGGTTCGGATCTCGATATTCTTCTCCGCATTCGCGACAACGATCTGCGAGTGCTGTCACGAACGACGCGGCGCGTTCCCACGGAGGTTCGCGGACTGCTCGAGCGTGCGTTTGCGCGCGACCCGCGCGATCGCCCAAGCTCGCTCGAGTTTGCTCAGCACATCGAAGAAATCATTCGTCGCCGCGGAATCGCGCCCAGCGCCGAGCGTGTCGCTCGCCTCATCGTTCGTCTCGACTTGGTTCAAGATGATCGCGATCTTCCGCCGTCGCGCGAAGTCGAAGAGCTGAGCTGGTCGGCGCAGTTCGACCCGGCTCCTCCCGCGGATCCAGACGCACCGCTTGGGCTCGCGCCGATTCACTCTGGTGAACGCCCCTCGCCGATGGCCCCCAAGCATGAGCTTGCTGGCCTGCAAATCACATCGCCGGCGCTCTATCGCGTGCAAACGCGAGATGGAAAGAACTTCGGTCCGATCAGCTTTCCGCGATTGGTGGAGCTGTACACGACCGGAAAGATCGACGAGACCGCGCGTGTTTCGAAGGGCGAGGGTCTGTTCGTTGCTGCAGCAATGTTCCCCGAGCTGACGCGGTTCATTACGTCGCCGGCGCTCACGTGGAAAGAGGACGACCCCAACAGCTCTACTTGGGAAGGGCAGATCGCACCCGGTTCGCTCGTTCGCGTAGCGCACACGATCGCTCACAGGCGTGAGACCGGCGTCTTGCACATGCGGGACGGTGACCGCCGCAAGAAACTCTACTTTGTGGACGGACGTCCTGAGTTCATCGCGTCGAACATCAAGCAAGAGCTTCTGGGCGAGTACCTCGTCACGCGTGGCCTTTGCCTCCGAATGGAGGTGGAGATGGCGCTCGCTCTGCTCCCGCGTTACAGCGGACGACTCGGTGACGCGCTCGTTGGTCTCGGCGCGCTTCGTCCCGTCGAACTCTTTCGCGCCATCACAGCGCAGGTTGGCGAGCGCTACTTCGAGGCGTTCCGTTGGCGTCGAGGCCGTTGGGATTACCGTCGCGGTGCACGTAGTCACGAGGAGACATTCCCAATGGCAGGCGATCCGCTTGAGCTCTTGCGTGATGCCGTGATGGCCATCCACTTGGACGAGATCGAATCGGCGCTCGCGGACTACCGTGAGCAAGTCATCGTCCGTGCGGTGGACCCAGTGGTTCCGCTCGAGGCGTACCATCTCAATCCGCGCTGGCTCGACATCATTCACAGCGTTCAAGGCGAAACGACGATCGGCACAATGCTCGGTCGTGAACCCGAGTATCCAGACGACGCGTACCGTGCGGTCTTCTTTGCGCTCAACGTCGGACTGATCGGGACCGCGAAGGAATCGGCAAACGTGGTCGCGAACGGCGGCGTCGAAGTTATCAAGGAAACACGAGGCGACGGGCAAGCGGCGTGAGCTCCGTATTCGACACGTTCGTACCTTCGGATCCCGCCGCGCGAACGCCCGTCCTCGTAGAAGTTCCCCATGCTGGGATCGCAATCCCGACGGAGTTGGTGGATTCTGTCGTTCCGCCTGCGGACGCGGTGCTGCGCGACGCTGACCTTCGCGTAGATGAGCTCTACGCGGGCGCACCTTCAGTGGGTGCATCGTTGCTCACTGCGCGGTTCTCTCGCTTCGTGGTCGATCTGAATCGCAAGGCCGACGACGCCGACAGCCAGACCGTTGAAGGCTTCCCGCTCGACATCGTTCAGCCGCGTGGGGTCGTTTGGCGCCTTACGACGGACGGCCGTCCCGCGTTGACTCGTGCGCTCGCTCGCTCGGAATTCGATTCGCGCATTGCCCGCTTTCACGCTCCGTATCACGCGGCCCTCGATGCGATGCTCAAGGAGACGCGCGATCAGTTCGGGTACGCGATCCTCGTTGCCGCCCATTCGATGCCCTCCGTTGGCCGTTCGGGTCACAGCGACACCGGCGTCCGTCGTGCGGATGTCGTTCCTGGAACGCGTGGCCGAACGAGCGCTGCGCCAAACCTGATCGACTACGTCGACGCCCACTTCCGCGCTGCAGGCTATTCGGTAAAGCACGATGACCCGTATCGAGGGGGCTACACGACCGCGCATTACGGACGCCCGAGCGAAGGCATCCACGTTATCCAGATCGAGCTCAATCGCGCCATCTACATGGATGAACAGACGACTGTCCGTAGCGAGAATTTTGCGCCGTTGAAGAGCTGCATCGAACGCATGCTGGAGTCTCTCGGGAAGCTCCATCCTCAACTCTGAGATGCGCCTGCTTTGACTCGAGGGTGGACGCGCCCGCAGCGCACGGAGGGAGTTTACGCTCTGGTAAATGACCGACGTAAGCGAGGACGAAAGACATCCTCAGGTCAAACGAGGCGCGTCTCAGCTCAGCTTCGGCGGCGAGCGGCTTCAGGACGCTCAACAGCCTCCGCGGCTCGCACTTCCATGCGATAGCGCGAATTCGACGTCTCGATGTAATAGACGTCACCGTCGTTGCGCTGCGCGTTGCCTGCGATGCGGAAGATTCGTTTCACCGGAGTCGTCACGTACTCGTGAAGGCCGTCCGCAAACTCGACCACGATGACAGCGCCACGTCGCGGTGCGCGTGCGAGGCGACCAACCACTGCGCGCGACTGTCCGCTTGAGAGATTGTTCGAACCGCTCGCGGGATTCGATGCGCCCGGCGCACGCGAGCGTTTGGACGCGCCTTCGCGCAACTTACGACCAAGCTTCCGGAGGACCACGTCCACGAGGTCAAACCTAGCACACAGGTCTTCGAGCGGACAACGCATTGCTGTGCAGAACAGACTTGTTTTAGGGACGCCGTCGGGGCATGAAGGGCGTGCTCGGCCGGCTCGCAGCCCCGAGCACATGAACACCTCAGGCACGAGAAAACATGCACGTCGTTCACGGTGATACAGGGTGGGTAGAGGTGATCTGCGGACCGATGTTTAGCGGAAAGAGCGAGGAGCTCATTCGCCGACTGCGGCGGGCACAGATTGCTAGGCAACCGCTTCAGGTGTTCAAGCCCGTCATCGATACTCGATACGCCGAACAGCAAATCATGAGCCACTCACAGACGGCGTTCGAAGCTACTCCGGTGGCAACTTCGCAAGAGATTGAGCGACTGGTCCGAGACACGACCCGCGTGGTCGGGGTGGATGAAGCCCAGTTCTTCGACCGAGGCATCGTCGAAGTGGCCCAGGGGCTGGCGAATCGGGGTGCGAGAGTGGTGCTTGCAGGCCTCGACCAGGACTTTACCGGGAAGCCCTTCGAGCCGATGCCGGAGCTTCTAGCGATTGCGGAGTATGTGACGAAAACCCTCGCTATCTGCATTCGGTGTGGCGCTCCTGCGGGGAGAACGCAGCGTCTCGTCGCTTCCGATGAGCGAGTTCTGGTGGGTGAGCGAGAGGCCTACGAAGCCCGATGCCGGTCGTGTCATCACGCGCGTCCCGAACCGCAGCCCGCCTCCCTGTTTCCTCGTAAGAGCGACTAGGCTGAAATCCTGATCCCTTCCGATCCGCTCCGGATCAGAAGGTCATCCGCCAGATCGAGATCGCCGCTCGCCAACGCGAGCGCGGATGCGTCGAGATTGAGGCTCGAGGCGGTATCCACGTCCTTCTCGCGCGAGGCCAAGGTCGCCAACGTGCTGATCGCGCGTGCCTCGATCGCCTTTGCGCCCGCCTGACGCGCGAGCGCCCTCGCTTCGTTCGCATAACGCGTTGCGTCTTCGCAATCGTCCAACTCGACCAAGAGCTCTGCCAAATCCACGAGCGCGGTCGCGCGGCGAACTAGGATGCTGTCGTCGTGGACGCGCGTGATGAGGCTGGAGAACGAAGCAGACGCCAAACGAAGGGCGTTGGCCGCACCGAGCAGGTCCTCGTTCTTGCGGTGAGCCATAGCGAGCGCGAGGTATGCGTCCGCAATGAGAATCGGGTCGGGATCTTTCTGCGCTTCTGCTTCCTTGAGGGCATCGGTCGCGATGCGAGTGCCGTCGCGGATGCGATTTCGTTGGCTCGCCGCACGCGCTAGAACGAGGAGCATGCGCACCCTCTCAGAGCTTCCGCGCTCAGTGAGATCGAGCGCCTCACGCACGATTCCGTCTGCACCGGTCGCATCGCCTGCGCGCTCGAGCGCATCGCCGAGTTTCCGACTGAACGTGGCGACTGCGCGATCGAACGTTGCGAGGCCTGTCTGAGCTGCCTCTCTTCGCGCGAGCTCGAGTCCGCGCCTAAACATCGAGATGGCAGGTTCGGTTTCGCTGCGACTCACAAACTGGTCGCCCATGTTCTCGGCTGCGAGCAGGGCAATCAACGCTTCTCCGGAGCGAAGTGCGTGCTCTACACGAACCTCAGGCTCCATCTCGAGGTCAGCCGCGATCTCATAGGCGCGCAGATGATGAGCGCAACGCACCTGCATCGGCGTGCTGCCTTCGATCAGGTCACGAACGAAGTTGTGCTCGAAGATGATCTCGTCGCCTTCGATGCGCGTGAGCTTGGAACGCGTGAGGCGATCGAGAAACGCCATGTCGTGAGCGTCCGCGAGGCGAGCCAAGTGCGAAATCTTCGTGCGTGTGCCCAGCGTGGCAGCGGCTTGAGCCAAACGTAGCGTAGGCAGGTCGAGCCGACCGATGCGCTGGGTAAGGAGATCCGCGACGCGTACAGGCGCGCCGTTCTCGAAGAGCGGTACGGAGAGAGCTCGCGCTTGCTCGACGAGAAGTGGAGAGAACGTGTTGACGACGTCCAATGCTGCAAGACCCAAGGCGTCTAGCGAAAGACGCGCGCCGTCCCCGAGACCGGTGAGCAGCTTCTGAGCGTCCGCGGTTCGTAGCGGCTGAACCAAGACCTGACTCGCGGCGTCTCCAACTGGAGTGTTCCCGCTCGTGACCAAGACGACGTACGGCTCCTTAGCGAGCGCGAGAAGCAGGCGCTTGGAGGCTCCGTCGGTTCGGTGAATATCGTCGACGAAGATGCAGACGCGGCCGTTTTCGGGCCGACGTATCCGAATGATATGGCGCGCGAGCGAGAGGATGGCTCTGTCGCGGCGCTTTCCATCCAGTGACGAGAACGAACCGGGGCTGAGCAACTCCCGAAGCCCTGCGTGCTCCACGGGGCCGAGGCCCAGCGGCTGACCGAGCACGTCGCCGCGGGTGCCGGATTGACTGTGCTCGAGCACTGCTTGCAAGCCGCGAGCATCCGTCCCGCAAAGGTTGCTCAACGCCGAACGCGCGGCGCCAAGAGCGATTGGAACACCGGTGGGATGCGGCATGACCAGTGCCGTTGCGTCGCCATTCTCCCGTGCGAGCAATGCGAGATGACTAACAACGCGCGACTTTCCAACGCCCGTCTCGCCGACCAGGTGAATGTGGCGGCCATCCGGAGTGCTCGAGGACTGAATGCGCGCACGGAGCTCTTTGATCAGATCTTCGCGGCCAATGAGCGGTGCGCGCGACGACTCCGATGGGCCAGGCCTTAGTGAGACTTGCGAGATGCGATTCTCGCCGCCCGCGGGCATGGACATCGCTTGCTGCAATCGCGCGCCACACTCGCTGCAAAAGCGAGCGGTCACGGTATTGGTTCCGCCACACGATGGACAAACGGGAGCCGGGCCCGCGCTGCGGTGCTGTCGCAAGAACTCACGGAGCGCATCGCTCATGGCGTCTGCGGTTTGGTATCGATCTTCGCGGCGCTTGCGCATCGCACGCATCGCAATAAGCGCGAGGCCGTCGGGGATGCCGCGCGCTTGGGCAACTTCACGAGGATCCGGAATGGGGTCGCTGATGTGTCGAAGGACGAGCTTGGCTGCCGTGTCGTCTGCGTAGGGAAGGTGCTCGGTAAGAAGCTCAAAGAGAACGACACCGACCGCGTAAAGATCACCGCGACCGTCGATGGTTTCCCCGCGCCCCTGTTCCGGGCTCATGTAGTCGGGCGTGCCACAAACGAATCCCGGCGAGGTGATGGAGGTTGATTGTTGCGTGAGCGATTCGGTGAGCTTTGCGAGACCAAAGTCAACGACCTTCACGAGCTCGCGATTGCGCGACTTCTCGAGGATGATGTTCTCAGGTTTGACGTCGCGGTGAACAACGCCGAGCGCGTGCGCTTCCCCGAGGGCGGCGAGAACGCTCAAGAGGATGTCGCAGATGCGATCGAAGGGAAGCGGCCCTTCGTCGCGCATTGCGTGCGCGAGATCGTGGCCGCGAAGAAATTCCATGACGAGGAAAAGCAGGCCCTCGTCCGTGCGACCAAAGTCCATGACGCTGACGCTGTGCGGATGATTGAGGCGGCTCGCGGCTCGGGCTTCACTGTAAAATCGCGCGACGGAGCTCTCATCACCCAGGAGGTGAGGGTGGATGAACTTGATCGCGACACTGCGGCCGAGCATGCTGTGCTCTGCGCGATACACGCGGCCCATGCCTCCGACACCGACCAGCTCGAGCACGACGTACGAGCCCGCGATCGTGCGGCCGATCAGAGGATCCTGCGCGGAGACCTCGATTGCTCCGCCGCAGCGCGCACAGAAGCGCGCGCCTGAGTCAGCGACCGCTTGGCATTTCGGACACACGCGCACGGGGCGAGTGTACCGAAAGGAAGCGAGATTTGTAGCGCGATGATCCGTGCGAGCGCGGAAGCCGAAAGCGGCCTTGTGCAGGTGCGACGGGTTCCCACGGCGATCGTGGTGCTCGCTGCAGCGAATGTCGCGTTTAGCGCTGTATTTGGGGTCGCGAAGTCTCCGGCTGGCGATGTCGGCTTGGTCGCGATCGTCTTTCTCACGGTTCTGTTCGCGCTCAGCTACACGCCGTGGTTTCCGGACAAATGGCGAGGGACGTTCGTGCTGACCGTTTGGCCGCTGATTGTTGGCGCGATTGCAATAGCGCTCTCGGAGAAGTCGAATCCGAGCCTGCTTCAGGCGGTTGGCGCAGTGATCGCCATCGTCGCGTACATTGGCCTGCAGCTATTCAGCTCTGATGCCGAGTTGCGACGTGCTGTACGTGTGGTCGATGCAAGCAGCCCCTTAGTGAATGCTGCGGGGGCGGAGCCGGCTGTAGGAAACTCGGTGCGTGTAACTTCGCTTCACGCAAACGGCGACGCGACGGGACTGCGACTGGAGCGAGGGGAGCTCGTTACCGCCACTGTACTTTTCACCGGATTTCTATCTGTGGCGGTCTTGCCGTGGATTGCGCGCGGCGATGCGCGACTCGCTTGGCGGAGCTCGTTACCTGAAGGGCTCGTGTTGTCTGTGGTAACGGCATCGAGCTTGTTTTGCTTCTTGCTCGCGGGATGGCTGGCACGTGCGCAACGTGGTCGCCTCGATACGCGACGTGATCGACTGGCCTCGGCGCTGGGCATCTCGATCGGTGCGATGTTGATGTTCGCCTATTGGCTCTTCATGGTTCGGAGCTGACGCCGCGCACAACCACTCGCGGTGTTTCGGCCTCGAGTCGTAAACCACTCGCGGTGTTTCGGCCGCGAGTGTTAAATACTATCGAATCTGTTCGTCCATGCGCCGCATGCCTTCCAGAAGGAGGCTTTCGGCGCTTTCGTTTATGGTGCGCGTGGGCGGCGGCGAGAGCGGATCGAGTGAGAACTCTCCGTCCTGAACCGAGAGGAGCGCGTACACGGCCTCTTCTCCGTTGAGCGAGCCGAACGACGCTGCGTGGATTTGTCCTTCTACGAAGTGGATGTTGCCCTGACGACCGTTGGTCTTGATCTCGAGGCAACCGCGTTTGCGGCCGTGATAGAGAACTTGAATCACGTCGGGCAGAGCCATCTCGCGAATGGAGCCGCTCACGCCACGCGCTTTCTTGGGGCGACGCCCGTCGTTGTCCATCAGCAGGAACGCTTTGGCTACGACGACGTCCGCAGAGGCGGGCTTGATCAGGTAGTCCGCGGCGCCGGATTCGAACCCGCGATTAACGCTGTCACGGTCTGTGCGTCGGGTGAGGAACACGACCGGCGTGTCTTTGCTCTTGGGTTGCTCGCGCATCCACTTGAGGAGAGCGAATCCGTCCGATGCTCCAAGCTCGACTTCGGATACGACCAAGTCGAAGTCGATTCGTCCGAGTGAGTCCCGTGCCTGATCCACGCTGCGCGCGACGGTGACTTCGCTTCCGCGATCGATGAACCGGAGCTCGAGGACTGTCGTCTCTTCGGGATCGTCATCGACAAGGAGGACGTTGCGGCGGTCCGCCAGAAGGCGTTTGCGAAGATCGTCGCCGAGCACGACGTGCCGGAAGAGATCGACGAGATTGGGATCGAAGAGCTTGTCTTTGTAGAGGTCCAGCACGTCGCACGCCTCGCTAGAGGTGAGCACTTTGCGGTACGCGTTCTTCGCGTTTGACGTCAGATCGGCATACGTCTCGACGATGCCCAGAACACGCGCTCCGAGCGAGATGTCCTTGCCGCTGAGGCGGTCCGGAAATCCGCCGCCGGAGTGGCGCTCATACAGTTGCGTCAGCGCTGATTTCGTTGCGTCCGGGAGCTTCGCGGCTTCGAGGAGTCGCAGCGGTGTTTGAAATGTCTTCTGCGCTTGCTCGCGATGACCTGTGTACTCGTGCACATTCAACGCAGTCAGATGCATGATCGACGGCTTTCCGACGTCGTGGATGTACGCGGCAATCTGAATCGGCTCGATCTCGTGCGCCGGTACGCCGACGCGTTCGAGCAACTTCTTGCACAGGCGAGCGACGAGCGATGAGTGTCCGCGAAGGTCCTCTCGCCCGTTTTCGATGAGCGCGACCATGACGTTGAGGATCTCGAGGATGTCGACTTTGGGACCGGGCGGCGCCGATCGCGCGGGGTCGTTGCCGGGCGGCCAGCTTGGCGGCGTCGCGTGCACTCCACTCGTGGGAGCAGACGGGGCCATCCCAGGAATCCCAAATCCCGGGATCGTCGGACCTGGTGTTGGAGCTGGAGGCGGCGCTGGTTGGATGTGTCGACCAGTGCCGGGGCCTGCGACCGGTGGCATTGAGATCGCCGGCGAGGAGTGAACGGACGGGATGTTTCCGATGAAGCTCCCACCGCCGCCCAAGGAGCCAGAAAGGTTCCCCGTCTCCTCGTTTCCGAATGAGTGCAGCCCGCTGTTCCCGCCGTTGTAGTTCTCGACGCG
>CAZWQH010000194.1:0-9084 GCA_964635815.1 uncultured Sandaracinaceae bacterium
GAGTCGAGGGCAGCGTCGAAGGGGCGTTCAGCCACGAAGTCGAGTTGCGTCTGTCCAACATGCCCGCAGGTACGCGCGCAGTTCTGGTGACCGCTGCCCTTCGCCGCGACTGGGTTCCAACCAACACTCTAGAAGCGATGTTTCCAGATGCGCCGTTGCCGAGCATTCTGCAGCACCTCTCTCAGGCGAAATGGATCGAGGGTTCATGGTCGGATCTGTCCAATGCGTCGACTCGCAAGAAATCCTCCCGCGGCACACTGACGCCTCGGCCGGAGTACACGCGCAAGAAGGCTTTGTCGCGGATGGATGCGATTCGCGTGCGCGGCAACTATGCGCGCCGCGCGATCCTGCGCGTGAGTCCCCCGCAAGAAGTGCGTGACCTCGCAATGCGCACGCGGGACGCTGCAAAGGGTCGCGGCGATACGCTAGACCTCGAGACCCAGGCGCGTTTTGCGGCCATGTCCGACGATTGGGAATCCGCGCTGGAGCTCAGAAGCAACGCTGCGCACGCAGCCGAGAAAGAAGGCGACTTCGAGGCAGCTTTCCGGAACTTTCGGGCCGCCGCCGAAGCTGCGAAGCGAACTACCACGCGAGCAGCGGAGGAGTCGCAACTCTTGCTTCACGCAGCAGCTATCGCGCACGCCGCTGGCGAACCGCTCGTTGCGCGCGCGACTGCCTTGCTCGTACCCGACACGGTCAGCGGTGACGTCGGATCGCGCCGGTCGCTTGCACTCGCGCAGACTGGGCTCGAGGCGGGCGACTACGACGGTGCGCGCGAGGTGATCGAGCACGCTGTCGCGAAAGGCGCGAAGGATCCGGTTCTGCGCACTCTGCTTCTGTTGACTGCAGCGCGTGCCTTGTGCGCGTGCGGGCGACCCGAGACTGCGATCATCCGTCTGCGCGACGCAGCAGCAGATGCTCCGGATGCGCTGCTCTCGGGGCGCGTGTACGCGGCGCTTTGCGAGGCGCATGCGCGACTGGGCGATGTCGTTGCCGCGCGCGCGGCGCTCGATCAGGCGTATGCGGCATCCACTCGGTCCGGAAATCCGGAGCTTCGCTTGCGCACGATGGCCGCGTCTGGTTGGGTGGCCATCGCAGAAGATCAGCGTGGCGTTGGTGCGAACCATTTCGCCGATGCGGTGAAAGCGGCGGACGAGCTCGGCGAGCTAAGCGAGGCGGCCCGCTTGCGTGGCGTGGTGGCGTGGCTCTCTGCGCGTGCGGGTGACTTGGACGCGGCAACCCGTTGGGCGACCGAAGGTCTCCGTCAAGCACGCGTAGCGGTCGACCCGGATCTCGAGCTCGAGCTAGCGGGGTTTCGTGAGGCGGCATCGCCGGATGAAGCCGACCGCGACCATGCCCGCGCCTGGCTTTCGGAGGCCACTCCATCGTTCGTGGTCGCCGCCGCCCTAGAGACGCTGGCGCTTTCCGACGTTCGGTCGCGGCACAAACACGCGGCCGTCGGAGCGTATAGTCGCGCTTCCGAAGCGGCGTCGCGCGCGGGATTTCCCCACATGGCCCGTCGTTTGGGGCGAGCTGGGGAGGTTCTGTCCATCAGCGAGCTCGACGATTAACGGTGGCCGCGCGGCTTGCTGGAGCTGGCTGAACGCGCAGCCTTGACTCAAACCACTGCGAATCATACGGTCGCTCTCCCTCATTGGGGCGGTGTATGAGCGAACAATCCGAGGCATTACCCGTGGAACAAGCTTCCGCGGACGCAGTACAGAATGGCGTGCCACAGAATGGATCGCCGGCGAGCGAGCCTGTTGCGCAGAGTGCGCAGGCATCCGATCCGTCGGCCGATCACGATTCGACGTCGAACGACAGCGACGCTGGCGACAGCGACGACGCGGGCGCCGAGACTGCCTCCGGAGACGCTACGTCCCCCGGTAAGCGCAAGCGACGTCGTCGCAAGAAGAAGGGCGGAGCTGAAGCGAAGGTAGACGGCGCCGAGCCGAACCCATCGCAGCGTCATGACGCGAAAGCGAAGCGTCCGATCAACGCTCCGTTTGGAAAGCTCTTCGAAGGGCAGCCCCGCAAGCATGCATTCGCTGCAGGTGAAGTCGTCGCCGGCCGCGTGAGCAAAGTCGAAGGGGGAGTCTTCTGGGTCGACCTCTTTGGCAAAGCCGTCGCCGTTGTCGATATCTTCGAGCCGAGGAACCCGCCGCACATCGAAGTCGAACAGATGCGCATCGATCCGCCTGCTCCTGTTGCGGACGTCGCAGATGCCAAGAGCGGTGCGGAGCCGGTAGCAGAAACATCGGCGGAGCGAGATGAGCGAGGGCGCCGTCTTGTTCGCGCTGTCGAGCGCACCGATGGGACCGAGCCGACGTTGACTGGTGGCGAGTCCGCGGTGGACGAAACCGCCGCTACTGCTTCGTCTGCTTCGGCCGAAGAGCTTGCTCCGCCTCCTGCCGCGGAGACGACGCCAGGAATGCTGACGTCTCCGGGAGCGGAATACGCCCCGCACGTCGACCCGGTTGTCGAAGATGCAGACGACGACGAAGAAGACCAGTCCGAGGCGCTCGCTCCCGAGCCAGCCGAGGAAATTGTTGCCCCAACCGTCGGCAGTATCTTCCGCGGTCGCATTGGAGCGATTTCCGAGAGTGGTCACATCGCGATCGTGAATCGCATGGTCGATGTTCCGGCAGCGAAAGACGTGATCATCGCGGCTCGCGAGAATCGCACTCGCGTGCGCGGAATCGTGTTCGGTTACAACCGCGGCGGGTTCGACGTTCTCGTCGAGGGTCTGCGCGCGTTCTGCCCCGCGAGCGGCATGTCGCTGACGCCGATCGACAATCCGGAAGAATACGTCGGACAGAAGCTCGAATTCTTGGTGCCGCTTCCGCGCGAGATGCGCGATGGACGCGACTCACACCAGGAGCGAAAGCGTGGGGACAAGAAGGGCGGCGAGAAGACCGCTGATAAGAGCCCAGTCGCCGACGCTGCACCTGCAGAAGGTATCGACGAAGCGACCACGGAGGCAGCGCCGTCGGCGATTGCCGCCGAAGCGACGCCAGAGCCAAAGCCCGAGGCGAAGACGCAGGAACAGAAGCGCAACTTCAAAGGCCCGCTGCTCGTTTCGCGGCGCTCCATCCTCGACCGCGCACGTCGCAAAGCGACGATCGAGCGCGTTCGCAACCTGAAGGTTGGCGAGCGCTTGCACGGCCGAATCGTTCAGCATCGCGACTTCGGGGTGTTCGTCGATTTGGGCGGTGGGCTCGAAGGACTCGTCCACCTCTCTGAGCTTTCGTGGGACCGCGGCGCGCGCATGAGCGACGTCGCGAAAATCGGCGAAGAGTTCGACTTCTCGGTCGTGAAGCTTCCTGAGAAGCGCGGCGAGCGAGTTCTGTTGTCGCTCAAAGCCACTCAGGATGATCCTTGGGTCGCTCACAAGGCAGAGCTGGTCGAAGGAAGCGCGCGCAAAGGTAAGGTCGTCCGCGTGGCAGAGTTCGGCGCGTTCGTGGAGCTCGTCCCCGGAATCGACGGTCTTCTCCATGTCTCCGAGCTCGGTAAAGAGCTGAAGCACGCCAAAGAAGCCATCAAAGAGGGCGACATCGTCAACGTCGTAATCGAGCGAGTCGATCGCGGAGCACGTCGTATATCTCTTTCCAAGCTTTCCGCGGCAGCGGCAGCGCAGCTCGCGGAGAACCCAGACAGCGCGGCTTCGAAGTCTGCCAAAGCAGGCGGGCACACGAAGGTCGTCGTGGAGCGCATCGAGCACCACGGTGTCTTCGTTCAGGTCAAAGGTGTGCTTGGTAAACGCGGGCGTGGGTACATCCCGAACAACGAGATGGGCACCGAGCGGGGAACCGATCACAAGAAGCAGTTCCCAGTAGGAACCGAGCTCGACGTCAAAGTCATCGGCACCGAGCGGGACGGCGGGCTCAAGTGTTCGCGCAAAGGCTTCTACAACGACGAAGAACGTCGCGCAGTTCTCGACTACCGCAAGGAAGCTGCCAAGAGCGGGTTCGGAACTTTCGGCGATATTCTTCGATCCAAGATCGATTCCAAGTAACAACAGCTCCCAGGAAGCGTGTGTTGCGACTTGAAGTCCAACGCGGTATGCAACGCGCGTTTCCTAGACCTTAGGGCGATTAACTCAGCGGTAGAGTGCCATCTTCACACGGTGGAAGTCGCAGGTTCAAATCCTGCATCGCCCACAATCAGCGCGGTACAAACGAAACACGACGATGACGACGCCGCAAGAGCTAGCCGAACGCGTCGTCTCAGGTGATCTGCGAGCAGCGGCGCGCGCGATGCGGCTCGTCGATGATCGTGCGCCTGCGTACATGGACGTCATGAGGGCGCTTTATCCGCACACCGGGCGCGCCTCGATCATCGGGCTCACGGGAACTCCAGGTGCGGGCAAGAGCACCACGGTCGATCGACTGATCGTTCATTACCGCGCAGCGGGGAAACGCGTCGGCATCGTGGCGGTGGATCCCTCGAGCCCGTTCACCGGGGGAGCAATCTTGGGTGACCGCATCCGGATGCAGCGACACTTCCTGGACGAAGGAGTGTTCATCCGTTCGCTCGCAACACGAGGACATTTGGGTGGTCTGTCACGGTCCGCAAGTGACGTGATCCACGTTCTTGATGCGCACGGCTGCGATGTGGTTCTCGTCGAAACAGTCGGCGTTGGCCAGGATGAGCTCGATATCGCGCGGCTCGCGCAGACCACCATCGTGATCATGGCGCCCGGTCTCGGCGATGACATTCAAGCGATCAAGGCGGGCATCCTAGAAATCGCGGATGTCTTCATCGTGAACAAAGCCGACCGCGATGGCGCGGACTCGACCGTTCGCGACCTCGAGCAGATGATTGCGCTTGGAGAAGAAACGGGTGCGGCCCGAAAAGGTCACGGGCATTCCCCAGCGTCCATGCGTCTGGGCGCCGCGCGTGACGAGGACCGCTGGCGTCCCCCGGTGCTGAAGGTCATAGCGACGAAGGGCGAAGGCATCGAGGCGCTCGCGAAGGCATGCGCTGATCATCAGGCGCACCTGCTCACCAGCGCCGAGGGGGCGGACAAGACCCGAGTACGTTTGCGTCTGGAGGTTCTCAACCTTGTGAGGGAGTCGTTTGCGGAACGTTCGGAGAAACTCCTCGCGGGTCACTTCGACACGTACATCGATGCTCTGCTCGCGAGGCGCACGGATCCCTATGACGTTTCGGCGGAGTTGGTACAGAAAGCCCTGCGCACATCAGCTTGACGCACCCGCAAGCGTGAGGCCTATCACGCTCGCATCAGGCTTCGATTGACACGCGCTGCTACCTCGCGGAACAACAAGTAGCCGACTTGAGACCAGGTCGGCGCAGCGCACCCGGATTCGGAGAGCAAAACATGACTCGCGAAGTGTTCATCGTCGGTTCAGCACGTACCCCCATCGGATCGTTCCAAGGAGCGTTGGGTGATGTCTCTGCTCCTCGTCTCGGCGCAACTGCCATCGCTGCGGCGATCGAACGGGCGGGAGTGAAACCCGATTTGATCGACGAGACGTATATGGGCAACGTGCTCACTGCCGGCGAAGGACAAGCACCGGCTCGTCAGGCTGCGAAGTACGCCGGCGTGCCCGACAAAGTTCCGGCGACCACGGTCGGCAAAGTCTGCGGCTCGGGTCTGATGTCCATCGTTCTTGGCACGAAGTCCATCCGCTTGAGCGATGCAGAAATCGTTGTCGCGGGCGGGATGGAATCGATGACGAATGCGCCGTACATCCTTCCCAAGGCGCGGAGTGGCTTCCGCATGGGACACGGCGAGATTCAAGACACCATGATCTTGGATGGCCTCTGGGATCCATACGGCAACACGCATATGGGCAACTGCGGAGAGCTTTGTGCCAAGGAGATGGGCTTCACCCGCGAAGCACAGGATGAGTACGCGAAGGAGTCCTATCGACGCGCGTTGAACGCGCAGGTCGAGGGCGCGTTCAAGAACGAAATCGCTTCCGTCACGATTGCGTCCAAGAAAGGCGACGTCGTTGTCAGTGAAGACGAAGAGCCCAAGCGAGGGAACGCCGACAAGATGGCCTCGCTTCGTCCAGCGTTCGACAAGAACGGGACGATCACCGCGGCCAACGCCTCGAAGATCAACGACGGCGCCGCGGCGGTCGTTCTTGCGAGCGCTGACGCGGTAAAGAAACACGGGCTCAAGCCCATGGCCAAGATCATCGCTTACGGCTCGCACGCACAGGCGCCGGAGTGGTTCACAACAGCGCCCGTCGGCGCCATCGAGTCCACCCTGAAGCGCGCCGGGCTCTCGGCCAACGACATCGACTTGTACGAGATCAACGAGGCTTTTGCGGTGGTCGCGATGGCTGCGATGAAGAAGTGCAATCTGGACCACTCGCGAGTCAATGTTCGTGGCGGCGCGATTGCGCTGGGGCACCCAATCGGCGCCTCCGGAGCGCGCGTCATGACGACGCTGCTCCATTCGATGGTCGACAGAAACGTGAAGCGCGGTCTTGCGACGCTTTGCATCGGTGGCGGCGAAGCGGTTGCCGTCATCATCGAGCGGACGTAGACCGAGCGCTTCATGGACGTCGCAGTCACCGCGCCCGGAACAGGATCCGATCAGCAATCGCTCGTCTACGAGCTTTCGCGGGCGGGAATGCGCCTCATGGACGACGGTGCGGTGGCGATGGGCAGTGTATCGAGCGTCGAGCCGAGGCGCGGCGACCCCGAGTTGGTCGCGGTTTGGCAAGACGCATCCGCTCCTTGGGTAGTCGACCGGAGAACGATGCGCATTGTTTCGGACTCAGCGTCCTCTGCGGCTGTAGCGCGGGACGTGGTCGAACGTGTTGCGGATGCCGCCGACCGCGCTCAGCTCGCTCTGGGTCGGCCCATCGAGTTCGACTGGCGAGTGGAAGGCTCGCGAGTCTCATTTTCCACGCCTCGATTGCCGGCTCTCCAACCCTCTTTCACAGACGAGCCGTTCCGCCGCATTTCGGTGGTTGCTGCGGACGAAGGCACGGTTGCGCCGTTGGCGGTCGATACGCTCGACATGGCATTGCGCCAAGGCGACGAACCTGAGGACGCACCTCGCGTACGGCGCATCTACTCGCGCGCTTACCGCCGCGAGGACAGCTTTCCTCGGCCGAGCCCTTCGCGGGTTTCCCTTGGGAAAGGCGCCATCGGTGCGCTTCGACTTGCCGCGGACGTCACGGCTCCTATTGCCAGCGCTCGACGATTCGTCGTTCTGCGCACGCCGCTTCTGACTCGCTACGATGCCGTTGCTCTGCACGTCCTGGACATGAGCGCTTTGGTGCACGAGCTGCGAGCGCGGCAGCGTACCGTCGTGGACGGGCTCCGTGTCCTCGAGCGTCTTCGCCTCGCAACGCTCGCTGTTCGCTCCGCGATCGAAGCCGTTCTTGGCCCGCTTCCGCGACCGACTGCTTCCGCGTTGTTCTCGCCGCGCGCTACCCGCACCACACGGCGCATCGAAGGCGGATTGGTCGCACTTGGAAGGGCGGTCGTAAGCGAGGGCGGAGTCGAAGCCGATGCCGAGAAGCTTACCCGCGCGCTTCGAGCGGACCTTTCCGCCTTCGCCTCCGACTGCTTGGACACTCGCGTGTTTAGCTTGGACATCGTGCCGCCTGCTCTGGGCGAAGACTTGGCGGAGACCGTCCGAGCGGCGACGCGCGCGCAGCACGAGAATCACGACGCGCGGGAACGGCTACGAGCGGAAGCTACCGACGAGCTCTTCCGACTGGCGCGGCGGGAATCCGCGCTCATCGGTGTTGGCGTAGCGAGAGAGAGCATCGTGGCGACGCTCGCGCTCGTGCTGTCGCGGCTTGCGAGTGCGAAGGGGCACGTCTGCGATTTCGTCGCGGGGGCTCAACTTCGCTTGCGACGCGCGGCTCTCCAGAGCGGACGCCAACTGGTCGCCGCTGACGTTCTTGATGCGCCGGAAGACGTCCTCTACCTCGACCTCGCGGAGATCGAGGAAGCGCTCGCTGGCGAGCCTGGCGCTTACTCGGCCCGCGTGCGTCTTCGCCGTGAGGATGATTTGCGGTGGCGGAACTTCAGCGCACCGTTGTGGGTCGCTCGCTCGTTGTAAAGCGGCCGTTAGTCTAGCGGCTTGACGAAATCCGACGTCAGCGCCATTCCACCCGAACTATGGAAATTCGACGATTCGGAGTCGTGGGTGCAGGCCAAATGGGACGCGGAATCGCGCAGGTCGCCGCGGCGTCCGGTTTTGATGTGACGCTGCTCGATGCAAGCAAGGAGCTCGCGGAAGCAGGTAAGGCGCGCATCGCTTCCGATCTCGGCAAACTTGTCGAAAAAGGCAAACTCACCGCTGAGGTGCGTGACGCGACCGTGAGTCGCATCAAGGCCATTGGTGCTCACGCGGAGCTTGCGGACTGCGACATCGTCGTCGAGGCAGCGACGGAGAACCTCGACCTCAAGCTGGACATTCTCCGCAAGGTCGACGCTGCGCTCGGTCCGAACGCGATTCTTGCCTCGAACACATCGTCCATCTCGATCACAAAACTAGGAGCTGCGACAAAGCGCGCTCCGCTCGTAATCGGAATGCACTTCATGAATCCGGTTCCGGTAATGAAGCTCGTCGAGGTTGTTCGCGGTGTGGCGACCTCCGATGAGACCTATGCCGTTGTAAGAACGCTCGCCGAGAAAATGGGGAAGACCGTCGTAACATCGAACGATGCGCCCGGGTTCTTGGTCAATCGTATGCTGATTCCGTTTCTGAACGAAGCGTGCTTCACGCTTCAAGAAGGTGTCGGAACGGCTGCGGATATCGATACGGGCGCAAAGCTCGGGCTGAATCATCCGATGGGTCCGCTCGAGCTCGCGGACCTGATTGGTCTCGACACCGTCCTCTTCATCGCCGAAGTCCTTCACCGCGACCTCGGCGATGACAAGTATCGCCCGGCGACGATTCTCCGAAACTACGTGGCGGCTGGATGGCTTGGGCGTAAGAGCGGTCGCGGGTTCTACCACTACTCGAAGTGACGACTGAAAGAGGAACACACGATGCCTGACTTCCTGAAGATCGAACGAGGACCGACTACGACCCTGACGATCGCGCGTCCGGACAAGATGAACGCGTTGAACGCCGCGGTGATC
>CAZWQH010000195.1:0-9077 GCA_964635815.1 uncultured Sandaracinaceae bacterium
AGCGCGTTGAGCACTCGAGCAACCGACGGTCGCCCGAGAATCACGCCGATCGATCCGGTGATCGTCGTCTCTCTGCAGACGATGCGACGGGCGGCAACCCCGGCATAGTAGCCCCCGCTCGCGGCCGTGTTCGCGAAATAAGCGATCACGGGTTTCTTCTCGTTCGCCCGAACGACCGCGCGGTGCAAACGCACGCTTTCCGCGGCCGAGCCTCCCGGAGAATCCACGTACAGCAGAATCGCCTTCGCACGCGGATCGGAACGCGCCGCGCGAAGTGCCGCGACCGTGGGATGCATCTCTGCACCCATCTGCGGCTCTCGGATCAAACCCGTCAGAGGTACGACCGCGATGTAGGAAGCACGGCGCACGGGCGCAAACAGCTTCCATTCGTACCAAGCAAACGCCGCAGCAGCGCCGGCGAGACGCTGCCATTCATCCTTCGCTGTTTTGGGAAACAGCGTAGGGAGCTCGTCCTCGTGAACCACTGCGTCGACGAGTTGCGACGCGAGCGCGGCTTTTTCCGAGAACAACACGCCCTCGAACGCGGCCGCAGTGCGATCGCCTAGGCGCTCCCCCAAGCCCCCGCGAACGCGCGCATCGACGGTCTCGAGGACCGCGATCAGTTGCTTGCGCTGCTCGTCGGACATCGACGTCCGAGCAAAGGACTCCATCGCGGTCTTGTACTCAGCCCTGCGGTGGACGGACATCTCCACTCCGAGTCGGTTGAGGAGCTCGCCGAGGTACTGCGATTCAGTCGAGACTGGCGTGAACGACAACGTCGCGCCGCTACCGAGCGCGATTCGATTCGCCGCGGAAGCGATGAAGTACTCGCGTAGCGCGCCGCCTTGCGGCAGGTACGCGACGACCTCTTTTCCAGCCTTTCGGAGCGTGACCAAAACATCGCGAAGGTTCTCGGCGGTTGCGTACCCCATCGCAGCGCGTGGAAGCTCGACAAGGACGCTCGTGATCCGTGCGTCGCCTGCGATGTGGGTCGCAAGACGCTGCAACCGATACGTGGAGCTGGTACGGCGCGTCCGCCCGAGCGCACGGTCGAACCACTTCGCGAAGCGCGGCCTGTGAGGCGCAAAGTCGACAACGTGCGAACCGATCCTCAAGTGCAGGATCGGTCCGGAAGGTCGCGCAAATCGATGCAGCAGGAAAAGGACCGGCGCGAACGCCAAACGCAGAAGGTTACGAAACGAGCGAACCGCGAGGCCGAGCATGGGCGGAACATAGTTCCGCCAGTGCCAGAATCACAGGTTGTCGCGCAGAATCACGTCGGAGGCCTTTTCACTGACCATGTACGTCGGGACCACGACGAAGTAACCGGGAATCTCTGGAAAGACAGAGGCGTCGACAACGCGAAGGCCAACGGTGCCTCGAACTCGGAAGTCGGAGTCGAGCACCGCGTTGGGATCGTCAGCACGGCCAATCGGCGCGGTGCACGAGGCATGGTGCCCCCATGCATTGTTCACGACGAAGTCCGCGACGTTGGTCTCCGTCCGCCCCGGGTACGTCTCTACGACGCGACGAGCCCGCCCGAACGCCCGGAAGAAGTTGAGTGTTCGCAGCTTCGAGTGCGTGTCGTCGACGATCGAGCGAACGGTGTTGACGCCGTCGACCATAGCCCGGAGATCTTCTTCGCCGCCTTCGGCAAAGTTGTTGAAGTTGATGATCGGAGTGTCGCGCGGATCCGTCGAACGCAGACGCACGTAGCCTGCGCGGTTGCGCGTGTGCGCCTTCAAAACGAGCCAAGAGACCGTGCGTGGATTCAGCTCGACCGTCTGTTTGGAGTAGCCGGGCTCGTATCCGCGGAAGTTTCCTGCGAGCGCGAAGATGAAGAGATCAGGCTCTTGACCTGAAACGCTCGAGCGCTTGGTCATACCGATGATGCCGCCGTTCGATGTATACGCGACGTCGCGAAGGTCGCCTGTCTGAGTAGCGGCTTGCCACTCACGGAAACACGGATCGCTCTCGTCCCCGGAGAACGTGCAACGCGCAGTCGCAGCAAACGGAGCGTCGAACTGGTTCACGATACCGACTTCATATCGATCCTGGAGATTCCGACCGACACCAGGAAGATCCACGATCTGCTCGATTCCATGCTGCGTAAGCTGATCACTGGCTCCAACACCCGAGAGCATGAGGAGCTGCGGCGTGTTGAACGCACCCGCGGACAAAATGACCTCACCGCGACGTCCACCGTTCTCGTCTTGCGCGAGCTCGACGCGCTGGACCTCTGGACGGCCCTCGTCGCGCGCGGCGCCCGGATGAGCGCGATACAGATTCGTACCTCGGATGAACTCGACACCAATCGCGCGAGGCGCGGCACCGGAGCGATCGAAGATGACCTTCGTGACGAGAGCGCGCGCGAGGATCGTGAGATTGTCTGGGTACGCACGCGCGGTCTCGAGAATGAGCTCTCGCGTTCCGTTGCGTTTTCCGTTGGCCATTGCTTGCGGGATGCCAAAAACGGTTTCTCGGGTGTCGCGGCCCGGATCCGCAGAGTTGATGTCCCCGTTCATCACGTCGATGAGGCGACCTGGCAGATTGAAGATGTTGCCAAAGCCATTGTCGCCCACGTTCGAAGCAGCAGCGAGCGCAGTGAACAGGAACGGCGCATCGAAGGCAGCTTGTCCCGCTTCCACGCGTTCGACCGAGAGCCAACCGTCGAATCCATGACCGGTTCCATCTTCGCCCGATCGGTTCTTTACGTATCGGTTTCGCTCCGCGCGCTCGAAGTACTTGCGCATGTTTGCCGGTGCCCACGAGTCGTCGTCTTCACGATCCCGAAGCGCGTGGACTTTCTGCCAATCGCTCTCGTGCGGAGTGACCGTGATGAGCGCATTGTGCGAAGTGCAACCGCCTAGGGCACCGGAACGTGGATAGAACACGCGAGGCTTGCCACTGTCGTCGGGACTATCCCAAACAGCTTTGTCGTCCTGAGAAGCACGCGGGTCGCCGTCTTCGAAGTGCTGGACGTAGTAGTCCCATCGCATGGCGTCGTCTTCAGTCGACCGCGTATGAAAGGCAGGAACGCTGTAGTTCGCATTCTCCTTTTCGTCTTTGATCGCAGGATCGCCGCCTGCTTCGAGAAGCAGCACGCGTTTCCCGGCGCGCGCGAGGTTCGCGGAGAGAGGGCCCCCTCCCGCGCCCGAGCCGACGATGATGTAGTCGTAGCCGCCCAGCTGCGAGACGCCCTCGCCGCCTTCGTCGCATTTGCCGTAGCAGAGCCTCTCTCGTCCGTTGCCTGCAGTACCACTCGGTGCCGCACAACTCGTTACGCCGAGGAGCACGGACACAATCGCGATCGACGATCTATTTCGGAGCATCATGGCCGCACCCATCCCTTGCAGGCGCTGACAAATGCAAGGGGAGTGCCACGGCCGTCCGGCGCATAGGTTGAACACGATCGAGGAGTTTTAAGTCGTGAACCCCCGCTCTACGGCTCGATGATGGCTACTGCGTCCAGGTCAAACCCAGTCGTTGGCGGAGACACCAGGCCCCTGCCGATGTCTCGAATCCTCACAAACCGGACCCTAGTCAGCATCACATCGTGGAGGTCGAATGCGTCACCGCCACCAGCGATGGTGCCTCCTTCGCAGAGCGTCGACGATGGGCCGCAGCTATCGCGACGCAGAGGATCATCCCCATCTGCAATGACCGGTGCCAGGCCAGCGCAACCGGCGAACGGGTACTCGGAAGCACATGGAAAGTCGGTAAACGTCACGCCATCGAGGCTGACCGCAACAGCGCCGGGCTCGGTGAATATGAGATTGCCTCCCGCGATTTGGAATGCGTTCTCGTAGACCACGAAGTCGGGACCCGGGCCGTCGACGATGTCGCGTCCCATGTCGAGGACGATTTCCCCGCGATCACCGAGCGTCAGCACATCGATGCTGCCGCGCGCGATTCCCCCCCCGCGCGGACCTCCGTAGACGACGGATGGAAATTTCTCCGCACCGAATCCCGCGCCTTCACCTGCGCGGAACGAGACGACGTTCTGCACGAAGCTAGTGAGGCGCGACTCTGCTGCGCATCCCGCAAACGACACGAGCACGCCTACGGACGCGAGAACGGTACGGAGAGTCTGGGTCACAGAACGGCGCCTAGCGAAGCGAGCCCGTGCGCTCCAACGGCGATTCCGCCCGCGGGTGTGTTGTCGCTGAGCGCAGGCAACGCGAACGTGCGAATCGCGCTGCCGGTTCCCGCGTCGGTCGCGACGCGCACACCAACGAAGAGAGTCGCGTTCGCTACGGTGACCATGCTGACTCCCGTTGCAATGGGCGCTGCGCTCGGCGCTGCTCCGCGCATCACGCTAAGCAATCTGCCTCCCGCACTCACGAAGATCGCCCCGCTCTCCGTGTCGGCGGTAAACGTATCGATGTCGCCACCAAGGGCTGTCTCGTCGGTCACCGGGCTCAGCGCCAGCGTCGTGGGATTGAGCTCCATGATCGCGCCATCATTCGAACCGTAGAGGCCGACGCTTGCGATCAACAGAGTAGAGCTGCGCGTTGACCAAACGAGCGCGATTGGGTTCGGCGCTGTGAGAGCGACGCCCTGAGTGCCCGCCATTGCCGAATCCGTATCGACCAGCTGGTGAGTCGCGGTGTCGATCACCGCGAGCACACTGCCGGCCGCGAGGCGCATCTGAGGCCCTTCGAAGAAATAGCGACCGAGCGCGACGAACGCGCGTGTTCCATCCGCAGACAGCGCCATTGCGGCCGCGTTCACGTTCGATTCGGTGTCGAGTGACGACGCAAGGGGCGAAAGGTCGATCATTCGACTCACCAGTCGCGTGCTGACGTTTACGACCGCGATCTGACTGTCCGCTCCGAACGTGACGTACACCTCGTTCGCGTTGATCTGCAGCGCCGATTGTGGGTTGTACGAATACGGAGCGGTTGCGGCTCCAAGCGCGATACGCGAGTTGATCGCAATGCCCGTCGCGGTGACGTCGAGCAACACGAGGTTTCCGGCTCCGCGCTCGAGTGCGTACGCGCGTCCGATATTCGATGTCGCGACGACCGTGTCCTGGTCGGTGGTGGCAACACGAGTCGACGCAACGCGCGTCGCGCCTGAAATCGCACCGAGCTCGCCCGCGTTCGAGTAGTTGCTCGTCGAGAAAACGACGTACGCACTGGGTCCGGCGGCATCAACGGGCGTCGAGGTATCGGTGAGAGCTGAGCCATCCGTGCTCGCGCCCGTATCGGTGGCGACCACACCGCCATCCGCGGCGGAGCTTCCGTCCGTGTGAATGACTCCACCATCCGTACCTCGTCCGGCGTCACTGCCCGGAGGAACCGTCGCCTCGTTCGAGCACCCGGCTGCGCTGCAGAGCGCGAGCATCACGAGGGTGCAAGCGGTGAATGTGAACGAGGTCGATTCTGTCGTCGCGCTTTTGATTGTCATTCTGGCTCCCGAGGATTTCGGGGCAGAGAAGCGCAGCGAGACTCGCGCCAGGAAGGGCTCGAGGAATTCGCATCGCCCGCCACCCGCGGTCACGTTTCGAACAAGAGCGACGGGCAAGGTCTCCTGGCTCCGGGTCATCCACGTCTACGTCCTTCCCAACGTCTCAACCAGGTTGAGCGAGTCAGTGGAGGTGCTGCGTGTAGCGTGTCACCGGTAACAGTGGCGGGGGCCGCGCCGGATTCTCACCGGACTTCCCTACGCCTCGTCGCGTATGTGTGTTTGCTGTCTGTTCGCGGCGGTCTCCCACGAGAGACACACCTCGTCAACGGAACCTAGAGGGATCACTTGCGGAGCCTGTAAGCACTCAGGAAGCAGACGCTGCGTCGAGCAAACCGAGTACGAATCGCTCTTCGGAAAGGTGCGGAGGTCGTGCGATTCCAAGACGTCGTTCGAGATGCGTCGCAAGCTGCCCGAACAACTCGACTCGCGTCGTGAGAGGCAGGCGCTCACGTCGGAGCGCAAGCGCAACCATCGCGTCGCGTTCGTTCGTAGTCACGCGGCGCGCGGCGCGGACGAGCAACGGGTCTTGCGCGAAGAGAGCACGCTCGCTCGAGGTTCCGATTGCACGCGGATCTCTTGCTTCACTCCGAATCACGACCGTGCCGGCCGCGAGATCGCCCAGACGTCGTTCGAGCGGGTCGACGATGCAGCTGATGGCACCGACAAGGTAGGTGATCGGAAGCATGTCGATCATGCGAAGCATGTTTCGAACCACGGCTTGCGGGAACGTCAGCGGGAATCCCCGCTGATCGACGACACGAATCTTGAAGAACGCCTTCCCTAGGGTGCGCCCGCGAAACATCCACTCTGCGATCGCCGCATACCACCACCAAAGGAGGAAGAAGATGAGGACGGCCAGGGCGCTGCCAAAGCCCCCAGCCATCGTGAAGATCGGAGACAGAATGGAAAAGATTACGGCCAGCACTGTCAGGACGAGAAAAGTATCCACGAGCCAAGCCGAACAACGCGTCCCCAAGCCCGCCAGGACGTGCTCGAACTCCACGCCCTCCGGCGTACGAAGGAGAAAGCCAGCTCGCGCGGTAGCGACTTCGGTGCGTGTTGCATGCGAGCTCTGATTGCGGCTCTGCTCAGAGTCTTTGCGGAATGCTTCCATGTGCGTTGCGGGCCTACTTTGAGACTGTAGACTCGGTCCGTGCAAGCGTTTCGCTCTGATCGATTCCTCAAGGAGCGCGCGCCCTTGTGGTACGAGCTCGAGGGCCTCCTCACCCTGATCGAAAAACCGATCGCTCCGAATGGCGAAGCATCGCTCACGATCGAGCAGACGCAGCGGCTGGGCTATCTCTACCGTGCGGCGTCGAGTGATCTCGTGCGTGTCCGCGCAGCAGAGCTCGATGCGGCGACAATCGACTACCTGAACACGTTGGTGGGTAACGCGTACTCCGTGATCTACTCGCGAAGACCCAAAGCTCGCGCGAATAGGATCATTCGGTTCGTCACGCACGGCTTTCCACGGTTGGTCCGCGCGGAGTGGCGGCCCATCGCGTTGTCCGCCGCGCTGCTATTCGGGGGCGCGGGGGTGGGCGCAATCGGGATGGTGCTCGATCCGAACGCGGCGACAGCGCTCGTCCCCGAGCAACATCTGCTCACGACGCCAACAGAGCGCGTGGAGAGTGAGAAGGGTACCGCGCTCTCCGCGGACGCGGGCGCAGCCTTCGCGACCCAACTCTTCACACACAACATCCGCGTCAGCTTTCTGATCTTTGCGGCGGGAATTCTCTTTGGCGTGGGGTCAGGAGCCCTGTTGATTGCGAACGGCGTTCCACTGGGCGCCCTGGCTGTGCAGTACTTCGCAGCGGGTCAGGGAACGTTCTTCGTCGCCTGGATCTTGCCCCACGGAATTCCGGAGCTCACGGAAATCGTAATCGTCGGAGGCGCGAGCTTCGTGCTCGCACGCGGAATCGTGATGCCAGGCCGGTTGCCACGCCCAGAGGCTTTACGAAACGAGGCACTGCGGGCGGTCCTGATCGCCGCGGGCGGCATGCCGATTCTGGTCGTCGCAGGGTTGATAGAGGGAACCATCAGCCAAATCCACGATCCCGTGATTCCATCGTGGCTGAAGCTAACGTTCGCTGGACTGATGGGCGTTGCGCTCTATGCATATCTGCTGCTCGCGGGACGCAGCGCCGATGTGGACACGACGCGCGACGACGAGTTGGAGGGAGAGATCGAGTCATGAAGGAGCCTTCGTTCGCACGGACGTACGTCCTACCGGTAACCGTATTGTTTGCGATCCCGCTCTTCAGCCTGTGGTTCGCGTATCACGCGACGAACCGATATGACTCGATCCACCTGGAGGGGAACCTGAAACACATCGAGAGCGACGCGTCGCTCTCACGGGAGCAGCGCGCGCAGGCGCGCGCGTACGTCAACGCGGTCCCGATGTCGTCGATCTGTAGCGCGGAGCGTCGTGCGGACGATCCCGCTTGGATAGCAGACGTATGCTCGGACTACTCGCAGTTCACCTGGGCCTGGCTCGCGGCCATCGCAGCGATAGCGCTCGCGGTCTTCTCCCTCGGCATCATCGCGTTGTCGGTGGGCGCAGCGTTTGCGTGGCCGTCGAAGCTCTACGGCAACATCGCGATCGCATGGAACGCGCTTCGCGCAACGAGCGCGCTGCAGGTCGTTCTCCAGGCGGGCCTGGCGACGTTCCTCTCGTTCTGGATGACCGCGCTGTGGCTCCAGGTCTATTCGATCAAGCTCATCCTCGTCATCGGCGTGCTCGCGGTCATCGCGATCTTCGTCGTCGTGAAGAGCATCTTCCAGGGCACCGAGCGAGCGATGCCGATCAATGGCGAGCTGATCTCCGAGCAAGACGCGCCAGAGCTTTGGTCACGCGTTCGCGAGCTCTGCCGGCGCTTGGACACGGATCCACCGAAGCAACTCATCGCGGGAATCGACGACAACTTCTTCGTCACCGAGTCGGAGCTCGTGCTTCGTGACAAGACGCTCACGGGGCGATCACTCTACGTAAGCTTGTCGCTGCTCAAAGTGCTCGATCGGGCAGAGGCGGACGCCGTGCTCAGTCACGAGATGGCGCACTTCAGCGGTGGAGACACCGCGTTCTCGCGGAAGCTCTCGCCGCTGCTTCAACGTTTTGCGGTTTACCTGAACGCGCTGGCTGTTGGTCTCTCACGACCTGTCTTCTATCTGATGCTGCTATACAGAAGCGGGTACGAGCTCGCACTGTCCAAGGAGCGCCGACGCCGTGAGCACGCCGCGGATGCAAGCGCGGGGAGGCTCGTATCCCCCGAAGCCGCTGCGCGAGCGTTGGTGCGTGTCGGTGCGTACGCGCGATACCGCGATCGAGTCGAAGAGCAGCTCTTCGAACAGCGGCAGGTCCATTCCGACCTGGCGATTGGAAAGCGTGTCGAGAACGGTTTCCTGGACTATGTGCGGACCCCGAAGCTCGCGTTCGACTTACACGAGTCCATCACGCCGCATCCGTTCGACAGTCACCCACCACTCAAAGAGCGTCTCTCTTCTCTCGGGATGACTTGGACCGACGACCAAGTTGCGCAGCTGCTCGAGCAGCCTCCAGCCGCGACGTGGTTCGAGAGCATCGCGACGGCTCCCACGCTCGTAAC
>CAZWQH010000196.1:0-9041 GCA_964635815.1 uncultured Sandaracinaceae bacterium
TCCACCTCGAAGGCATCCTCCCCGCACCGCGTGGAGTTCCGAAGGTAAAGGTCACCTTCGACATCGACGCCAACGGCATCCTAAGCGTCACGGCAAAGGACGAAGCCACGAGCAAGGACCAGCGCATCACCATCACCGCGAACAGCGGCATCTCGAAAGACGAGATCGAGAAGATGGTTCAAGACGCTGCCTCGCATGAAGCCGAAGACAAGAAGCGCCGCGAAGAGATCGAAATGCGGAACTCCGCAGATCAGCTCTGCCACTCGATGGAGAAGATTCTCGCGGAGTCCAAGGACAAGCTTCCTGCCGACAAGGTTGCTGAGATCGAAAATCGCGTGAAGGCCCTGCGCGGCGCGATCGACAGACAGGACAGCGACGCCATCAAGACGGAGATGGAAGCTCTCCAGAAGATGTCGCACGACGTCGCTACTGCGGCGTACTCAGCAGCGACCGGCACACCGGGCGAAGCTGGCGGCGAGGCTCCTCCTGCTGGCGCTCCAAACGGCGCAGGCACCAAGAAGAAGTCGGACGTTGTCGACGCAGAGTTCGAAGACGCCACCTAGCCTCATCTCATCAACCTCACGCGCAGAACTGGAGCCTCCTGACCGATAACCCTGTCGATCGCGACACGGTTGTCCTCAGGGGGCTTCTGCATTTCATGGCAACTACATGGGAAATTCCATCGTTCGGGTTGGTACGGTGCGTGCTGAATAGAGCACGAGGTACGTCATGAAGCTCCGCTCTCACATGCTGGCAACTCTTCTGACGGCTCTTCTCGTCGGCGTCGCGGTGTCCCCTGGGTCGCTCGTGCGCCCCTGCCGCGCCACTAGCAATGTCCTCGACTACAAGGGAAACACCGTTGCGGTGGTTCGCTTCGGTGATGGCAGCGCGGAAGCCGTGATGAGCACGCTCGACGGTAACGTTTCGCTGACGGTAACAAACGCCGACCGTCTCTCGGACGCCGAAATCGCAGCGAAGCTCGCTCACCTCTGAAGCGTGCGCGGTAGCTCGGCGCTTGCCAGCTCGGTCTACGAGACCAAGTTGCGTTCATGATTCGCCTTCGCAAGGCCAATGAGCGCGGCCACGCCAACCACGGATGGCTCGATTCCTTTCACACGTTCTCGTTCGCTAGCTACTACGACGAAGCGCACATGGGTTTCCGCGGCCTACGCGTGATCAATGAAGATCGCGTCGCCCCTGGCCAAGGATTCGGGACGCACGCGCATCACAACATGGAGATCATTTCCTACGTGCTCGAGGGCGGGCTCGAGCATCGCGACTCCATGGGTACAGGCGCCACGATTCGACCGGGCGACGTGCAGCGCATGAGCGCAGGCACGGGCGTCAGCCACAGCGAATTCAACGCGTCTGAGGAGGAAGCTGTCCACTTCCTCCAGATTTGGATCAATCCTGCGCGCAACGGGATCGCGCCGGGATACGAGCAGAAAACCTTCACCGAGTCGGAGAAGCGCGGGTCGCTACGCCTCGTCGCATCGCCAGCAGGCGAACAAGGCTCGGTCACCGTCAACGCAGACGCGAAACTCTTCGCCGGACTCTTCAAAGAGGGCGAGCGCGCAACGCACGTTCTCTCGACTGGCCGTCACGCGTGGGTCCACGTCGCTCGGGGCAACATTCGCATCAACGGCCACGACCTCGTCGCAGGCGACGCAGCAGCGATCACGGACGAGCCGGTCCGCATCGAGGGCACTTCGCGCGATGCCGCGGAAGTGTTGGTCTTTGACCTTGCCTAGACCCACGTGATACCCGTTTCGTCATGCGCACGATCTCGCTTTCCTCGTTTGCACTATTCGTGACCGCGGCAGCGTGTGGACAAGAGGCGCGAACGACTGGGGACGCGTCGGCTGCACCGGACACGGCAGCTGCAGCGGATGTCGTGCGCGTGGATGTCCCAGCTCGCTCGCGTGACCTTGGCGAGAGTTGCTCGCAGCACGTCGACTGCTTCAACGAGTACCGTTGTCGGGCCGGCGTATGCGCAAACCCAACGTGCGTCGATTCGACGCGCGCGGGAATCGAACGCCCCTGCGTGATGGACCTCAACGCCCGCGAGTGCGTGGAGAACGGCGGCCGTGTCATCGATGACGGTGTCTGCGCGACGGGACGACGAGCGTGTACGATGACGATCAGCGGCATCATTCCGATTTGCTTGCGCAACGCTGTCGACACTGCGGCGTGCAATCCCGGCGAAGGTGGGCGCCGACAAGTGCCAACGATCGTCGAGCAGTGCCCTGCTTCGCCCGTAGGGGGGTGCCGCGCCATGCCCTCCACAACGGCCGGCATCCTCGGTGTCGAGCAAGTTGTCACCTCCGACGAGCTCCTCTTCTACGCGCCGCAGGATGCGAACACTGCACGGCAGAACTGCGCGGAAACACTGCACGGGACGTTCTTCGTCCCGGGCACATAGACACTGTGCGGAACTTTTTTTGCGCCTTAGTTGTGAAGGCGCGCGATCGACCGGGCCAACTCACGGTCACTGGTGACGGTCATGTGGAACGATGGCGCGCCCGATGCGGGCTTCACCACGTAGCCGGTCCTGTCACCCGAAACCGAGTACGCGGTCGTCTCGCGTCCATGTGCCGCCACCACTTCGCGGGTACCGTCCGGGAAGCGGAGAACACTGACAACGGTGTTCCCATCGACCACCAACGTGGTAGCGCGCGGCCGTCGGCGCGCTGCGTAAGCGCCCGTTCCGATCGTCATTAGCACCGCGACTACCGCGGAGATACCGACGATCTTCCAGGTCAAGGTCATGAGAGCGCGGACCGTATCACGTTTATTTGTGCTGTAAAATCCGCTCATTCGCTTGGGTTCCACGCGCCTGTCCCGCGACCTCCTGCTACGTTCCGCCCGCGCCAGTCTTCCTGGCCGAAAGCACGCCGTGCCACAGCTCGACATACCGTTTCTGGGCAACCTGATCATCTGCACCATCATGGTGTCCGCCGCGTACACGCTCGCGGCCGGCGTTATGGGTTCGCGCCGCCCGGGCTGGCTGGATGCCGCGCGCTACGGCGTGGGGACGACCTTCTTCTTCGTTGTCGCTGCCGTGTTCACGCTGGCGTATGCGTTTCAGACCCACGACTTTCGCATCCGCTACGTGAGTCACTACAGCGATAGGTCGATGCCGATCGTGTACCTCGTGACCTCGCTCTGGGGTGGTCAGGACGGCTCGCTCTTGTGGTGGACGTTCCTGCTGACCCTCTTCTCGGCGCTATGCATTCATCATCTCGGGTCGCGTCACCGCGATTTGCAGCCGTGGATCATCGCGACTCTGATGAGCATCGTTCTGTTCTTCTGCGTGCTCATGCTGTTCGCTGCTAACCCATTCGCACTGAACGTGAGCGGAGCACCGCCCGATGGCGAAGGGCTCAACCCGCTTCTTCAGAACTACTGGATGGTGATCCATCCACCCATGCTCTACACGGGCCTCATCTCGTGGTCGATTCCGTTCGCCTTCGGCGTGGCTGCACTCGTAACGGGAAACGTCGACGCGACGTGGATTCATGCGTGTCGCCGCTGGACGCTCTTCGCGTTCATGTCCCTGTCGGTCGGCAACATGCTCGGCATGCTGTGGAGCTACGAAGAGCTTGGTTGGGGCGGCTACTGGGCCTGGGACCCCGTCGAGAACGCATCGTTCATGCCATGGCTCACCGGGACCGCCTTCGTTCATTCGGTGTTGATCCAAAAGCGCCGCGAGATGTTTCGGTCATGGAACATCTTTCTCGTGATGGCGACGTTCCTGCTCACCATCTTCGGAACGTTCCTCACTCGCTCAGGGTTGATCGCAAGCGTTCATTCGTTCGCAAAGTCGGACATCGGGATCTACTTCATCGTCTACCTCATCATCATGAGCGTGGCGTGCATCGGTCTCGTCGTCTGGCGCGGACCCAAGCTTGCTGCACCCGCCACACTTGAATCCGCGGTCTCGCGTGAGTTCGCGTTCCTCCTCAACAACTGGATTCTCGGTTTTCAGTTCCTCTTCGTTCTACTTGCGACGATGTGGCCGGTGATCTCGGAGGCCGTTCGCGGAGAGACCGTCACTGTCGGACCGGCTTTCTACAATCGGTGGATGGTTCCGCTCGGTCTTCTGCTTCTCGCACTAATGGGTTACGGGCCCCTGGTCGCATGGCGTAAGGCTTCCGGCCGCCAACTTCGCGAGGCCTTCATCGCTCCCGTTGCGCTTGGAATCCTCGTCGCGATTCTCCACGTCGCGTTCGGTGCCAAGCTTGGCTACCCCGCGACGTTTGGTGATCCCATCGAGGCACACGCTCCGCTGGTCACCCGCATCATCGGCGCGATCTATTCGCGAAACCCAGTTGCCTCCACGGCCCTCTGTGCGTTCTGCATCGGCGGCCTCGTTCAGGAGTTCGCGCGCGGAACACTTGCCCGCATGCGAGCCCATCGCGAGAACGTTGTCGTTGCATTCGCACGTTTGGTGATGCGCGACCGCGGCCGGTACGGCGGTTACATCGTGCATGCCGCGATCGTTGTGATGTACATCGGATTTACGGGCTCCGCGTACGACACCGAACGTGAGATCGCCCTTCGTCCGGGCTCCGCGACGACGATCGGCGAGTACTCCGTGCGCTTCGATGCGCTGCGACAAGAGAGCGACGTCAACAAGCAGATGTTGATCGCAGACGTCAGCATCTCCCGTCGCGGCGAGTACCTCGGGCGCATCCATCCCAGCAAGAACCGATACCGAACCATGCCGGAATCGCCCACCACGGAAGTCGCGATCCGCACGGACTCGATGCGCGACATCTACGTGATCCTGAGCAACGTGAACCCCAATACGCAGATGTCCGCGTTCAAGATCATTCTCCGTCCGTTCGTACCGCTCATATGGATCGGCGGACTCATCTTGATTCTTGGGTGCGCCATCTCGCTGGCGCCCAGCCTGACCGAGCTCCTCGGACAGAGCGCCTCTCCTCGTGAGCGACGTGCAGGCCATATCGCCACCGCGGCTGCGATTCTGCCTCTCGTGATCTTTGCAATCGCACTCTTCGCCCACAGCGCGCGCGCGCAGGACACTAGCTCGCTTCACGCAGGGTCCGTTCATATCGAAGACGCGAAAGAGCGCGTGATGTTCGAGCGCCTGCTTTGCATGTGCGGCGGATGTCAGCGCCTCGATCTCGCATCCTGTGGCTGCACCTGGGCCGAAGAGAAACGTACCGAGCTCCGAGATGAGATCGCTCGTGGAGCGACGCCCGCGCAAGTCGAAGCAAACTATCGCGCGCGTTACGGGGCGATTGCGGTCGCGGTTCCGTCCGAGACAGGAATGGACCGAGCTCTCTACTTGGTTCCGTTCGGCGGAGCGCTTTTCGCGATCGGTCTCCTAGGCTGGGGTGGTGGTCGTCGCTGGGTGCGATCACGAAAGCTCGCGAGCACCTCAGGCTCCGCCGCAACGAGTGAGTCTTCCGAAACCGCGGCGCGGATCGATGAACGCCTTGCCGCGCTCGACACCGAAGACGCTGGCCCGGGTACCAAGACGGACGACAAGACGTGATGTCTCGCGATTCGGTGATCGTGCTCATCCTGGTCGGAGTGGGTCTCGCACTCGTGCGAGCGCTTTCGCTTCTCATGCGTTCGCTCGCCGCGGCCACCGGTTCATCGGAGCAGCCAACGACCAGCGCCAGCGGCGTAGTGTCCGAACGCGTCACGCAGCTCGCCAAGGAAGAAGACCGCTTGCTGCGCGCAATCCAAGATGTTCGCAACGAAACGAAAGCGAACCGGATGTCTCCCGAAGATGCCGCCGAGCTCGAGCGTACCTATCGCGCCGATCTTGCGAGTGTCCTAGCGGCACTCGACAAAGAGCTGGGTGGTGCACGCAAAGAGGCAGAGGCGCGCGCGGCAACGATCGCCACGAAAGCGACGACCGCTGCAGGTCCCTCGACCAACGGAGCGGATTCATGATCCGGCGCCGTGGCATTGCAACAACGGTCTTGCTCGCCGGAGCACTTCCGACGTCGGTTGCACTCGCGCAGCCTCAGATGCCGCAAGGCTCGCCTGGAAGCTCCGCAACGGCTGACATCACGCCTCCAGGAACGATCACGATCGAGGTCGTAGACGACAAAGATCAGCCAGTAGCGGACGCGGATGTCATCCTTGCGATACGACGACGCGAAGATGCTGCTGCGCGCGACAAGCTACCCGCGCGAACGGACGCAACCGGCACCCACGTCTTTCGGGACCGCACTACGGGCGTCGGCATGGCGTACCGAGTGAACGTTCCGTATCAAGGAGCGACATTCAACTCGCCTCCGTTTCAAATGCCTGCGGAGCACGGCATGCGAGTGCGCGTTCGACGTTCCGCAGTGACTACGCGCACCGGCACGCTCGCTCAAGAGATGGGAATCGTCGCCATCCAGTTCCGCGAGAACCGTGCCCACATCACGGTGCAGGCTCGTCTGGTCAACGTAGGGAATCAGACGTTCGTGTTTCCGGGCGAAGGCTGGCTCGTCGCACTGCCAAAGGACTACTCGGGCTTTAACAGCCCGCCTAGCATGACGGACATTCGGGTCAGCGGATCACCCGAAGGTGCGCGCGTATTCGGTTCGATAGCGCCCGGTGCCCAGCAGATCGGCTTCGAGTTCGACATCCCGGTACGCGGCGCCACTCTCGCTTTCACACTGCCGGTGCCATGGAGAACGTTCGGAATCCGAGTCGTCTCGGACGGGTCTTCTGGGATGCAGCTGCACGTGGACAAGCTTCCTGCGGCACGACAGGTACGCGAAGCCGGCCTCTCGTACCTGGTTGCGGAGCGGCCTCCTGACGTGAACGCCGAGCCGTTGATGGCCGTGCGCGTGGCGGTGCACGGCATTCCAACGCCTGGACCGTGGCGTTGGATCGCATCGCTAGCTGCAGCGCTATTGGTCATAGGCGCCGTCGCCACTCACCTTCGATCCAAGGACAACGCGGAAGCCGTCGCAAACGGAAAGGCTTTCGCAGCGCAACAGATCGAGGAGCAGCTAATGGCTCTCGAGAAAGAGCTCGCGGATGCACGGGTCGGTCCGGAGACCTACACCGCCAATCGGAAGAAGCTGATCGAGAGCCTCGCTCGCGTGCTTCACGGCACCAAGCAACGCGCGTAGCCGTTCCACGTTCGACCCCCAGGCCCGTCTTCACTGTACGCGACGAGGTAGCCAGCACCTGTCGCAGCGACGTGAGGACGGCGAGGACCGAGCTCGGCAGCACCGCGAGGAAACGCGACGTTGGTGACGTCGACCGGGCCGTCCACGATCGCTCCGTAGAGGTTGAGCTTTAGGGCACGAAGCTCTTTGTTCGTGCCACCGCCGTTGTACGCAACGAGAAATCCGTCCGGCGCCGCCGCAACGCCGAAGTCGTATCGGGCGTCGAACTCGTCACTGGTTGCAACCATCTGAACGGGCAATCCCGAAGGCGCGCCATCGACGAAGAGTCGCGCGTGCCAGAAGTTCGCGCCGCGAGGTAGCTTGATGGTCGACCAGAAGAACGACACCGTGTCCCCGGTAATAATCATCCGCGGAGAGTCGAACGGGTCGTTCGGGGTTACGCGCAGATCCTGCGTGAGAAATCCTCGCGCGGAGATCAGCGCGTAGTGAATGCCGACGCCATTCGTACCGCCCCAGAGCACCGAATACGCCGTACCGTTCCAGGCGATCTCGTAATCGAGTGGCGCGCCCCACAGCGTAGTAACGGTTTGCATAGTGCCCACCACAGCGCCTTCGATTGAAACGTGCGCGAAGAGAACGGTAGTTGGCGTCGCAATCAGAACCGCGAACTCGTCGCCGTTCGAAGCGATCGCAACTTGCGAGGCGCTCATCGCAAGCACCGTCACGGGGGCACCGATCACGCGACCATCGAAGCCAACGCGGACGAACTTGACCGCAGAGCTCTCGACCCAGGCGACACCATAGGACGCCGAGGAAGCCGCGATCGCGCCGCTCAAGATTGCGCCAGGGACGACCTGCGACGGCTCGAGCGTAGTTCCATCAGCACGGATGCCGACGAAATCGGTTCGGGAAGAACGGTCGAGCAGCACGCCTCCCGCCGATCCGTTCCAGAAGAACGCGCCCCGCTCCGTTTCGAGCGCTGCGATTGCGCCCAGCGAGACAATGTTCGAAAACGCGCACCGAGGAACGCAGTCGAACCCGCACGCATCGGGACGACCCCCATCGAACATGCGAATGACGAACGACCCATCCGTTGTTCGCGTATCGACGAGAGTCGCATCTGCCGCGATCGAGCCGCTATCGACGATCAGCCCTCCATCCACATCGGTTGGCGGACGCGTTCGATTCGACGGAGAACAAGCCGCGCTCGCAATGAGCAAGGGTAAGCAGAAAGACAGCCGCATTGCCCAACCGTCGCGAAGCTGAGCGCGCTCGTCAAGTAGACGATGTCAGAACGAGCAAGTGCGACCGGCGTTCGCCGTGCGCAGGTAATCGAGCAGCGGTGTGTAGTACTCGAGCATAGGTTCCGCGGTCAGGTCCTTGCCGGTGTGCTCACGGAGAACTTCGCGCCAATCGCGCGACATGCCCGGCCGCATGACTGCGCGGAGGAACTCGCCGACTTCGCGACTGTTGTAGTAGTTACAGGAGCGGGGATCCTGATGAAGGATCTGCTTGCAGATGTGATCGTGAAGCTGGAAGACGAGAACGTTCGCAATTGCGTAGTCGTAGTACTGAGCCGGATCGTCGTTGATGTGGGTTTTCGTGCAGGCGTCGCACGTATCGCTCGGTCGCGCCGCTGGAGGGGAAACGCCTTGGTAGCGCGCGACGTGCTCCCACCATCGTCGGTTGAGCTCCTCCGCGGGTAGGCCCCCGTAGAAGTCGTGCTCGAAGTGACTCATCGTCCCAGCCGCAAACGGCAGGAACGTGATCGGCCCAGTGAGTGCCGAGTCCAACAGCCACTTCATCTGATCGATGCTCGCGTTCGCGCCGAGCACACCGATCTCGCGGAGATACGGTTCTTGCGACGCTGCCAGCGCAATCAGGTCGCCCATTCCCTCGTGTTAGCCGCGGTTCGCTCCGTCTCTCAGCAGC
>CAZWQH010000197.1:0-9021 GCA_964635815.1 uncultured Sandaracinaceae bacterium
GATCGCGAATGCCAATCGGCTGGCCGGCGAAACCTCCGATTGGCTGAGCGACGAGCGGAGTTGCCCGGCCCTACGCGCTCAACTCTTGTCGGGCCGGATCGCAACTCCGCGTCCCGAGGAGGCACTTGTTCGCGACCGGCGAGCGGGGCCCCGAGCGGCCCACCCGCGACCGGAAGCGAGCGTCGAATCAGCCGCGTCTTTTTCGGGCCTGCATTCACGAAGGTTCGGCCCTTTCGAATGCGGGCGCGACTACCATACAAGATGGCTTGGATACTCCGATGGCTGGGGTGCTCAGTCGGTTGTCATGGATGCGTCGGTAGAGTTCATGCGGGCGCCGCCCTCGCCCGGAGTGGGGATAAACGTACCGCTATCGTTCGGAACGTTATCCACGATCTCCAGAATCGCCTCGAAATGCCCATTCAGCCCGAATGTCACGCGACCCACGTCGTACCGCGACGCGAAATCACCGATCACCTGACGGCCAGCCACAGCTTCGAAGCTCTTGAGCGACACGCTTCCGCCCGTGCATCGCGGCATACGAGTGCCATCCCCCAATGCGCCCGTCGTGTCTGCAGTGCCGGCTCCAGCGGCAGGCATTGCGTACACACCACCTGCGCGAACGTCGGTCATCGTTCCGTGCTCGCGCGTTATCGGTCGTTGAATCGAAACACGTACGGGCACGGCGTTCTCTCCGTCTACGAACTCGATCGCGAGCTCCGACGAGTACAAGCGCGCGCGAACTCGATTGAAGCCGGTTCGATAGACAGTACCAAGCGAACCGTCGAGAGTGCTCGAGGCTGGCGCGCAGCCACAGAGGACCACAAACGAACAGAGCAGCACGAGGGATGGCGTGCGCCTTCTGATTCGATGCAGCAGTAGAATGGAGTTCGTTCTGATCATTCCGAGGTGGTTATTCGTAACGGCGCGATGTCAGATGGGCATGCGCCGCGCGAACTTTACGTGCGAAACGACTCCGGCGTCACCAAACGTTTCACAGCCATATGCAATGGCCGCTTCGCCCGAAGGCAGGAATCGAAGGCCGATATAGCGACCGCACGCAGTGCGATTGTCGCCATTGTCCACGACTTCTTCCACCCAGGTCGTCGTGCCCGCGCGCTTCCAGACGAAGATGAGTGCGTCATCCTGTGGATCACAGTTCTCCATGTTTCTCGAAGTCCGCACGCAGCGGTAATACGCGATGCCGATCGTGCCGTTGGCATCGATGTCCATCGACAGGTACTTCCCCTCGTCGTAGCGCGTGTCCGCTGTGATGGTCTCGTCCGTCCAGCCCATACTGTACATCTCGAACTTGGTTGGATCGTTGAGCGTCGCGACGCGTGCGAGCTTGCGGTTGGGATCGTAGTAAGCGACTCGCAGCTTGTTCGCTGTGTTGTCGAAAGCGACCGCAGGGCCATACACGGCGCCGAACGGAGCAAGTCGGACCTTCTTCCAGGAGGCGTACGAATCGTCTGTGCGCGCCGCCCAGATTCCCACGCGACCATCTCCAGCGACGTCTGCGGTAGGGTTGTAGAACACGACGACCGGACGATTCATGTCGTCGAACGTGATCATGTTGTACTCGCCGGCACCGCGACCGAAGTCGATTCCGGATGCGGTCCACGTGGTGCCGTTACGGCGCGCGATTTCGAGATCCGCTCGCCGCGTGTCGTCGGCTTGCAGGCCACCACCATGGATGTCCTTGTAAGCGATCACCGGATTACCGACTCGGTCGTGAGCCATCGCGGGCCACCAACCCACAGCTTCACCGAAGTTGCTCGCGGCCGATGCGTCGGAACCGGCAGTAAAATCACTCGCGCGCGCAACCGCTTCACCGCTGGTGCGAACCGCCGTTTGAAGCGTCCAGCTACCGGGCGCGCCGCGCCGGTAGTAGCCGACATCGTTCGAGCCGCAGAATCCGAACATGGCTGCGACGAACGGCACTCCACTTTGCGCCGCGATCGCGGGGGTGCCATCAGACTCCACGGACAGGGAGATCCCAGGCGGAGAGCCTTGCTGTAGCGAATCCACCACCGTCTCGCGCTGCCAAGAAGCCCCGTTCAGCGCTGCATAGTACAGCCTGTAGGTCCGCTTGATGGGCGGCGCAGTGCCGCCAACTTCGGTGCAGACCGCTCCGTTCATCGCGTTGTACGCGTAGTACGCAACGACGGGATTTCCGCTTACGAGCGCCATGCGAAGTTGATCGCCCGTGTGCTCGGTATCGATGGTCGACAACGTCCACACCTCGCCCGTCTGCCCGCCAGAATCGTCGTCGACGTTGTTGCCAGAGTCCATTGCTCCGGGAACGGTGCCGGAATCACCGCACGCAGATCCGAATGTCGCCACGGCTGCACAACTGAAAAGCATCGTTCGCATTTGCATCGCGTTTCCTTGCGTAAATTGCATCGCCGTTCCTCGCGTCATTATGGTCTCGGTTGTCCGCATCCGGGTCGGTCGGGGAATTCCGCTGCCGAGAAATTCTCGCACGGCGGGGCTACACAGCTATTCGCTGTGACCTCGATGCAGAAACGGTACGGCTGCTCTGGGCTGTAGGTTCGTCGCATCCCGTCGAACACCGACCGAACGGACATGTAGTACGTGCTCGGGTGGCGCTGGTACGCGTAGAAGCACTGATCGCCGGCGGTGAGCCCGCCGTATGAGCCGCTCGCACCGGCTGCTGCGTCGAAGCTGGCAAACGTTTGCCCGTCGCCTCGATAGATGAACACGCGATGCGCGGATGGACCGGCCCCGATCTGATAGGTCACGCGCATCATGCAGTCCGCGCCGGGACATGGGTGGTCGTACTTGAACCAATCGACGTCGTTCTCGTACGAGAGGTACCCGGTGATCATGTTGCCCGCGCCACAGCAGTCGCCGCTCGGACATCGGTGGACTGGAGCAGCTCGTGCAAACGACAGCGATTCGTTTACCGGCACCGTGTCCATCGTTACGGGAAAGCTCGCGTACGGCTCGTTCCGCTCGTTCGAATCTGGGTCCTCGCGAATCGTGACGCGAATCGTGTAACGAGCGTCCGGTCGTCCGGCATCGGACTGGAAATCCGTCGCGCGGAGATAGATGACGCTGCCGCCCATGATCGGCGTCGAGATCTTCGCCACGTTTGGTGGCGGAGGCGAGCTAGGGCTCGCGGGAACGACAGCGCTCGTGTAGTTGCGTTGCACCTGATTCACGACGCAGGTGTTCGTGGGCAAACAGAACGCGGCGCCCTGACATCGCCCTTCGGGCAAACAGATGTTCGAGATGCCCGCACAGTCCCACGGGTCGTCGCACGCAACCGTCAACACGCGACAGCTGTTGTCGGAGGTGGGCGTGCCCGCAGTGCAGTTGGTTCGCGGCTCCGGTTTCACGAGGCCTACCGTCGCCTGAAGCGTCCGTTGGCTCTCCCACTGTTCCGCGACCGTTCCCACGGGCTCCAACGTCATCTCAGCTTCGAGTAGTCCGCGGTCGCAGTTCGTGATCTGAAAGGCGAAGAAGTCGACATCTGCTGGCGCGCCGATCGTGCCTCGGAGGTCGAACGTCTGCGGAGTCGAACCGCAGCTGATCGGTGTTGCGTTGACGACGGTTCCCATCCCGGGGTGGTCGTTCGGCTCGTTCATATCCATGCTCGAGAACGTCTCGATCAAGAGCATGTACGGCACGTCTGGGTCTGCGTGCTTGTCGTCGTTGTCTCGAACCGCGATGTAGTAGGTGCCTGCAGGAAGCCCTCGCGAAACGTCGATGTTGGTCGCGTTCGTCGTACCTCCCAGGTTCGACTGCTCGAGCACGGACATTTCCGTCGTCCCTGACACGGTGAGAATCCGCAGCGAGGGCTCGTACTTCGCGATCGCGGACTGCAGACGCACGTGCAACACGGAATTCGCCGGCACGTCGATGCGGTAGTAGTCCACGTCTCCAACGCACGCGACGTATCCGGTCGTCGTCTGACCGCTCGTGACGTTCGTTGCCATCGCTGCCATCTGGTTCGGCTCCTGGGCATCCGGCTCCGGCTTGGCGTCGAAGCGCAGGCGATAGTTCGTGCGAATGTCCTGTGTGTCGTTTCCTTCGTCACCAACGCGAACGACATATTCGCCGGACCCGATGCAATGTGTTCCACCGCTCATGGTCGTGACGCCCGTCGGCGTCCCCGTCGCCACTGCTCGCGGCATTGCACTCGTTGCTTCAGCGGCCCGGTAGATCGCGTACGCAGGTTGCACGCCAGATGCGCGACGCATTTGAATGCCCACCGTGAGAAGCGCATTGGGAGCCGCTACGTTGACGCGGTAGTAGTCCTCGTCACCTACGGGACACACCGCTCCGTCGATGTCCGTTGCCAGCAGCGCCGTCACTGCCTGCGATGGGTTGACGGACATGTCGCGAACACAGACCACGCCACCCTCTGCTTCAGCGGGCGGGGCAGCCCCATCACAAGTCGCGAGACACAACGCAGACACGGCAACAGCGAGACGCTCAATACGCATTTCTTAACCCTCGATATTCGTGCTCTATCGCGGCCCGTACGCGGGCCTTGGCACCTACGGCCACACGCAGTGCCGATTCACGTCAAAGTCCCGGATGTCGACGAAGTGTTCGTTGATCAACCGCACGCGCCCCGAAGATGGATTTCTGTAGCTTCCATCCGGGTTGTAGTTCGCCATCACGCAGGCAACTCGATACGACGCAAATGCGTTCGGATCATCGAACGCAACTTCTCCGGCGAACAGCAGAATGCGATTCCATCCATTACCGGGGTACGTGCTTCGCTCGTTCGGAAGCGTCGGTAAGAGCGTGATGTTCTGCAGCTCGAACGCGTAACAGGTGCGGTCGTCGTTCGTTGGCATCGTAGCTTGGTCGAACGTGTAGGCGGTGAGCGAACGGACCTGAGAGTCGTCGCACCAAGGGTCATTGCCCGCCAAGACCTCTACCCCATTCACGGTGCGATCGAGGTCGATATCCTCGAGTAAGTCTGACTGAACCGCGTTGCTGTCGAAACGTTGCTCCACGGGGTCGGGCAATCCGTCGGCGTCGCTATCTTGTCCGTTCTGCGCTGAGCCGTAGAAGACCTCTTCGCAATCGTTCAGGGTGTCGCGATCTCGATCGCGGTAGTCGCACTTGTGGTCGCCGTTCAGGTCCGGACAGTCGCAGACACCATCAATGTCATCGTCGGTGCAATCGAGGAAGTACGGATCGCCGACGACGCACGGGTCACCGACGTAACCGGGTTCACCGCAGTCGCAAACTCCGTTGCTATTCAGGTCGAATACGCAGTCGCAGAAACCATCGTTGTCTCGATCGAGACACTGCGAGCCGACGAAGCACGTCGAATCGTTCACGGTGGGACACAGACACGACGTCGGCTGATTGCCGGCGATGACCGCAGGATTGCAAGGATCGTTGCGATCCGGCTGCCCCACTCGACCTCGACACGGGAGCCACGCGCGCCACTCGAGTCGATCGGCCAAGCCGTCGTCATCTGTGTCGGCTTCGTACGGGTTCAGGCCATTGGTTCGCTCCGTCAGATCGGACACTCCGTCGCCATCCGTGTCCGTGAGCGGCTCGCCGCAGCTTGGATTTCGATCTCCGTCGACATCGAAATACTCGTACGTGGATTCTGGCGGCGCCGCCAGCGCGTCTGGAAGCACTCGCGCGTCGCGGCCCAGTGGGCGAACATCCGCACGCACAGCGGCGTCGACGACCAGCGGGCGCGCAGCGTCCACGCCAGCGTCCATCGACGGCGCGGCGGCATCGACCGGAAACACGAAACCCGCATCGCGAAAGCGCGGCGCACCCGCATCGACGGGCCTGAGATAAGGTGCGACTTGGTCGAGGTCTTGCACAGCGTTGAGGTTCACTGCGCTGAGCGTTTTCAGCGTGAAGACTCGACGAAGGAACGCGAAATCCACGAACAGGAAGTTCAGAGCCTCTCCGCTCGCGAAGCTTCGATATCGTCCCCCACCGCGACGAGCCATCTCCTTGAGAAGGTTCTCGGCGGGCACCGTCAACAACGGGCTCTCGGACGCGGCAAGGAGAGCCGTGTTGATCGAGAGCTCGCCAACTCGATACAACGTGCCCAGCCCGCGCAGGTCATCGACCGCTGCGAAGATAGCTTCGGGCGTGTTGTTGCGCATCGCGCGCATGTCGTCGTCGGGAATACCGTCCGAGAGGAACACGATCACGAACCGCGCAAGAGGAAGCGCGGCTTGCTCCATTGCTGCGAGCTCTGTTCGAATCGCGTTGTAGGCCTCGGACAGCGCAAGCGTGAAGTTCGTTTTTCCTTCCGTCGGGCGGAGCGCCATCGTCGCACCGGCAAGTCGAGTCGGATTCGCTGTGAAGTAGGTGTCCGGGAGCCCGTCGAAGTTCGTGTCTTCCGCAGTCGCCGTCACAGCGGCTTGTGTAAAGCGAATGATGCCGACGCGAACGCCTTCCGCACCACCCGCAAGGAGCCGCATCCAAGTCTCGCGAACCGCGCGCTCACGCCCCGTCTCGCCGCTCACTGGGTCAGGCGGATCGCTTACGGCCATGGACGACGACGAGTCGACGATGAACATCACGCGCAGTGGCAACGTACGGCTGTCGGCCGAGCGCGTGCAGAGGTCTCCTGCAATCTCGAGCTTGTTGTCCGGAAAGGTTCGCGGCCGGGCCACGCGGTCAAGCCGAGCATCCGTGCAGCTCATAGCGGCCGCGCCGATGCAGACCCACACCCATGCAGGTACGAGCGCGTTCATACGAACGAACGCGGCACGTCGACTACTGAGTGTGAATCCAAGCATTATCAGGGCCTTTGTACTCGTTGAAATCGTACGGTGTCGACTGTGGAAACACGCGGTCGACTCCTTGGAGGTCGACCGCCATAAAGACTACATGCAACAGGGGGACCGGAAGGTAGATGCGCCGGCATCCCGAACGCCCGCGTCGAGGCGAGGCCCAGCCGTGCCACACGCTGCACACGTCGACAGGATGCTGTCGAAGAGTTCGTAGATGCGGTCCAGCTCCCACGGGCGATGACAGTGCTGGGCGGGATCGAACGTCTCGATTGGAACGAACAGTTCCGCGGGATCCACGGGGAGCCGACTTGAGCCGTCGTTATTGAGGTACTTCTGTAAGAGCGCGTTCGCTCGCTGCTGGGTAAAGGCAAAGCCGTCGAGCGCAATACGGTTGGGCATGCACGCGAGGATTCGATTCTCGACGTTCGCTCGGGTCACCGCGCCGGTAAACCATGGGCACGCGTTGAGCGCGCGCATCCGTTGCTGAAGTTGCATCCGAATCCCAGCCCACGCGGGTCCGCTGAGATCGATCGCTCCGCTCTTTGGAACCTTGTCTGTGGGTCCGTTGTAGTACGCCTCGAAACACGCAACGTAGACCGCGTGCTCGGCTCCTGCGACCTGCGCGGGAGCTTCCTCCGCGTACAACAGCACACGATTGAGGCCCGGATCCGAGCCCGCAGCGCCCTGTGCGTTGGGGGTTGGAATCAGACGTATGCCTCGTGCCTCGAACGCCTGACACGACCGCGTCGATCCACCGATCGTTCGGCGTCCGATGTCAGCGAGGTCGTAGTAAGTGCGGTTCAGACGATAGCTCTCCGCATCCGGACTCAGCGGCAGCGATCCCCCCGCGAGCTCGTCGCGATTCGAAATCCCGTCGAAATCGGAATCGATGTCTGCATCGTTCCTCAGCGGGTCGGTTCCCTCTCGAAGCTCGAAGAAATCGAGCATCTGGTCTCCATCCGTGTCCTGAAGGCGCGGATTCGTTCCGAGGACGGCTTCCTCGCAGTCCCGGAGGCCGTCCTTGTCGAGATCCGTGCGTTCCGTGCAGGGCACGACGGGAACCGCAGCGTTGGTGGGGTCGAAGCCACGCGCGCGCAGACGCGTTTCGAGAAGGTCGCCGTAGCCATCGCCGGTCGGAGCTTGCGAGGCGTCCCTATCGGACTCTTCGAAGCTCGCGTTCAATCCGAGCGCAATCTCTTCCTCGTCCGACAAGCCATCGAAGTCACTGTCCGGCCCGATGCTGGCTTGGCGTACACGCGCGTGCGAGTTGACGGCGGTAAACGAGCCCAACACCTGCTGTGCCTCGAGCGCGCGGAAGTCGAAGTCGAAGAAGCGTTCGTTCGTATTGCTGGTGTTCACATCGCGGAACACGCCGCCGCCTGCACGCGCGATCGCGGCCATTACGTTTCGAGCGTCGCGTTCTTCGAAGCCAAACATCGCGCCACTACCACCGCACGCGGCATCCACGTCTGCTTGCGGTGCAAAGATGAACACCGAATGCATGACCACGTCGCCGACGGAATAGACGTCACGCAGCCCGATGATCTGCTGCACGCGTTGTGCGATCTGCTCGGGTTGGTTGTATCGAGGGCACGTGCCCTGGAAGTCCGAGTACTCCACGCTCCCTCCGCTACCCGAGGTCATCGTTGTCATCATCCGCACCATCTGGAAGACGTCGGGGTCTACGTTGCAGACCGCGTACAGGTTGTCGGGATGCATGATGATGTCCCCGATGTTTGCGCAATCGGAGTCCGCCGCGTCGATCATGCCGTCGCCGTCATCATCCATGCGGTTCGCGCATCGCATCTGGTCATCTTCACAGCCAGCGTTGCACTTGGGTGCGGGGACTCCGTCGCTCGCAAACAGCACAACGTACCGAGTACGAGCACGTTCCGCGACACCCACACGCAGCATGTCCTGCTCGAGCAGTCTGAGGGCCGTTGCAAGTGCGCCTTGGTAGTCCGTGCCGGGGCCGAGCGCGCCGGGTCCGAGGAACGGCTGAAGCAGCGCAGGGTCCCGCGTGAAGTCTTGCCACCGGGACCACGTCGCAAACCCGACGATACCGATTTGATTGGCAGGCGACGCGCTCAGAATGTCGGACACCAGCGTTTGGAGTGCCGGGAAACGATTGTTGCGCACATCCGTGCACTGAAGGGAGGTGGATTGATCGAGAATGATCATCACCTTCACAGGAAACGTGATTTGCCCGTTAGGTTGAGTGCAGTACTCCCCCTTGATGCGGAGCAGATTGTCGTACTCGCGGACC
>CAZWQH010000198.1:0-9013 GCA_964635815.1 uncultured Sandaracinaceae bacterium
GTCGTGCGGGCGAGCACGCGCTCAGCCCCGAGCAGAGAAGCGCAGCAATGGTGGTGGTACTGCACGCGAGAAACCTCACACGCGGACAGTCGCACGGCGGTCGCGCGCGACGAATCTAAACTATCGTATTTATTGACGTTTTGTGGGATACTCGGCGCTCCTGTCGGCGATCTCTCACGGCGGTTCTCGCCGCTCACATTTCCCGAGGTCGGGAACAGTGTCATCGCGAACCGCTTGCGGTCGGAACAGTCTCAATACCTGGCGACAATGCGAACCCTCGTACTCGCAGTGAAAACGCGCTCGGCTGCTTGACCCATAGGATGGGGCGCGCGTACGGTCGGTCGCTTCCATGAACCGGGCAATTTCCAGCCGTTCTCTGCAACTTACCTCTCTCGTCGCCGCGCTCATTGCGCTGTCGGTCGCCTCTCCGGCGTCCGCCGATGGGATGGATCTCGCGCTCTCTCGGCTGCGGGTCGCATCTGGTGGTCCAACGTGCGCGTCCGTTCTCGACTCGGGCAACAGGGCGTTTTGTCCTGACGACGCAGCGTGGCGCCGAACGATGTCCCAGTTGGGGGCGTCGTTCATCACGCTGCCGTTGACGGGAGCGCGCACAACCGGATCCGGAGGGTTTGCCCTTTCGATCGAGGCGTCGCTCGCGGGAGTCAGCGGCCAGTCCGAGTACTGGCAGCGCGCGACCGAGGGCGGCGCGGATGCTGCCACCGAGGGGCGAAATCGATCTGCGAGCGAGATGTTGCTCGGTTACCGAGTGCGGGCCCGGAAGGGACTCGGCTTTGGCCTTCAGATCGGGTCGTCGTTCGGTCACACCGCATCGACCGGGCTGTTCGCGCTGGGCCTCGAGCTTCAATGGTCCCCGTTCGAAGGGTTCCGCACGGGCGGCGGTGTGTTCCCGGATGTCGCGTTTCGCGGCTCCATCACGACGGTGGTTGGCGACGGCGAGTACAACCTCAGTGTTCCGACCTTCGAGGTCATCCTTTCCAAGCCCATCACGGTTGCGAGCGGCGTTGTTCTGACGCCTCTCGGGGGCTTTCAGATCGGTTGGATTTTCGCGGATAGTGAGCTCGTGGATTTGACGCCCGACGTCGACGCGTACGAACAGTGCAATCCCGATCCATCCTCGACCGGTCTGTCGTGTCGAGGCAGTCGCGATGACTTCAACAACGCTGCCGTGTTCCCGCGCATCCGAGTTCCGCGCTATCGCGTCTTCCTCGGACTCGAGACCCGCGTGCAAGCGTTCTACTTCAACCTTGGGCTCGGATTCGATCTGCTTGCCCCAGGCGAAGCGGATAGCTCCGTGCCGGGCGACCTTCCGCGTCAGTGGAACGTGGCCTTGGCAGTCGGGCTCACGCGCTGAACGCCATTCCGATTTTCTAGCGCGCGCTCGCTGAGGTCGGTGTATCTCCGGGGTCGTTCACCCCGCAAAAATGCGGCGCTGAGATGTGCAAGGGTGGGCGCCGCGCGGGGTTCACTCATCGCTCGTGCCCCTCGCAACCGACGAACGAGTCTCGGTTGGCGAATAGTCGCGCGTCACCATAGTGTTCGAGACTTGCGTACCCGTCGCGTCGACCGTCGGAGGACGCACGACTATGCGCGCCGGACGCGCTGAGATTCCGACCTGCGCCGCGAGCGAGAGCGGGTGTGTCGGAGGGGGCGGCCGAGTGTGACAAAACGCTGGTCGGCGAGGCGTCGTTTTGGCGCACTCGACGAATGAAACCCGCGCGGCGCAATCCCGTTCAACTCTCAAGCGCCGCATTTGCGGGTTGAATGACCCCGTAGATACGCCTGCTCGAAGTGAGCGCGTTCACACGAATCGATGACTGATTCGTGTCAGCCCAACGCTTTTGCGAGCGGCGTGTAAGGAACGCCCACGCCCGTCGCGACACCCTCGTATGTGCACGCGCCGTCCCAGCAGTTCACGCCGCGTCCGAGAAACACGTCCTCGCGGATCGCTCGCTCCACGCCGAGCGTAGCGATGCGCTCGCAATAGCGGAGCGTCACGTTGGTGAGCGCGAACGTGCTCGTGTGTGGCACGGCGCCCGGCATATTCGGCACGCAGTAGTGCACGATGCCGTGAACTTCGTAGGAGGGGTGATCGTGCGTCGTCGGACGGCACGTCTCGATGCAGCCGCCCTGGTCGACGGCGACATCGACGACGACGGTTCCCTTTTCCATCTTTTTCAGCAGGTTTTCATCGACGAGGATGGGTGCCTTCGCACCCGTGACGAGCACAGCGCCGACGACGAGGTCAGCGTCCATACATGCGCGCTCGATGTTGCGCGGATTCGAGTAGAGCGTCTCGATCTCGCCGCCGAAGATGTCTTCCAAGTAGGCCATTCGCTCGTGGTTGACTTCGAGCAGCGTGACGCTCGCGCCCATGCCGATCGCAATCTGCGCTGCGTTGCTTCCGACGATGCCGCCGCCAAGAATCGCAACGCGTCCGCGTCGCGTTCCGGGAACGCCGCCGAGCAAGATTCCCTTGCCGCCGCGCTCCTTCTCGAGGTGATGCGCGCCGACCTGCACGGCCATGCGCCCGGCGACTTCGCTCATCGGGCGGAGCAGAGGCAACGAGCCGTCTTTGCCTTCGATCGTTTCGTACGCGATCGCGCGGACCTTCTTCTCCATCAGTGCGCGCGTGAGCTCTGGCTCTGGAGCTAGGTGCAAGTAGGTGTAGACGATGAGCCCGGGCCGGAAGAACTGGTACTCGGCGGGGAGAGGTTCTTTGACCTTCATCACGAGCTCGGCACTCCACGCATCCGATGCCGACGGCACGATCGTGCCTCCCGCTTGGGCAAACTCGCCGTCGCTGATGCCGGAGCCTTCTCCCGCGCCTTTTTGCACAAGCACTTTGTGCCCGGCTCGAACGAGCGCCTGAACGCCGCCGGGGTTGATGCCTACTCGGTACTCACGTGTCTTTGTTTCGGTCGGTACGCCGATGATCATGGGGCGCAGATGCTAGCCCCAACACGGGCGCCGGTCTACCGTCGTGCGGAGCGTCCGAACGCAGAATTCGAATGGCTCCCGTGTCATTTGCGACGGGCAGGCGAACCACGAATGTCGTGCCCACGCCGCTGTGACTCCGGACGTCGATTTGGCCGCCTGCGCTCGTGACGATGCGTTGAGAAATAGCGAGACCGAGACCCGTCCCCTGTTCTTTGGTCGTCACAAACGGCACGAAGAGGTTGGCCAGCACGCGCTGCGGGATTCCGGGTACGGTGTCACTTACGCGGACTTCGACCCAAGAGGCGAGGGCGGCACCCGGCGTTTCGGACCATTCGCGTTGCACCGTGGCGATGGAGAGCTTGCCTGGACCACTCATTGCTTGGAGCGCGTTCTGAACGAGATTGATGAGGACCTGTCGAAGTTGTTCGGCGTCCACTCGTGCGGGGGGTAAGTCGGTCGCTAGCGACAAGACCTGTTCGACATCTCCCTCTTCGCATTCGGTCGCGTAGAGTTGGAGCGTCTTTTTCACCACGAGGTTTACGTCCGTCGGAGTGGGGTCACCCTTCGAAGGGCGAGCGTAGTCGAGGAACGAAGACACGACTCCGTTCAGTCGATCCACTTCATCGATGATGATGCGTAGAAACTCGTTGTCGCTTTCAGACGGCGACAGCGACTGTGCGGAACGCGCGGACGATGCGATTGTGGCCATGGACTCTGCGAGATACTGAGCGCTCGCCTTGATGGCTCCGAGTGGATTGCGGACTTCGTGCGCCAGGCCGGCGGCGACTTCGCCAAGCGCGGCCAATCGATCGCGGTCTTTCATGCGTCGGTAGACCTGCGAGTTCTCCAGTGTGGTGACGGCTTGCGAGGCGACGCCGCTGAGGAGCGCGACTTCGCGCGGTGAGTAAGCATCTCGCATTCGCTCGTCTTGCACGAAGAGCAAACCGTAGAGATCGCGCTCCCCTCGAATCGAGAGCGCAACAGAAGCCTTGAGCGAATCGAGGAGATGAACGATGTCTCGCGTCATCGCGAGCTCTCGGCTCTCGCCGCTCTCAGCCATCTCTTCCAGCTCGCGCTCGAGGTTCTCGAGAGTCACGCTGTCGTCGCGCGCGATGCGATCAAGCAGTGGGCGAATCGCTCCATGCTCTAAACGTTGCGCAACAGGCGCGCCGAACGAACCCGCGAGGTCGAATCCAAGCGCGTCCGGATCTGCCAGATACAGGCTGACTTGCGTCGCGCGGCGTGAGCTCTCGAGCCCGGCCACAATCACGGTCGGTACTGCGTCTGCTTCGAGGGTGTGCGCGAGTCTGCGGCGCAGGTCGATGAGCGTTTTCTCGAGGTCGTATCGATCCGGAAAGAAGAACTGCGCGATGCGGGACTCGAGGCGTTGACGAACCGGGTCGTAAAGTAACAGCAGCGCCATCGATGCAACGACGCTGTGGAGGAAAAACCACCCCTTGGCGACCTCGACGAGGAACAGGAATACCGTCGCAAGCGCGAAGCTGACGACCAGCAGGAGGCCGAGGCGCCCGGCGAGCTCGTAGAGATCGAGCAACCGAAAACGCACAATCGATTGCGACAGCGCATAGAGGAACGCGAGCGTCAGAACGGTCCCGACCGGAGGAATGTCCAGGCCAATGTACGGGAGGTAGTCAAGAATCGTGAATACGGCCGCCAGGGCGCCGACGAGTGCGAGATAGCGAAGTCGCTCCGCTTCATGGCGCGAGCGATAGCTCGCTCTCACCGCGAACAGCTGAGCGAGTGCGAGAGCAAGCAGCACGGACACGTACACGAGCACGAACGCGCCCACGGCCTTGTGCCGATAGATTGGCGTGAGACTCAGACTCGCGAGCACCATCGACGAGAACAGCGCGAACCGAACGAACCAGGTTGCTCGTCGATCGTTGGGCGCGACGAACGCGCGAAAGAAATGCGCCGTGGCCACGGGCAGCAACACCGCGCACGCGAGATTGACGCGACGCGAGACAGACTCATACGCTTCCGCACCCGGCTCTCGCGCGAAGACGAGCGCGAAAAACGTAGACAGATACCAGGCGGCCAGCGCCGTCGAGAAGATCATGAACAGCGTGTGCACGCGCCGGCGGCGGCCTCTCAGCATCACGGAGGCGCCAATCGCGGCTGAAAGCACCGCGCCGATCAACGACGTCTGTATGCGAAGGTCCACGAGTGGTTCCGATGCCTGCGTCGAGCAACGCTCGGCGCGCGAAGCTGGGCTACTCTACGCGAATGAGCATCCGAGGGAAGCCGATCCTCCTCGATGGGCCGGTAGGCACGCGCCTCAACGCGCTCGGAGTCGAGACTCCTGCGCCCGGATGGACTGCGCACGTCTTGGAGTCGCATCGAGACGTGATCGCTCGCATTCACGATGACTACGAGCTCGCCGGCGCGCAGCTACACACGGCGGTCACCTTCCGCACCCAGCGCCGTGTTTATCCCAAGACTTGGGAAAAGCTCGCGAGGCTTGCTGTTTCGTTGGCTCGTGGCGCCGCGTCGCGGCATGTCGCCGGCAGCATTGCGCCCCTCGAGGATTGCTATCGACCGGACCTCAGCCCAGGTGCCGCGGCGGAGGATGAGCATCGAGAGCTCGCGGAAGTTCTTGCCGATGCGCGTGTGGCTCTCCTCCTCTGCGAAGCGTTCCCAAATGTGGAAGAAGGTCTCGCTGCTGCGCGCGCCGCGCTCACGACAAAACTTCCCGTGTGGCTCTCCTTCACCGCGGGACCCGGCGCAAATCTCCTCTCCCCGCTCGAATTCGAGCTTGCAGCACAACGTGCCATCGATCTCGGCGTCGAAGTCGTGCTCATCAACTGCGTTCCGGTTCGAGACACCGCGCGGTTTCTCCAGCCGCTCGCAAAACGCGGCATCCCATTCGGCGCGTACGCAAACGCAGGCGCACCCACCTCTTCGCTCGGATGGAATGTCGATGCGCAGCAAGCGGATGTCGACGCGTACGTCCGCGCCGCGAGTGAATGGATCGCAATGGGCGCGAGCGTCGTCGGCAGTTGCTGCGGAACGGGTCCGGCTCACATCGCCGCGCTGAAATCGCTCGGTGAACAATAGACCACGCGGGGGTGTTTGCAGCCCCGAGCCAGTAAACTCTTCACTACCGCTTGTCGTTCCCTACACGGCTCGCCACGGGCCCCATCTGCCCGTGATACTTGCTACCGCGTGCCGGACCATACGGGCGCTCCGCTGGCGAGGTCATTTCGTGAAACACGACCTGACTGATGCGCATGCCGGGATAGAGCTTCACGGCGACGCGACCGAGGTTCGCGAGCTCGAGCGTAATCTGTCCCTCGAAGCCGGGATCGATGAAGCCCGCCGTTGCGTGCACGACGACTGCGAGTCGCCCGATACTGCTCCGTCCTTCCACGCGCGCTACGAGGTCGTGAGGAATGCGGACACGCTCGATGGTGGAACCAAGCGCGAACTCGCCCGGATGAAGCACGAACGGTTCGTCGTTGTTGTCGATGTGATAGGGCTCGCTGATTCGAGCGATGGTTTCAGTGTCGCGTGGGTCGATGACGGCGGCGCGCGGTGCACGATAGACGACGAAATCGTGCGAGAGCCGAAGGTCGACGCTCGCAGGTTGGATCTGAAGCACCGGATCCTCGAGCGGTTCGATGACTAGGTCGCCTTTTGCGAGTCGCTTCTTGATGTCGCCGTCGGATAAAATCACGCGCGGACGTTAGCCTATTGCGGGCTTACGTCGAGGGACGAAGAACGCCCAAGAGGAGCTCGATATCGCGTGATTCTGCTGCATCCATTCGATCCACGAACGGCTGGTGGAGCATCCCTTTGGTGATTCCATACGCAGTGCGTGGCAGCTCGGCGAGGGCCCGAGCCCGGTCGAACGCTCGTGCAACGACCTCGTCACGCGGGAGTACGGAGTCGATGATGCCTTTCGCCCTGGCCTGCGACGGAAGATACGTCTCCCCGTACTGCGTTGCGCCGCGGAGCGATTCATTGGGAAGCACACTGCGCGCAAGCTCACATCCGAACGTCGGAAGCGGGATACCGAGTGCGACCTCTTTCAGCCCGATGTGAAAATCACCATCGGCCATCAGTCGCTCATCACACGCGAGCGCCAGAATTGTTCCGCCGGCGATTGCGTGTCCCGTCACCGCGGCGACGGTCGGGAGTTTCGAGACGAAGAGGCGCACCATGCTGCGCTGGTAGGCGACGAGGAACGTGCGCAGCTCCGCATCGGTGAGCACGGGCAACTTCTTCAGGTCGAGGCCCCCGCTGAAACAGCCATCGCGACCGGAAATGACCAGACCATGTGCGGAGCGCTCGGCCTCCGTCATCGCATCATCGAACTCGCGCAACCAAAGAGGTTCCATCGTGTTCGCTTTGCTGTCGTCCATGCGGATGTGCGCGATGGAACTGGAGAACTCTAGGTGCACTTTCTGGGTCATGTCTTACATCCTGGTTCGCGACCGGCTGCGAACGATAGATAGCTGGTGGCGGCGATTCTATGCGATTCTGCAAACGTTGCATGCGTACGATCTGGCTTAGCTTGGGGGTGCTGCTCCTCTGCACTAAATGCGGAACGTTGCTCGACTTCGATCCACCCGATCCGAAGGGACCTTCACGCGTTGACGGCGGGCGTCAGGATGGCGGGGATCACCCCGAAGACGCCGCGCTAGGGGATTCTAGCCGCGACGCTGGTGCGACTCTCCTCGATGCTTTCCCGGCAGACGCGATCGTCAGTGATGCGGCGTCCGAGCGTAAAGAGCTCGACGCAGAGCATCTCGATGTGCGCGTGGACGTGATCACATACACCGTTGACGCTGCGCACGACGCGACCCGAAGCGACGATGGCCCGCCAGATGGTCCAGACCAACTGGATGCGACGGTTCCGTGCGTCACGGTTCCGACCCCGCCGTCAGGCGTGGGCGCTCCGGCGTTGCCCTCCCCACCTGAACCGGTCGCGTGCGGGCTGTGGTACCGGGCCGGCGGAAGCGTTGTCGCGGGCACTGGGAACCTCGGAACATGCTGCTTTTCACCCGGCGTTTTTTCGACGACGTTCCTGCTTTCGCAAGCAGCCTGCGTCACCTTCGTGGGCGGGGTTCAGACAGCAGACGCCACTGCTGCAACCGGTCGCACTGTATTGCTCGGCGACTACTCGATCAACATTCCAAGCCGCGAGGAACGCACGTTGACCCGATTCGATGTGGACGGATCGATTCGCATCAGCGGCGACGGCACTTTCGGGTTGCTAGACTCCTCCGTCGCGGCGAACGGCTCGGCCGCTGCTATCACGGCGACGGGTAACGCCGGGCTCGTTGTGGATCGGAGCGTGGTCATCGGGGGACATCGTGGTCGTTACTCGACCGCGGTTCTGCACGACTCACTCGGCGCGCTGCGGATTGAACAGAGCACGCTTAGAGGCGCGGCGTCGGAATGCAGCGTGGCGAGATCTGGAATCGCCTGCCAGGCCCGAGGGCTAGTCGTCGGTGACCCGGATACGTCCGATCCCAGAGCCGCCCTGGTGTACGTCAGTCGCAGCATTCTCGAAGGGGGCGCCGGTGACGATACCGCTGTCGGGATTCGAGTTGGGGCAACGGACGTCGACGTGAGCGTGCTCGAATCTTGGGTCGTCGGGACAACCACGGGTGCCCCGCGCTCGGCATTCGGCATCCACTCGTCCTCGCCTCTGCCCGTCGGAGCTCCACCGGGAGCGTGTCGAAGTACCCTTCCAGTGAGTGTCACCGTCGTTGACGGCTTTGTTGGCGGAGGAGCAGTCGGGGCCAGTCCGATTCTGCGGACAGCCATCGATGTCGACTCGGAAGCGGAGTCGCTCAGCGTTTCGGGAACCCGAGTTCTAGGTTGCTTCGATTACGCAGGCGAAGGGTTGTGCAGTGGGATCGTCTGTGGTGCGAAAACATGCTCCACCGCGCGCAGCGCAACGGCCAGGACTGAAGTTCGCGCGGCCCCAGCGTGCGCTGAAGGGCCCGACCGCCGAACTCCTCTCTGGTTTCCCTGCGCTCAGGACCCTGAGATCGCGGGCACAGACGTCTATTCGAGCGAAGGT
>CAZWQH010000199.1:0-8989 GCA_964635815.1 uncultured Sandaracinaceae bacterium
CACGGCGTCCGCATAGCTTTCTTCCGCTGTGTGATGCGCGAGCAGCTGCTCAAGGATCTCTTCGTCTGCCGGAGACTCGCGAAGCTGTTCTTCGAGAACCGCGACAGCTTCAGCGTTGCGCCGATCTGCGAAAAGCTCGGCCGCAATGGACCGACGCAGCTCACGTCGCGCGTCATCATTTGGCTCGATCGTGAGCAGCCGCTTGCCGATCTCGACGGCCTCCGATCGGCGACCGCGACTATGGTGAAGGCGCATCAGCTCGGTTAGCGCCTCCCGGTCGTTGCCATCGACAGAGAGCACCAAATCCAGCGCGCGTGTCGCGAGCTCCAAGTCGTTTGCCGCACGCTCCGCGATTCCGGCCGCTTCTCGGTATCGCTCGCGCTGGCTCTCGCGGTCCGGGTCCTGACCCGCCCAAGCGAGAAGGATGTCGACGAGGTCGCGTGCCCGGCTGGGGTGCTTGGCGAGCTCTTCCGCAAGCATCGAGTACGCATCGAGCTCCGCGCGGTGTTCGCCCGATGACTCGATTCGAACGTTCCCTGCGGCGATAATCTCACGCAGCTGACGCTCGTAGCGCTCCGGATCCGGTACGAGCTCGTGATACCAACGCGCGGCCGTGTAGCGCGCCTCGCGGATCGCATCCGGCCCCAACGTTCCCTCGGTCACGGCCTCTTCGATGACACCTACGATCGAGCTCCGCGTAGTGGCCGCGGAGGCGAGCTGCGTGATCTCGCCAAGTCGCGAGGTCTCACTCGGGATCGCCTGGAACGCGCGAACCTTCGATGCGAGTGCCTTGTCGAAGTCGCGAACGCGCTCGGCCCAAATCTGTGAAGCCTCGTCGTAGAACGTCGCGCGCCCTTCGGGCTCCTCTGTCTTGAGCGCTCGAAGCTCCGCGAGCGATGCGAGCCCGGCGTCCGATTGAGTCTGCCGGAACGTGCGTTCGAGAAGCGCGATTGCGTCGTCTGCCAGCGCAGGTTCCTCGGCAAGCTCGCGAACGGCGTCGCGCGCGGTCGTGTGCTCGGGATTGCCCTCGAGAAGCTCGTCGTAAAGCCCAAGCGCTCCACGAAGATCTCCAAGTCGTCGGTGTTGGAGGTCCGCGAGCTCGAGGGTCACAACGGCAATCTCCTCGGCATCCGTGGCGTTCGTGCGGCGCGCTACGAGATTCGCAGCGAGATCTGCCCAGCGAGACGTCGCTCGGTACAACCGGCCCAACGCCGTCAGCCACTCGGGGCTCTCGTCGAACGTAACGAGCCGCGTCAGGGCGTCGATCGCAGAGCCTGGGTCTCCGAGCTCGTGTTCAGCGATATGGGCCCAGCGAACGAGAAGCTGGCGTGCGTCCCTCGGGTCCGAGGTTTCCGACGATATTCTCCGGAACGTCGCGACGATTTCTTCGTGAGCGTCGATTTCGCGTCCTACTCGTTCGAGGTCCCGCGCTGTCGGTTCGTCGGATGGGTCGATTGCAAGGGCGCGCTGAAATACTTCGAACGCCGCTCGAGTGTCTTGGCGTCCCGTTTCCTGAACGCCTCCGAGCTGGCGCAATCGCGCGAGCTTCTCGACGGGGTCGTTCTCCCCCTCGATCGTCCGCTCCAGCACAACAGCCAGTGTTCCCCACTGCTCCGTTTGTACGAGGGCAGGCTCGAGCACCGCGACCACGTCGGCGCGCACGTCGGCGTTGTCGAGCAAGGTCACAAGTGCGTTGACGGTTTGAAGGAATCTCGGGTTGAGCATCAGCACGAGATGGAACCCCGTGACGGCCTCGGCTGGCTCGCCCATGACAAGCGACACTTCGCCTGCTCGATGAAGGAGCGGGACGCGCGCGTGGTCGTCCTCGGCGAGACGTGCCCGCTCTCTGAGGTTGTCGACCAAATCGGGCCACATGTTCTCGCGCTCGAAGAGCTCCGTTGCGTAGGAGAGCAGCAACTTGTTCGTGGGGTCGTCGCCGAGTGCCGCCGTCACGATCGAAATGGAATCGCGCCGGTCGTGCGCGACGTCTTCAACGAGACGCGCGAGCTTCATCGCGATGGGGCTGCGTTCCTCGACGTCCCCTAGCGCGTGCAGCAAGCGACGTAGGGTTCCGATGAGCTGCTCGGGCGCTCCCGTTTGCTCGTACAGCCGAGCGAGCGACTCGAGGGCGATTCGGTCCGTTTCGTCGCTGCTGGCCGCGAGCTCGTACGCCTCGATCGCGCGCAGAGGATCGTTGAGATGTTCTTCGCGAATCTCTCCGATCGAACGAAAGATCTGCGAGCGTTCGAGTGGATCGAACGTGTTCTCGATCCGCCGCTCACTAACCGCGATCACGCCAGTCCAGTCCGCGACGAGCGTGTAGAGGTACTTCAGCGAGTCGAGGAGCGTGTCGTCATCCGTCATGAACGGAAGCGCGGCTTCGTAGTGCGTGATAGCGCGTCGAGGGTCGCCGAGCCGCTCGTCGGCGAGCCGTGCGAGCTGCAGTTGCAGCGGCGCCTTGATCCGGTCGTCTGCGCTGGCAGCGACCCCTCGTTCGAACGCGGTTGCTAGCGCGTCCCAGGCGTCTTCGGCCGACGCGAGCCGAACGAGCTCGTTCCTGGCGCGCTCACTCTCCGGGTTGCTTTCCAGAACACGAATCCACGCGTCGAACGCAAGAGCAACATCCTCGCCGCGAAGCTCGTGCAGCTCGGCGGCCTCCGTAAGGAGGGGCTCTCTGTCGTGTTTCTCCGCTTTCGAGCTACGCGCTTCCAGGACGGCGACGAGCTTCTTCCACTGATCGGTTCGTCGGTAGATCGGCTCGAGAATGTCAACGATGCGCGTGATGTCGACGACCTGCGTCACCATCCGCTCGAGCGCGGCTACCGTTTCTTCGTGACCCGGTTTGTCTCCGAGGTTGGCCTCGTAGGCGTCGACCGCTCGCTCCTCGTCGTTGAGGGAAGTGAAATAGAGATCTGCGAGGCGTGACCGAAGAGAGACGCGCTCGGCCGCCGATGAAGCGGCCTCGATTCGCTGCTCCAGATGCGAAGTCAGATCTTGATTCCGCCCCGCGCGAGAGAGCAGGGCATCCCGCTGCTCGAGTGCTTCGCGGTCCTTGGGATCGATTTGAAGCAACCGCAGAAAAGATTCGTCCGCGCGCGCAGTGTCGTTCGCGCCCATGTGCAACGCGGAAAGCTTTCGCAGGATGTCGACGCGCTCGCTGTCATTGGGCGTGTCCTGTTCGCGTGCTTCCAGCAATGCGATCAAACCGGGGCCGTCCTGTGCAGTACGGAGCGCACGCTCGGCATTGACGAACGCGGTCTGTGCGGTTGCAGGATCATCTGCAGAGGCGAGAATGCGTTTGTAGATGGCGCCGGCGCGTGCATGATCGCCAGTGCGCGCCTCGTGAAGCCTAGCGGTCGCGTTCGCGAGCTCAAGGAGTGGCGTATCCCAGGTGGCCTCGCGCTCGAGGATGCTGTCGAACAGAACCGCAGCTGCGGGCAGACGATCCAGAACCCGGGCGAGCCGAAATACCGCTTCCCGTGCTTCCGTATCTCGCGCGTCATCGGCGACGATGCGCGCGTACGCATCGTACGCCCCGTCCAAGTCTTCGAGCTGCTCTTCACGGTGGCTGGCGATGCGTAGAAGCAGCTTGCGGCGGACGTCGGTGTCCGTTTCTTCGTTGACGCGCGCCTCGAGCGTTGCAACGAGCCCTGACCAGTCCTGCGTCGCGACGCAAACCGGCTCGAGCATTTCTGCCGCGCGAACGCGGTGCGCACCCGGCTGCGCGAGCAGCCTTGCGAGGCGTGCTGCCGTTCCCGCATGGGTGGGCGCGAGCTCGAGCACGAGCGTCAGTGCGTCCAATCCGCGCTCTATGTCCTCGAGACGGTCGATGTAGATCTGCGCTAGCAGGAAACGGCGCTCGGCGTCGTCGGCGAGTTCCAGCCAACGCTCGAGCGTTTCAGCGACGGCGTTCCAGTCTTTACGGTCGCCGAGGATTGCGACCAAGGGCGGAAACGCCAGGAGGACGGGTTGCTCTGTTAGCTCGCGGTAGAGCTCGATCGCTGAGGTCGTCTCGCCCAGCTTTTCGAGCAGCTGGGCCCGCTCGAGGAGGAGGGATGTGCGCTCCTCGGCGTTGTCGATTAGCGCAGCCAGGCGTCCCAGCGTCTTTGGAAGATTGGCTGCCGCGTCCGGTCCGCCGTCCGTAGCCGCAGCGCGGTCGATGCGAAGGAGCGCTCGCAAGGTTTCTTCGTCGTCGCCTCGCTGGCTGAGCGCCCGTTCGTAGTACGGCCGCGCCAGCGCGAGATCGGAGAGCTGAGAGTCCGCCAAGCGCGCAATCGTCAGGTCGTACTCGGCGCGAGTGTCGTCGTTCATCGCCTCGCGGGGTAGAGCGCGAAGAGCCTCGACGAGGAGAGCCGGTTGACCGGTGGTCTGCGCGCGCGCGACGGCCTCATTGAGGACGCTCATTGCGTCATCCGTCGCGGCGCCCAACGCAAGCGCACGGAGCGACCATTCGAACGCGGTGTGGGGCCTGGAGAGCTTCTCGTCGGCCAAGTTTGCGGCGCGTCGAGCCGCGGCCAGCTTGTCGCCGTCATCGCTTAAATCGACAAGTGCGGCCAGGCACGCGAGCAGAGTCTCGGGCTCGTTGCGCGCCTCGGCGAACGCGGCGTATCGCTCGGCTGCGCTCCGACGAAGGGCAGGGGGGGCGTCTGCGCTAAGCATCACTGAGAACGCATGCCGTGCACGTGCATCGTCGGGCGCGCGTTCGAGCGTTTCCATGTAGAGATCGATCGCCTCGTCGGTGCGCGCGAGCTTTGTCCTGAGGAGCTCGGCGCGCTCAATGAGATTGTCTGCGGAACGAGTCGCGTCGTCGGCGATGAAATCGCGCTCACGCTCGAGTGCTCGAATCAGATCGCCATGCCGCGTGGTGTTCGCCAGAAGTGGAAGGAGGGCCGCGTAGATGCGAGCGCTTCCGCCCGACTGTTCGATGGCGTGGTCGAGAGTTCGGATCGCTTCTGCACTGTCGTCGAGTCGGCCCGTCTGAATCGCAGCGAGTCGAATGTAGAGCTCTTCCTGAGCCTGCTGGTCGGTTTCCTCGTCGGCGCGCGAACGAATGACTTTTGCGGCTTCTGCATACCGTTCTTGGGCGACCAAAATCCGTTCAAGCTCGACTCGCGCTAGCTCGCGCGTGTCGGGGTCCTGCGACATCTCCATCTCGCGATACGTATCGATCGCTTGATCGAGCTCGCCGCAGTCGTTCTCGAGCGAGCGCGCAAGTGCCTGTCGGATCGCGTTGCTCTCATCCTGGCCGCGCAATGTGTTCGCTGCGTCCAGCCGTGCGCGGAGCGCCCGCGCGATGTCGCCGCGTCGCCCCGAGACGGCGTACATGCGCTCGAGCTCTTCGCCGGCCCGTTGCAATTCTTCCGCGAACGCCGCTGGGTCTTTGCTGCGTGCTTCAGCCGCAGTGTCGAGAACGGTTTCGTACGCTCGAATCGCACGATTCACTTCGTTAAGCGCTTCGAAAAGGGGTGCTGCTTCGAGGAGAAGAGTGATGCGCTGGTCGGCGCGACTAACAGAGAGCCGCTCGAGAAGCTCCGCGCGCTCCAGCATTCGACTGGCACGGGAAGCAACTCGTGCGAGATCCGAGCGGGCCGAGGCGTCGTCCGGATTTGCACGAACGAGCTCGGCGTACGCATCGAACGCTCCACTGGCGTCTTCGACCCGCTGCTCGAGGATATCTGCGATGCGCGCGAACAAGGCTGGACGCTCGTCCGTTGCCGCGCTCAGCTCGATTCGCAGCACGGAAACGAGCTCACCCCAGTTCCCGCGGCGCTCGTAAACGGGCGTGAGCACGCGCGCGGCGCGGAGCTTGGCGTCGGTCGCAAGAGCGGCTTCGATGCCAGCGAAAGCATCTTCGTTCGAAGGTTGGTCTGAGAAAACCGCTTCATACAGCTCGAGAGCGCGCTCGTGCTCGTCGAGCTTCTTCGAGTAAAGGTCGGCAAGCTCGAGCGTGAGCTCGATGCGCTCGTGAGCGCTCGGCTCGCTCGAGGCGAGGCGGCCTTCGAGGAGCTCGGCGAGTTCTTTCGCGTGCCCGCCCCGACGGTACAAGCGGATCAGCGCGATCGCGGGCGTGTCGTTGGTCGGATCGATGTCGAGCGCTTCCCGGTACGCAACGATCGCTGCGGGCGCGTCGTCGAGGATTTCCTCTTGGAGGAACGCCAACTCTCCAAGAAGCTCGACGCGACGTGCTTTCGACGCCGACCCGATCGCATCGCGATAGAGCGCCTTGAGCGCGTCCCATTCCTCGTTCGAAGTGTGGTGCTGCTTCAGCCAAGCGAAGGCCTCAGGATCCGAGGGGGATGTCGCGAGCACGAGCGCGTGCATCCGCGCGGCGTCGTCGTTCCGCTCGACCTGTCCGAAGATTGCGGCCGCTCTGCGGGCAAGCTCCTCCCGAATCTCGTTCGAGACGTCGCCCGCTTCGGCAGCCGTCGCAAATGCGACGGCAAGCTGTGGCGCGGCATTGGCTCCGCGAGCCGCGTCTTCGAGCGATGACCACAAAGCCCGGTCCGCAGGCGCGTCCAGAAAGGCTTTCTCGAGCGCGAGGTAGGCCGCGTCGGACTGCCCGAGCTTGGTGGAACGAAGCGTCGCGATGCGGACCTGAAGTGTACGTTTCGCATCGCCCGATTCGTTTGCGAGGCTCGCTTCAAGAAGCGGAACCAGCTTGGCGTACGCGCCGGTCGTTTCGTATGCGCGCTCGAGAGTCGGGCTGGCTCGACGTGAGAGAGCTACATCCCCGCCGATAGCGACTTCGATTCCCGTAATCGCGCGTCCATCGGATGGCTTGCGGTCGAGGATCGCGATGAAGAGATCGACGGCGCGGCTCGTCGCTCCAGTTTCCCGATAGAGATTTGCCAGGCGGATCTCGAGGTCGATCTTTTCTCGGTCGTCTTTGGCGAGAGGAACGCGTTGCTGTAGAACCTGGATAAGCTCGGCGGTTTGATTCGCGCCAGTGAAGACCCGGTCTAGCGAAACGAGCGCGGCGGTGCTCGTCTGGTCGTGGTCGAGCGCCGCTTGGTAGTGCGATGCTGCCTGATTCGCCAGGCCCATGCCCTCTTCGAGAGCGCCCAGCTTTAGAAGTGTCGAGATGATGCTCTCGCGGACGGCCGCAACGGCATCGTTCGAGCTTTGCTTGCTGCGCTGATCCAGCTGATCGAGCCACTCGACGTAATGTGTTCGAAGCTCTCCTCGCCGGTTTTCCTCGATGAGAATCCGTTCGATCAGGGTTCGGGAGTCGGTGTCGTTCGGGTCGAGCTCGACGACCTTTCGGAGCTCTTCCGCGCCTGCGAGTCGCTCTCCAAGCTCGTCGAAGAGAAGTTGCGCGATGTGTCGCCTCAATGCGACCGCTTCGTCTCGTGGTACTCCCGCGGCGTTCAGACGTACGCGGTACGCAGCGACGATTTCTTTGTGCAGGTTCGCTCGTCCGGCGAGCGCCTCGAGCCGGGTGCGAACGGACGCGTCGGGCCACTCGACGAAGAGCTCACTCGCCGCAACAAAGGCCCTAGCAGGGTCACCGAGTTGCTGGGCCACAACATCGATGTGGCGGATGCGCAACGCGCGCTGCTCGTTGACGTCATTGCTGCGCCCCGCGAGGAACGCAAGAAGCTCGGCGACGCGCGACCACTTGAGCTCGCTCTCGCAGATTGCGAGAAGCTTCCGCGCCGCGTCGGAGCCCGCCCCTGCGCTTGCGTCTCCGACCGCAAGGATGCGTTCGTAGCTGCGGAATGCGCGATGCGGTTGCGCGAGCTCGACCTCGTAGACGCGCGCGGCGCGCTGACTGAGCGCGACCTTCTTCTGCGGGTCCGTCGATCGGTCTGCCGCTGTCCCAAGGACGTCGACGAGCCCCTCGAAGTCGCCGGCTTGTCCATAGAGGGCTTCCAGTCCGTCCCAATCTTCGCCTTGGAGGAACGTTTCGCGGAGCGTGCGGAGTGCTCGCGCGTTCCTCGTATCGATTGCCAGTACGCGGTTCCACGCGTTCGCCGCCCGAGCAGGGTCGCGCAGCGAGTCTCCGTAAACCGCGCCAAGACGGCTCAATACGCGAATCTGGTCTTCGACCGCGCCGGCCGTGGCGCGGCGTTCGAGCACGTACGCAAGTGATTCGAAGTCGCGTTCCTTCTCCGCTAGGCGTTCGAGAGCGTCGAGCCCTCCGCTCGTAGTGGGCTCGGTGTCGAGAACGCGCCGCCACAGACGAATCGCCTCTGTACCGCTCTGCAGCTTTTCGGTCGCCAGCTTCGCGAGCTCGACAAGATTCGCAAGGCGAGCGGTCGGGTCGCTCGCAAGCTCTGCTTCGCGCGACATCACGTCGAACAGCTGCGTCCATGCGCGCTTTTTCGTGTAGATGTCCTTCAGACGATTGAGCGCTTCGCGATTCTGGGGATCCAACGCGAGAACGTCTTCGAGAGGGACCGACGCTTGGTGATAGTTCGCGAATCGCGAGACCCACACGTCCGCGATTCGAAGGCGCAGTGCAATCTTTTCCTGCGTGTCCGTCGACGAGTCCGCAAGACGCGTGAGCGCGGTCACGAGGTCTGCCCAGCGCATGGTGCGTTCGTGAATCTGCGCCAGTGCCGTGAGCGTTTCTCGGTCGCTTGGATCCGCGGCGACGATGGCGTTGTAGGTGTTCACCACCATCGCCTCGAGGTTGAGCCGGTCGCGATAGACCGCAGCGAGCTCTTTCAAAAGCGTGATTCGCTTGGCGCTTTCCTGTGAGGGCAACCGATCGACTTCACCCTTGATGGACTCCGCGAGGGCGTTCCATTTTCCAGCGTCTCGATAGAGCTTCCGCAACGAGGTCTGCGCTTCGCCGTTCGTGGGATCGAGACGCTCGACGGTTTTCCATGCGTCGATCGCTCTCTCAATCAGCGAAGGTTGCGTCGCTGCGAATTGGGCGATTTCGATCGAGAGCTGCAGCTTGCGCCCTGGGTCGGACGCAGTGCGTTGCGCATCCGACAGCAACCCGAGCAAACGCGCATCGTCAGTGCCTGCGAGGAACGCT
>CAZWQH010000200.1:0-8912 GCA_964635815.1 uncultured Sandaracinaceae bacterium
ATCGTACAGGACATGAACTCTATGGTTGTACAGGATCGTTCGTGCTCCCGTAACCCTATTTTTGCACGCCCCACGCCCGTTACCCGTGGTACGTTTTCGAATGTAATGCCCTGCACAATCGAGCTCGTTCGCTCGTTGCCAGTTGGAGCCTCTCTCGTGCGCGTGATGGGCACGCTCGATGAGACCTTCGACAAGAAGACCCTCTGCGAGATCGCCAAGGGCGTCGTCGTGCTCGATCTCGATGAAGTTCATCGTGTTACCTCGTTTGGTGTTCGCGAATGGATTGACGGTTTCAAGGAGCTCGAAGCTTCCTACATTGGATTGATCCGCTGCAGGCCAGCGATCGTGACGCAGCTCAACAGCGTTTCGAATTTCGGCAGTCGCGCTGAGGTTCTCAGCATGTACGCGCCGTACGTCACCGACAATGGCGATACTTTTGACGTCCTCATCGATCTCGTGAACGAGTACAAGATCGCGCGTTTGATGAAAGCGCCCGATGCTTCGCACCCCAAGACGGGCGAACGCGGCATCCTAGATGACGAGGCGTCGTCATACTTTTCGTACGTTGCCGGGCGCGAGGCACCGATGCCGCCCACGTATGTCGAGTGGCTGCTTTCTGGGACCGGCAATGAAACCTGCCGAGTGCAGAAAGAAGTCGTTCATGGAATCACGGCTCTTTGGTTGAGTGGAAATCTGGACAAGCGCGCGCGGTTTCGCCGAATAGCGGATGGCCTCGAGGGAGATGTCGTGTTGATCCTCGACGGACTGGGCTCGGTGACCAAAGAGGGACTTGATGCTCTTGAGATGCTCGTAACGAGCCCGCAAACCGCGACGTACGTAGCGCGCGTGCCCGAGGCGTTGCTTTCGGAGGTCGCACCTTTTGCGGCGCGACACAACCTTCCGATAGTGTCGGTGCTGGCCCGAGTAGGTACTGCCTCGAACTTCGAGATCACGCTCACCAATCTGCACGCCCCCGAGGGTCCGTCCGTAACCGCGGAGGTGCGAAATGCACTGACGACGCCGGCGCCGAAGCACATCGCGAAATTCCTGATGACGCGCATAGAACGAACCACGAACGGCGGGACGCGTTCGAGTCCGCCGCCACAGGCGGGCGTCAACGTGGGCAAGTACGAGCTTCTGCAGCACATCGCGAGCGGTGGAATGGCACAGGTCTACCTGGCACGACAACGTGGCGTCGCGGACTTCGAGAAGATCGTCGCAATAAAACGCATTCTTCCACACCTGTCGCGCACGCAGAGGTTTGTTGACATGTTCGCGCAGGAAGCTCGCCTTGCAGCAAAGGTCCGGCATCCAAACGTCGTAGACATCTACGAGTTGGGACGCGATGACAGCTCCTTGTTCATCGCGATGGAGTACATCGACGGTATCGATTTGCGCACTCTGATGTCGAGTCATCAGAGGCGCCGAGTGTCGGTCCCGCTCGAGATCGCGCTCGGAGTCGTTCGCGATGTGCTTTCCGGACTGCATGCGGCGCACACCGCCACTGACGATGATGGAAAGCTGCTAGGCATCCTTCATCGAGACGTGAGCCCTCGCAACATTCTGATTTCGGTGAATGGAGCTGTGAAACTCACTGATTTCGGTATTGCGAAAGCGTACGCGGCGGTGAGTCAAACCGCGCCGGGAATGGTCAAAGGTAAGCTTCCATATCTTGCGCCTGAGCAGCTCGTTGCTTCGAGCACGCCAGCGAGCGTGACGGCAGACATCTTCGCGACCGGGGTCGTCCTATTCGAGCTGCTTGCGGGGGTACATCCGTTTGCTGCTCAGACCTCATACGACGTCATGAAAGCGATTGTGGAGCACGAGCGCCCAAAGGTGCTGTCCTCACGACCTGACATTCCTCCGATGGTGGAGGCCATCGTGCAGCGCGCCATTTCGAGGAAGTCCTCCGATCGTTTTCAGACGGCTGCCGAATTTCGCGATGAGCTCGATCGCGCGATGTCCAGTCTGGGGCTGTTGCACTCACTCACACGAGTCGGTTCGTTGGCGTCGTCCTTGAGGACGAGTCAGGTGAATAGCGGCGATGAGATGTTCGAGCTTAGCAACTCCGAGATACTCGATGCCGACAGCACGCGCTCTCTCACCGGGCCTAATCCTCCAGAGGAGGATTGACGGAGCCGCCGGCCTCCGCTTCAGGAGGCTGGTTCTCATCGGCTGACGCACCGATCCGAGGCGAAGGCGATGCGGTCGAAGCTGCGCCTGCGCGGATCGCCCATGGCAGATTGAACGCCAGAGCGTCCCCGCGGCCGAGGTACGCGTAACGCAGCCAGTGAGACACGACTCGTCGAACGTAGTTGTGTGTTTGCTCAATCGAGATTTGTTCGACGAAAAGATCCAAGTCGTTTCCGTTCTCACGGAGCCACTGATTGATGCGCGCGCTGCCTGCGTTGTACGCGGCAATGGCGAGCACGGGATGACCGTGGTCGCGTAAGAGGCGCATGACATGGGCGGCGGCGAGGCGAATGTTGATGGCGGGCTCGAACAGATCCTCAGGTTCGATAGCTCGCGAGAAATGAGCTGCTTCGCGACGCGCGGTGTCCGGCAGGAGCTGCATGAGGCCGTACGCGTCCGCGTAAGAAACGACGTCGGGATCGAATCCGCTTTCCTGTCGCATCAACGAGTAGAGGAGCCCTTGAGGCAACCGGTTCTCGGCATTGCCTGCGTCGACGAGCTCTGGGAATGCGCGCGGATACACGGCGTCCCATGCCCAGCGAGAGGCGTCCGTCACCGGCGGCGTCAAAAGCGCGCGATGTCGATCGAGAACCGTGTGGTACGGGCGCGCGTACTCTTGAAGCGCGTGGTAGGCGTCGACTTGGGCGCTCGGCGACAACGCGGCGGCAGCACCTGCGCCGAACTGATCGCGCGCATCTTCATCGAGGCCTAGCGTTAGATAGAAGCGAACGGCGCCACTGAATGTGGTGGCGGTGATCGTTCGCTGCCCGGCGCCCGAACCAGGACCGAGCGGAGCGGTTCCGTTGGCTCCGGCAGTTGCCTCTGGAGCGTTCATCATCGCGAGTCGACGCTGCGCGAGCATTCCGTACCAGTGCAGGGGATCGACGTCTCGCGCACGGACGAACGTCGCGATCGCATCATCGCGCCGAGCTTGCTGTTCGAGCGAACGGGCCTTCCAGTAGAGCCCGCGACCACGCTCCATGGGACTTGGCCCGCCGGCGTCGATGTACGTTTGGAACAACCCGGATGCCGCTACGTACTCCGCCTGCTCGAAAGCCGCGAACGCGAGCGCCCATGCTGCGTTTCGGCGCAAGTCCGCATCGATGCGTCCGCGCGGACCGTCCAGGAACGCACGCAATGCAAGCCGCCCGCGTGCTCGCGTGCGGTCATCGCCGTCGATCTGAACGAGCGCCGCGCGGTACTCCGCTTCGGCGCCGGTTTTGTTCGAGGCCTGCTCGCGCGCGATCTTCTGGTACAGCCGAACCGACTCCGCGCTTCGACTTGCGCGAAGTAGTGCGCGTGCCGCGTTCAACCCGTCGTCACCGGAGTCGGCGTGTCCCAGCTCGTAGGATTCCGTGAGAACTCTCGCTGCATCGGGGTAGCGGCGGCGCGACCGGAACAGTGCCGTGCCCAGCAAGTGAGCAATGCGCGCGCGTTGAGGAGAACGCTTGGCGCGCGGCAAGGCTTCGAGCTCTGTGATCGCGTCAGGCCATTTGCGTACGCGAAGGAATCGCTCTGCTCGGGTTAGTTTCTCGTCCAAAGTGAACGGCGCTTGCGATCCTGCTGATGCGAACAACGCAGCCGCTTCCGTTCGTGCGGCGCGATCTGGGAAGCGAACGAGAACGTCTCTTAGTAGAGTGTTTACCGACTCAGGGCCGCGAGCGCCCCTCGTGTTTATGGGCTCGGGGCCGCGAGCGCCCCTCGCCGAGCGGGGGCTTGGGTTCGAGGCGCGTGCTTCGAGTAGATACTTTGCCAGCAAGACTCGCCCTGCCACGGTGCTCGCCGTGTTTGCGCTGGTCGCACGCTTCAGGATCTCGATCGCGCGATCGCGTTGGCGCTCGCGGTGTGCGCATTTGGCGATTCCGATTGTTGCTGAACCCGACCCGTCTTCTGCGGAGCGACGTAGTGCTTCGACGCAGTCGATTTCGGTCAGAGCCTTGAGCGCGCGCTTTCGCGCATCCGCTAGTGCTGTGTCGTGCAAGCCGAGCCGAACGGCTTCATCGAACGCGGTTCGCGCCGCAGCGTGGTCGCGAAGGTCTTCGTGAAGTCGGCCCTCGAGATAGCGATAGCTCGCGAGCTCGGGATCTGGCTCGGCGCCGCGAGGGTGATTCGCGACGATTCGAGCGAGCGTCGCGAGCGCGTCACGTGGCTTTTCGAGCCGAACGAGCGAGCGGAGCTCGTCCATCGAAGCGAGGGCGGGGGCCGCCGACTGGGGCGGGTTGCTTGCGACTGTCCCTTTGTCCTGCTGCGCGCGCGAGCTTCCTTGCTTGGAGGTGGCGACCTGGCGAGTCTCGCCCTTACGGTCACCGTTTGCCCGGCCGGCGCAGGTGGAGAACGAGCCAATGATGGCGACGTTGGCAGCCGCACTGAGCATGGCCCAGCCGACGACGGCCACGTAGCGTCGCCGCGGTTTCCCGCTATTGTCCGCCCTTCTCATGCGCGCAACGATGCCTTGGTTCTTGCTGTCTGTGAACTTAGCGCTGCTTCTGTCCGGGTGCGCACCCGGAGTGGGCGACGGATGCACCAACGCGGTCAACTGCGATATGGGCGGTAGCCGGGCGTGCGATCTCTCTTCGCCCAAGGGCTATTGCACCATCGCAGGATGCGAGCCGGGAAGTTGCCCTTCCGATTCAGTGTGCGTCACGTTTCGATACGGTGATCAGCGCCTTGCACAGACCTTCTGTATGCGGCGCTGCAAACAAGATGGTGATTGCCGACAGAATGATGGCTATCGATGTCTTGCGAGTGACGAGCTTGGTGCAGGTGTTGCCAGACTTGCTGAGACCGCCGTGTCCTCGAAGTTCTGCGCCGTGCCCGCTATGTCACCCACGATGTAGTCCGTATTCTGTCCGGGCGGCGGTCTGAAGTGTCGCGCGAGTTTCTCGATTATTTGACGGTACGTTTGCTGCGCTCGGCGCTGACGATCGTCGGCGTGCTGACGTTGGTGTTCCTCACGCTGCGACTTATCCCCGGTGACCCCGTGGTCATGATGGTCGGCGAAGACGCATCCGCGGAAGAGCGCGCGGTAGTTCGCCGCTCCTTGTGCCTACACCGTCCGCTTCATGAGCAATACTTCCTCTGCTTCATGCCGCGGGTGCTGTCGGGGTCGCTCGGCGAGTCTTACCGTCACCACACCGAAGTGACGACGTTGATTGGGCATGCTGCTCGGGACACCGCGAATCTTGCGCTTTTCGCGAGCGCGCTGGGTTGGACGTTTGCGCTGACGCTAGGTGCGAACGCAGCGCTTGAGCGGCGTTCGCGAAAAGATGTCGTGATGCGATTGGTGTCGTTTCTGGGCGTTGCGCTGCCCACCATCTGGGTAGGCCCCATGTTGATTTGGCTCTTCGCAGTCGAGCTTCGTATCGCGCCGATGCCTGGTGATTCGACGGGAGAGCTGCGCGGCTTGATTCTGCCGGCAATCACATTGGGATTGGCGCTCGCAGCGGTACTCTTTCGCCAAACACGCAGCGCAATGATCGAGACCCTAGGAGAGCGGTTCATCCTTGCCGCGCATGCCCGCGGTCTTCCGAAATGGCGCATCGTGTTTCGGCACGCGATGAGAAATGTCCTGCTTCCTGTCATGACGATTGGCGCCGCTCAGTTTGCCGCGCTCCTCTCGGGCGCAGTCGTGACCGAGAAGACGTTCGAGCGGCCTGGGCTGGGTACGCTGATGATCGACGCGTTCGGGGCGCGTGATCTTCCTGTCGTGCAAGGGTGCGCGCTCGTCGTGGCGTGCACGTACGTTCTGATCAATCTCGGGCTCGACCTCTCCTACGCGTGGTTGGATCCGCGCGTGCGTATGGCGTCCGCATGAAGAGTTTCGTGGACAAGACCTGGCGATCGCTTCGCGCGTCTCCGACCGGATTCATTGGAGCCATGCTCGTGTCCGGCTTCCTTCTTCTCGCGCTGGTAGGACCGTTCTTCTCGTCGGACGCGGCGACGCGGATGGATCTGTTTCACGAATACGCCCCGCCTAGCGACGCGCATTGGTTTGGGACAGCGGAGAACGGAGTTGATCTTGGAGCGTTGATGATTCGCGGTGCTCGAACTTCGGCGATCGTGGCCCTGCTCGTAGTCGCGTTGTCGCTGATTGTCGGTGGGTCGCTGGGCGTCTTGGCAGGGATGCGTCGCGGTACAGTCGATCACGTGATCACAGGAACCGCAGATGTCGTGCAGGCGTTTCCCTCGATCATCCTCAACATCGTTTTTCTCGCGCTCGTTTCGCGACCGAGCATCGTTCACGTGGTGTTAGCGATGTTCGCGAGTGGATGGGTGATGTACGCACGCCTAGCTCGCGCACTCACGCTTTCGCTCCGCGAGCGGGAGTATGTCCAAGCAGCGCATGCGCTCGGGTACTCTCCGGCGCGCGTCGCAATTCGGCATGTCATTCCCAATCTTGCCGGGCCGTTGATCGTTCAAGCGACATCTGGAATAGGCGGAGTCATCCTCGCCGAGGCGACTCTCGCGTTCCTCGGCCTAGGGTCTGGCGAAGTCTCTTGGGGTGCGTTACTCGATCAAGGGACGGGAGTTCTTCTCCGGTTCCCGCACGTCGCGATCGCTTCGGGTTTGGCGATCGCGCTAACCGTGTTGGGGTTCAATCTTTCGGGGGATTGGCTGCGCGATCAGCTGGACGTTGCAACCAGCGGCGCCTGAGCAGGTACGCACCAACGGTCACGGGTACGAAGATGAAGAGGGCGGCAATGAGCGGAGCGATCCATTCACGTGACCGACCAAGGCGCATGGCCGGAGGCTTCGGGGGAACGATCGTGGTTTCTTGAGCAGGCTGAGACTCTTGAGCGCCTGCGTCGCGGAGTGCGTGCTCGATGGGCGTCGCGATCACTGCGACGTGGTTCATCACCTCACGCTCGCGCCCGCGAATGAAAACCTCTTCGACGCCGCCGTCACCAAGACGCACCTTCGAGCCGTGAAGATGTTTATGCCGCTGTTCACGGGTCGCTCCTAGTCCAAGCTTGACCTCCCAGCGACCGCCGCTTGGAACGTTCACGATGCCACCTTCGGAGGCAACGAACATCGCGCTCGATCCACCTCCGTCGAGATTGATCGCAGCGAACGCACCGAGATCGACAAACAGTCGCGCGAGCTCGTACAGCGTCATTCCTCGGCTGTGTCCTTGTCGCCCGTCGCTGACTACCAGAAACACACGCTTGCCATCTCGGCTCGTTCCGATTGCAGTACGTGGATGACGTAGGTTCGCGCTCTCGAACGCATCGAGCGCCGTGGAATCAATGCGACCGCCGCGCACCAGCATCGGCTCACCCGACACGGCTTCTGATAGCCGCTCGCGGCCGATTTGTTGGACGACTTCTTCCGGTGGACTTATCCACGCGCGTCCATTTCGGGCGACCGCGAAGAAACCGACCTCTTCGTCGTCTTCTCCGTCTCCCCATCGCCTACCGCCGCCCGCCGCCAGTCCGCGAGCGCGTTGCAACATTCCCCAGAATCCGCCATTCGTCGCGACGGCAGCGTGGTTGCGTTCCGCGAACTCGGTCACCGTCTGCCAGCGCGATTCGTAGGGTGTTGCGATCACCCGCACGCCGGGAGCTGTGAGATCGACCACAGCGGCGTGAATGACGCACGGGAGCGTCGTCTCGCGTACCAAGTAACGCACACCAAGGAACGGTTCGGTCCACGTGTCCGTGACCTCGACCTGCGGTCTGCGAACTTCCCGTGTCGCAGCATCGGGTTGTCGTGATGGTTGCGCCGCCGTGAACGCCGCCGATCCGAAGCTCGCCATGGCAATCGCGGCGAGAACAGTCGTTTGGAGGGAGAGGCGCATCAGATGTTGCTTACGCAGGGGGGGCGAGGGACGGCGGGATTATCAGAGAGCCGGGTGCTCTGAGCAAACCGATCTGCTAAAGGGCGTGCGTGCGTAGTTTCTTCCTCGCGTTGGCGCTGGTGATGGCGGGAGGCGCGAGCTGCGGTCCGTGCACGAAGCACGAGGCATCGCGCAACGCGGCTCCCGACTCCGCGAAGGACCCGCTTCCGGCGAATCGCGTAGCCGCAGTCGACGCCCGGGTTGACTCGGGGGCGACGGACGCAGGTTCTGACGGAGCCACGGAGGACGTGGTCGAGATCGATTCGCCGAATCTTCCTCGACGTGGGGGCGGTAGCTTCTTTTCGGACGGCGATGGCGATATCAGACGACGTCTGGCGACGTTGGACTTCGAGTCCGTGAAGCGAGGATACGGCGGGAGAAGCGTCGCGTTCCGGATCAAGCTCACGGACGGTACCGAGGGTTACTACAAACCCGAACAGACCTTTTCGGCGGCTCACTGGCATTCGGAAGTTGCTGCGTATCACCTGGATCGAATGCTCGGCTTGAACCGGGTTCCCCCGGTGGTCAGTCGCCGCGTGGAGTGGAATGTACTCAGACGTGCGGCGCCAAGCGACGAGCGCTTCGTCGAAGTGATTGTCGGAAACGACGGTACCGTTCGCGGAAGTTTTTCTCATTGGGTGCCGTACCGACTACGTCCGCTGCGTGTTGGGCCGGGTTGGGAAAAGTGGGTTCGCGTCGAATCCTGGTCAGGTGCGCAGATCACTCCGTTCGCGCGGCCACGTGCCTACGTCGAGCAGCTTCGCGCGCGTGGTGGACGATCTCGAGCGAGTGCCCTTCGCGATGCAGGCACAGTCGAAGGTTCGCCGCCGGTAGGAACGTCACTCACGGTTTCCAGCCCACCCGTGCCTACTGTTGTGCAAGC
>CAZWQH010000201.1:0-5842 GCA_964635815.1 uncultured Sandaracinaceae bacterium
GAGGTCGACGGCGATGTTGCTTGGGTCGGTCCTCGTAATCGGACGTTGTGCGGGAAAGCCTCCGGGCGCGGAACGCTTTCAAGGAATCGTCGAATACGAAGAGAGCGCCCTCGGGTTCGAGCTTCCGGGTCGCGTATTGAACCTGCCCGTCAAGGTCGGTGACCGAGTCGAGCCGCAGCAAGAGATCGCAACGCTCGACCCCGCGCTAGAGGCGTTCAACGCGGAGCTTCGGCGTGCCGAGCGCCGCGCCGCGGAAGCGCAAGTCTCGCTCTTGAGGTCTGGCGCACGAGGCACCGATGTCCGCGCTCTCGCCTCTCAGTTGGCGGGCGCACGGGAGCGCGAAGCAACCGAAGCGCGCAATGTCACCCGTCAGCGGGGACTCACCGAAACGGGCGCAGTTGGAACTGCCGTGCTCGATGAAGCTGAAGCTCGTCTCACTGCGGCGCGTACGACCCGTACATCGCTCGAGTCCCAGTTGCGCGGATTGCGTGACGGTGCGCGCAGCGAGGAACTCGAGATTGCGCAAGCACGAGCGGACGCCGCCGGTGTCGCGGTCCGGGCAGTCGATGCGCGCCTCGCACGGCACCATCTTCACGCGCCAAGTCAGGGAACGGTTCTCGGAGTTCATTTCGAGCTCGGCGAAGTCGTCGGGGCTGGAATGCCGGTCGTGACCGTCGCGGACATAGCCCACCCGTACATCGAAGTCTTCGTGGCCGAAGGCCGCGTGAGCAGCTTGCGAATCGGTCAGCACGCCCGCGTCACAGTTGACGGTGCACCGCACGCGTTCGAAGGCGTCATCGAGCGCATCGCACAGCGCACAGAGTTCACGCCGCGGTTCCTGTTCAGTGATCGCGAGCGCCCCAACCTGGTGATGCGTGTGCGGGTGCGAGTCCAGGACCCTGAGGGCTTTCTTCACGCGGGTGTTCCGGCATTCGCCACGTTCGAGGAATCGACAGCGCAGTGAACACCTCAGCCGCGAGAACGGATACGGGCACTCCTACGCGCGGGATTGCGGAGCCGGTGATCCTCGCCGAGCACCTCTCGCGAAAGTTCGGCGACCTGGTTGCAGTCCGCGATGTCTCGCTTCGCGTCGAGCGCGGCGAAATCTTCGGAGTCCTCGGCGCGAACGGCGCGGGCAAATCCACGACGCTTCGCATGCTCTGTGGCTTGCTGGACCCAACGAGCGGAACGGCACGCGTGGTCGGCTACGACGTCGCAAAAGATCCTGAATCGGTCAAAGCGCGCATTGGTTATATGACGCAGCGTTTTTCGCTCTACGAAGACCTCACGGTTCTGGAGAATCTACAGTTCTACGCATCCATCTACGGCGTTCCATCGCGAACAAAGAAGGCGCGCATAAATGAAGTGATCGCAGCATCTGGCCTCGACGACAGGCGCAACCAGATCGCTGGCACGCTCTCCGGCGGCTGGAAGCAACGTGTTGCGCTCGCGTGTTCGACGATTCATTCGCCGCCGCTCTTGTTTCTCGATGAACCGACCGCAGGGGTGGACCCAGTCAGTCGTCGCGAGTTCTGGGAGCAGATTCACCGAATCGCATCGGATGGGACGACCATCGTCGTCACGACCCACTACATGGATGAAGCCGAGCGTTGCCATCGTCTCGCGTTCATCTTCCATGGCGAAGTCGTTGGCCTCGGCACGCCAGCGGAGGTGCTCGAGCAGCGCGGACTGCGAGTCGCAGAGGTCGCAGTGGAGGACTCCGTCGCTGCCGGGGCCGCGTTGAGAGCAGTCGCCGAGGTGGACGAAGTCTCCACGTACGGGAAGCTCCTTCGCGTCGCCGTCAAACGAGGGACGGATCCCATCGCTCTCGTGCGGGATACGCTCATGCGGGCCAACCTTGCGCACGGAGCGATCAACGAAACACGCGCCACGATCGAAGACACGTTCGTTTCGATGGTTCGCGAGGAGTCCAAGTGAATCGCTTCCTCGCCATCGCATGGAAAGAGCTGATTCAGCTTCGTCGCGATCGACTGACGCTTGCGATGATGCTCGCCCTTCCCGTCATGCAGCTCTTGCTCTTCGGGTACGCCATCAACAACGACGTGCGCCACATCCCGACCGTCGTCTTCGATCAGGATCGAAGCGCAGACTCGCGTGATCTCGCCCGCCGTTTCGAAGCGACCGGGTTCTACGACCTGATCGGGGAGGTTCGGAGCTACGACGAAATCTCCCGCGTTCTGCGCACAGCCAAGGCGCGCGTCGCGCTGGTGATCCCCGCGAACTTCGCGTCCGACATCACACGCGGCAAAGGCGCAACGGTGCAACTGGTCGTTGACGGATCGGACCCTCAGACCGTTGCGAGTGCGCTTAACACCGCGGCGTCCGTGGTCGCGGGGCGGGGCACCGAGCTCACCGTTGCGCGCTTTGGTCCTGGAGCAGCACCGCTGATCCAGATGGAGCCCACGACTTGGTACAACCCCGAGCTTCGAACCGCGGCGTACATCGTGCCTGGTCTTATCGGACTCATCCTGACGATGACGATGGTCATGCTCACGGCGATGGGAATCGCACGCGAACGCGAACGGGGAACACTCGAGGCGCTTATCGTATCGCCAGTCCGCCGCGGCGAGCTGATGCTCGGCAAGATCGTTCCGTACATCACCATCGGATACGTTCAGATCACGTTGATTCTGATCGCCGGCGCTGTCGTGTTCGACGTGCCGTTCGTCGGATCGGTGGCGCTCCTTTACGCGCTGGCGCTGCTTTTCATCAGCGCGAACCTAGCGCTCGGGCTCTTCTTCTCCACGCTCGCGAAGACGCAGCAACAAGCGATGCAGATGTCGTTCTTCTTCATGCTGCCGAACTTCCTCCTGAGCGGGTTCATGTTCCCATGGGAAGGCATGCCGATGCCCGCGCGCTGGCTGTCTCAGGCGCTTCCGCTGACGCATTTTCTTCGCATCGTCCGCGGCATCACCCTCAAAGGCGCGGAGTTCCACGATGTGTCCGACGAGCTCATTTGGCTCGCGGGAATCTTCGTAGCGCTAGTCGTTGTTGCATCCCTGCGATTCCGAAAGAAGCTGGTCTAGAGATGGCTCGTCCTCGAAGCGATATCGAACCTCGAATTCTTCACGCGGCGCGCGAGCGGTTCCTCGTAGACGGTGTCGATGGAGCATCACTGCGCGAGATTGCGCGTGACGCAAAGACCAACATTGGGATGATCTACTACTACTTCGCGACGAAGGACGACCTGTTCCTCGCCGTCATCGAGGAAGTCTACGAGGGTGTGCTCGCTGACATGACGACGGCGCTCGCGCCCGACGCGCCTATCGAGACGCGCATCGAGCGTCTCTTCTCCCGGTTCGATCGCCTCACAGACGACGAGACGATCGTGTTTCGAATCGTGATGCGGGAAGCGCTTGCATCGTCGCCGCGGCTCGGTCCGATCATCGAACGCTTCAGAAGGGGGCACTTACCGCTGATTCTCACGCTCGTCGGAGAAGGCATCGCAAGCAAGACGTTGACGGACCGAGTTCCTCCCCCGCTAGTCTTCTTTGCCTTGATCTCGCTCGGGATCTTTCCGCAGATCGCACGTCGGGTGCTCGCGTCGCGGACCGACCTCCCGTTCTCCATGCTCGGAAGCTCGGAGCTCAGGCTTGCTCCCGTGCTGGTCGACGTGCTGTTCAACGGTGTGAAAGCTGCGAGGGGCTTGAGTACGGAGGGCGAACCGCGTTAGCACTGGTGGGTGCGTAGCTTGTTTCCCTTCGCGCTCGGCCCCGTGGTGTTGGCGCTGACCGTAGCACTGGGATGCACGGGCACGTTCGACGGTTCGTCGAGGATTCCACATCCGGGAGGCGGCCGCCCCGATGAGTCCAGCGGCGACGGTGGGAGAGACGCCCGCGTGCCATTCGATGCGCCACTTGGGGCCGATGCGTTCGTGATCGCCGACGTGCATCGATCTTCCGATGTGAGCGTGCCGATCGACACGAACACGGGTGCGCCGACGGCTCCTGTCTTCGAGTCGCCGAGCAGCGGCGGCGACGTGTACGAGAGCGTCGTGCTGAAAGTCGGCGCACCTCCGGGAACGACACGCATGCAATTCTTCGTAGACGCCGAGACGACAGCACGATGCAATGACGAGGAAGCTCCGTTCCGCTGCCTAGTTCATCTGCCTCCTACTGGACCTGCCGGCCCCGTGACGTTCGTTGCGCGCGCGGTCACGCCGTCGGGCACGAGCGATGCGCGTGTCACAGCGATGCGCCGTCTCATTCCACTCGACACTTGCACCGTGGGCCCGATTGCGTGCATCGCGACGTGGGTCGCCGCGAGGAGCGCCTCCGGATTCACTGGGGTGACGTACGAGAACCGCGACGGCACACACGCGCTTCTCGACACGAGCATGATGTCGGGAATCACAGCGATCACCAACGATGACTCGGTGGGCAACTGGGGCCTTGCCGGCCCGAGCATGGACCCGTCGACGATTCTGGTCGCAAACGTGTCCAAGGCGTACGTAAGCGTCGCCGCGAGCTTGGTGCGCTACCAAGTGAGTTGGGGAACCGGGTACACCCGCTTCGAGACGCCTTTCTTCAACAGCAAGCTGTTTGTCTATGTCGAGCATGTCGACGTAGGCGTCGAAGATTTCTATCCGTTCATGACCACCGCTGTTTTTACGTCGCAAGGAAGCTCAGGAAGCGAGCTCGACGACGTGCAAAAGTTCCTGACAGGCTTGGCGGCGCTTCCCTCTACTGTTCGCGCGCGGCTGCACACGGAACGAACGCTCTTATCAACGATGCAGATGCTTCACCGCCGCACCCGCGTCGAGTCCGATCAGGCCTATCTAACATCACTCGCGCACCCGACAGCGATGGGCAACGCGCCCAACGATATGCCCATGGTGCTTGCCGCGCACGCGCTCGAGAACGACAAGCTTCCACCGATTGCCGCGGTGAGCGCGACCGACGCTGAGCCGCCGGTTACGATTGCGAATGGACCGACGACCATCGCGCGAGGGTTCACGCCTTCCGGAGCAAACGAGTACTCGGTAACCGCGAACGCGACCTCGAGCCGCGACCTCAACGGTCGTCCGCTAACCTTTCATTGGCGCGTGATCCGAGGCGATCCGTCGTACGTCACGATGGTTCCACAGAACGACGACGAATCCATCGTTCGGTTCACGTTCAGACGGCATCCAGAAACCACTTACGAATCCGATGGCGCTGGCGCTAGTTCGCGCGTGAATCGACACAGCAGTCTCCTGGCAGTAGCGCTCTTCGTCCACAACGGTATCTACTTTTCGTCCCCGGTTTTTGTTACGTCTTTCAGCGCGGATGTGCGACGCGGGTCGAACGGCGACAACAATCTCGACTGAGAATCCAAAGCCGTCGCGCGCCGGTGTACTCTCGACCCGTTGCACTCGCCGCGCCCATACCTCGCGTTTCTTGGCGTGATCGCTCTCGGCGCATCGCTCGTGAGCGGACTTGCCGCTTGTGGGCGAATCAGTTTCTACAACGCGCCCCGCATCGGTCTTCGCGATGCTGCAGTCGCGGACATCGGATCGCGAGCTGACACCGCTGCCGACGCAAGCTTAGATAGCTCCATCGCAGATGCCGAGGTTTTGGATTCGCTCCCGAGTCGGGATTCCGACCTTTTCGACGCAACGTTGGATGTGCCCGCGGACGCGATGGATATCGATGCGCGCGACACCACCCTGCCGGATGTCCCTGAAAGACCGGACGCGCTCGACGCCACGACCGTGCTCGATGCGGCTCCCGAATCAGGAATGCTCGCAGACGCGCTTTCGGACATCGCGGACTCGTTGGCAGCTCCCGCAGATGTCCCACCCGATCTTGGCTGCGGTGCGACTGAGATCTGCAACGGCCTC
>CAZWQH010000201.1:5852-8886 GCA_964635815.1 uncultured Sandaracinaceae bacterium
CGGCTCATACGATGAAGGATGCTCGGTGCGCGCTATGGGCATCGGCTTCGGGGTGCTCGGATCGGTCGGGCAGATGACAGCCGCGGCGTCCGCGGACGGGTTCGGTTTCGCGTGGGATGACGGTCTGGTGGCTGGCTCGGAACTCTACTTCGCGCGAATGGCCTTCGACGCCACGATTGCTACCCCGCCAACTCGCTTGACCACAGATACATTGGACACGCGGTGGGCCTCGATTGCGTCCAACGGAACCACGTTCGGCATCACCTACACGTCAGGCGGAAGCTATGCGATCTGGTTTACCGAGGTCGACCGTGACGGCGGCATCGTGGTCGCTCCCGCACAAGCAGACCCCGTAGTCTCTTCGCTCTCGGAAACCGTGGCGGTCGGCAGCGAGTACTTCGGCGTCTGGCACTCGATCGGAGTACGCGATTTGATTTTCGCGCGCATTCAAACCGTTCCGGTCGTGGCCGCGATCAAGACGACGTATACGGGCTACTTCACCTCACTCTTCAGCGACATTACACACGATGGAACGCGTTTCGCGATGACGTGGAACCCAGGCGTGCTCAACCGGATCGTGTTCGCACAAATGGACGGGACGTTGATCGGAACCTGGACCGACGTCGCAGTAACGCCGAGCCGACGGTCACGCGCCGCAATCCGCGCGCTCGGCGATCGTTACTTGGTAGCTTGGATGGACTCCCCGTCCCCGGTCGCACGAATCGCTCTCCTCGACCGGTCGGGAGCAACGGTCGCAGGCCCGACGTCCCTTGGTGCCGTCGAATGTCCGACAGACCCCTGCTGGGCCATTCCGCGGGTCGCGGCCTCCGATGACGAGTTTGGCGTCGCGTTCCCAAATCATGGCGGCGGCTGGTGGTTCCAACGAATCACGCGCACAGGCAGCACGCTCGGCGAACGTTTCACGCTAACCACCATCGAAGGACAAATTGGCCTCGCAGCTGCACCCGGCGGTCGCTACATGATGGCGGGGCACACCGCGAACAACGTTCTTGGTGTCGTCATCAACCGGCCTTAGGGCGGCGTGATGCGCCCAGGCTTTGCCATGCGAGCAACCAGAACACCAGCGTGAGTGTGAGCGTCGCAAGCACGTACGCGCGATACGTGGCGACGAGCGGTGCGGACCCTATCGTCACCGCAGCCAGAGCGAGCAGGGCAAGCGGCACGCCTACGGGTCGGCGGGGTTCACTCGCAAGCTCCGGCCGATAGACTTCGTCGGTCACGTCGGTCGGCGGATGGGGAGGCGTTGACTCTCGCGACGAGCCGATCCGCCCATGCGTCGCGCTCGACCATCAAACCAGCTGCTCCGCCGGCTCGGCGAGCCCCGTCGCGGAAACTGCGAGCAGAGCACTGCTCACAGCTACGAATATCGCGATCCGGGTCGTCTCGAGCGTCGGATGATACCAGCGAATGAGGCAACGCATCTGGGAACCCGCGCCTCAAAGCGTTGTCCAACGCGGGATGCGGCACGCCTCCGTTTCTGTGGCCGTTGCACTCCTACAAGTCGCTGTCAGCGGTCGCGCGCAGGAGATCCCGACGGAACGCAGCAGCCCGCGCGTACCGTCCGTTGTCGTTCATCTGCTCGCGCTCGAGACGGAAGCCGGTACGCCCCTCGAGAGTCTTGTTTGCGCAGAAGTCGAAGTGCTCGAGGCGTTCGATGACGGACGCAGTTCTGTACGATTACTCTCCCGTAGATTCGAACGGGCAGACCGCCCCGCCCGCTCACGGGTCGGAGACATAGCATTTACGCGCACCGAGCTCGTGCGAGCTAGCTGGCAATTGTGTCCGCCGCGCGTCACGACCGCGCTCCCCGTCCCAAAGCACTGGGCGGTCCCCGACCCCGAGGCGCCTGCGCGCGCTCGAATCAGCGGGACTGTGTTCTGGAATCAGGGAGACGGATGCAAGCGCTGGACGTTCGCGATGCGCGGGCAGCGTCAACTGCGGCTCGAGCACTTCGAGCACCGGCGAGACAGCGCACGTGGGTTCATGGAGGAGTGGACGTACTTTCTTCTGTTGCCCGGTGACGCAAGCTACACGTTCGCTGCCGTGCAGACGCAGACTCACGAGTCTGGCGGAGGGGTAGGAGGGGTTGGCCGCAGCCTCTCCCACCCCATCGGAATCGTCCGAGCAACGTCCAGCTCGATCACTTGGATCGCAGCATGGCCTACGGTCGTCGCGTACCACCCCGATGACGCGGAGACTTGGTATCGCAGTCGCGCCGCGTGCGTCCGCGCAACAGCTCAGGGCAGAAACTTCACAACTCGCCAAACCGTCGCGCCACCATCAGTACGATCGACCGCTGCTCCGCAACCGATGTGACGTGCTTCCGGTGCGCCTGGTGCGCGGCAGTTGAACGCGCGTAGAGCGAGTCGTGTGTACGCCAGATAGGAATCGAAAACGCAAACTGCATCGAGACCTTCTCCCGAGCGCCGTCCTTCGGTCATCCCTTGATGGGACGTGTAGGTGATGTCACTCGGGTACGGCGCACTCGTCGCATCGTTGAAGAACACGGTGTAGCCACCGCCGCCTGTGATGAGCCCTTCCCCGCGCGGCGTGCCACCTGAAGCAACGCGCTCTGCTTCGCCCTGAGCAATCGCGTCAGCATCGGCGCTCCCTTCGAGCGGATACCAAGCAGTCCCGTTCGGGCATGTGTTGACCGCGAGTTGCAACTCCTGGTCCCGACTGCGCCATGCATTCAAGTACGCGCACATTTCCGCAGCGCTCAAGTACGTCATCGAGTTTCCGCTGACCGAGCAACTGAACCTCGAAGGAAGCGCCTCGGGTGGCGCGCGTCGCACATCAACCCCGGGCACGACCGCGTCAGAAATCGGGGACCGAACATCGCCACGGGTGTCGTCTGTGTGCACAAGCACGTCCAAGCGAACGTCAACGGGCGCGCGTCCATCGACCGTTGCGTCGCGTACCTCGCGAATCGCGTCGACCGAACTGCCACACGCAGCGACCGTGAGGACAGCGACCCGAAAAACTGCACTCTCAGTCACGCGCTACGCAGGGT
>CAZWQH010000202.1:0-8833 GCA_964635815.1 uncultured Sandaracinaceae bacterium
GCACCGGGTTCGTCAGACCGTACGTCGACACCCAGCGAGAGCAGACCGCCGAGCTACCTGGGCGAAACTGCTCGTCTTGCACAAGGACTTGAATCACCCGAACGCCTCGCGCTGCGTACGCTTGGGTGATCTCTGCCTCCAGGTGTTCGCTCTCGCGTTGGCACCGCGGACACCACGCGGCCGCAATGGACAACACGGTCGCGCTCGCAGAGCAATAGGTGTCACCGTAGAAATCGAACACGGAGTCGGCGCATGTGGGAAGACGAAACCCCGGGAAGCGCTCGCCCACGCGGCTCCCGTAAGGCCCCGGAGGGGTACCGCACACGCGCGATGCGCCGTCGGAAGCCGTGGCTGCGTCCGAACCTCTCGTGGCAGCATCCGGATCGTCTCGCTCAGCTAGGCCGACGCTCCTCGCGTCGACCAGGGCAGGCGCTGCGTCGCCGGAACCGGCGTCATGCGACGCGGACGGCACGGTCGAGGTGGCACACATCGAGGTCGCTCCAAAGAGTGGTAGCGATGCGGTACAGAGGAACAGCCACGACATTCGCGAGGCAAGGACAGGCATGGGGTCTCCGGCTGCACTATTCGTTGACCGAATAGATAAGTTACGCGCCAGCGCGCGCGAAAACGCGTTTTGTTGGCACGTCTCCGGCCGGCGTGTTGGTCGCAGAGGGTTGCGCGTGCGCACACGTCAAAGTCGTGCGACCTTCACGAAGCTTTTAGCGAAGGGTGCGAGATTCCTCGCAGGATCAGGATGGTCGGGCCGCCATCCAACCCGAGAGATCGGGTTGGAGACACGCATGCCGACCAACGAGAAAACTCTGCCATCGAGTCCCCCCGAAGCATGGGAGCCCCTGATTCAACTCTCACGGCTCGCGCGGCGTCCCCTCGATCGCTTTCTGCACATCGAGGCCTCGAGCGGAGTGGTTCTGCTACTCACTGCCGCAGTCGCGCTCGGTTGGGCGAACTCGCCATGGGCAGACTCCTACACTCGCCTCTGGGCCACCACTGTCGGAATCCGTGTTGGGTCGTTCGCGTTCGAACGCTCACTCGAGTGGATCGTGAACGACGGTCTGATGGTGATCTTCTTCTTCGTCGTCGGCATGGAGATTCGTCGCGAGATTCATCACGGTGAACTCTCCGAATGGAGGCGTGCAGCGTTACCGGTTGCGGCTGCGCTTGGAGGGATGGTTGCGCCGGCGCTGCTGTACTTGCTGGTCGCGGGCGCGCCGGCGACTCGTTCCGGCTGGGGCGTTCCGATGGCGACCGACATCGCGTTCGCGGTGGGCATTCTCGCGCTCCTTGGAAAGCGCGTGCCTGCGGCGCTCCGCGTGCTTCTCCTGGCGCTCGCCGTGATCGACGACCTTGGAGCGATCGTGGTCATCGCGATCTTCTACTCCTCAGGAGTCGCCATTTCCGGACTCGTCGTTGCTGCGCTTGCGCTTGGTGCATTGCTCGCCATGCAACGCTTCGGCGTGCGCACGAAGGTCGCCTACATTGTCCCCGCCATCGTCGCTTGGGGCGGCATCTATGCTGCGGGGATCCATCCGACAATCGCGGGTGTAATCGTCGGTCTCCTGACGCCTGTTCGCGCTTGGCTCGGTACAGACGGCTTCATCAGCGGAGTGCGCGCAGAGCTCGACGAGCTCTCACGGCTCAACCCTCAGAACATCTCCGGGGACGCGCTCGCAGCAAAGCTGCGTGCAGTCGATGCAGCGAGGCGCGAGGCCGTATCTCCTGCGGAGAGTCTGATCTCGATGCTGCACCCGTGGGTGGCATTCGGCATCATGCCGATCTTCGCGCTCGCAAACGCAGGGGTGAGAGTCAACGCTGAAGGCATGAGCGCAAGCGCGAGCAGCGTGGTCATCGCGGTCGCAGTGGGTCTGGTGCTGGGCAAACCGCTTGGGGTCGTCGCGGCGAGCTGGGCGACGTTGCGGCTCGGCATCGGGACGCTCCCGATCGGGATGACGATGCGACATGTCATCGTTCTCGGTGTCGTCGCAGGAGTCGGATTCACGATGGCGCTTTTCATCGCTCAACTCGCGTTCGCAGATGCTCAGCTGCTCGCGGCCGCAAAGATCGCCGTTTTGTGCTCAAGTGGTGCCGCCGCAGTGCTTGCTCTTGTCCTTGGGCGGTTGCTTCTGAAGCCGGTCACGACGCCGGGCGCCGCGCAGAGCGCGGACGCGGCCGAGAGCTCGACCGAAGCCTGACGAGTTCCACCTCGACCACCGACTGTTCTTCGCCGAGCTCGGCGTCCAGAGCTCGTGCAAGATCGCTCAAAACGTTCGCGGTCGCCGCGACATCCCGTTTGTCGGCACGCAGCAGCAACTGCTCAACGGCGCTCTCGACGGTGCCTCGCGTTCCAACGTTCAGCGACTTGCCCTTGGTGGTAAGTCCAATCGCCGCACGCCGTGCATCTCGCGGATCTCGTCGACGCTCGACGAGGCCTTTGCTCTCGAGTCGGTTGAGAGCTGCCGAAACAGTTCCGGGGTCCACGTGCAGCAAGGCCGCGAGCTGACCCGCGCGCATGCCTGGATACGTCCCAATGCAGCGCAGGATCAGTCGCTGCTGAGCGGTGACGCCAAGCCGCTTCTCCATTCGGCTCGAAACTTTCTCGAGCGCATGGTTGAGCTGTCCGAGCCCGCGGAGGAACTCGAGCGCGGGGTCTAAAGGCAACGGCGCGTCCGGGCCCAAAGGCTTCGCCCGAGAGAGTCGCGGGTGGGATCGGGTTGATTCAGTTGGGTCCATCTCAGGAGGGCGGCCCGGACCTAAGCGCGATCAAGCGCGTCAGCAAGCGGTCCGTTTCGTTCTGGTTGCGCAGAAAGTACGCCGCAGCGGAGGTTCGAGACTCGCCGACGCGTACGCTCAACAGGCGGCCTGGTTGATCGAGTTCGAAGACATCCTCATCCGTGACGTCATCGCCTACATAAAGAGCGGTGTCCGCGTTCTCCAGACTGCGCAAAGAGAGGAGTGCTTCTCCCTTGTTGGGGGCGCGCGCGGGGATCACGTTCACGACGAGCTTCCCCGGGACGATTCGCATCGGAACAGGTAGGGCAGAGACAGCGTCTTGAATTGCCTTCCGGGAGGCGCGTTTGTTCCGGGAGCGGCGGTAGTGAAGCGCAAGCGAGTAGCGCTTGTCTTCGACATCGACTCCGCCCGCTCCGTTCAACGCTTTCTCAAGCAAGCTGCGCGCTTGAGCTATCTCGCCCTCGAACTCACCGAGCTGCGCGCCCGGCTCGAGGCCGTGATTGCCAATCACATACTTGACGCTCGCGTTGTCGAGGCGTGCAGACACGTCGCTCTTGCTTCGACCAGAGATGATTGCGCACGGGTAAAGCGTGCAGACCTCCGCAAAGAGCGCACTCGTGATCGGTCGCATGAAGGCGCTATCACGATCGGCGACGATGGGCGCGAGCGTGCCGTCGAAATCAAACGCAACGAGCACCCGAGCCCACGCCATCTGGGCAAGCACCGGCGCGTTTGCGGGGGCAAGCAGGTTCCTCATGCAGAGTCCTTTCCGCTCCTCGCAGCGGACATGGCCCCAAAGCGTCCCGTCAGGCGCTCCTTGCGTCGCAGCTCGGTTGCATCGACGAGCATGCGACCCGCCCAGCGATACACGTTGAACTCCGAAACGAGCCTTCGCATGGAGCGCATGCGCTCTCTCTGCTCGTCATCCGACATCCGAAGACCTGCCGCGAGCGCGTCGCTTGCTTGCCGGAGATCGTACGGATTCACGATGAGGGCTTCTGTCAGGTCGCGGGCCGCACCGGTGAACTGACTCAAGACCAGTACCCCCTTTTCGTCATCCCGCGCGGCGACGAACTCTTTGGCGACGAGATTCATGCCGTCATGCAAGCTGCTCACGTAGCAGAGCTCAGCCGCGCGGTAGTAGCGGAACACCTCGCCGGGCTCATGATGTGAGCGCAGGAGGACGATCGGCCGATACGAACCGGTCGCCCACTTCTGATTGATCTGTGAGGCGAGCGCCTCGACGCGATCATTCAGCTCCTTGTACCGAGGGATCTTGGTCCGGCTCGGAGCGGCAAGTTGGACAAACGTGAATCTCTGTCGGTACTCCGGGTAGCGAGTAAGCAGGAGGTCTACGGCGGAGAGTCGCTCTTCGATTCCTTTGGTGTAGTCGAGGCGATCCACTCCTACTCCGAGCAAGGCATCCGCGGCCAACCCTAGCTCCTTGCGGACGGACGCGCGCGTCTCGAGCACCGGAGGGATCCCCTCGAGCCAACGCACCGGCCACTCAATGGAGATGGGATACGGCCGCACAAGCGTCCGTCTGCTGCCTTGAATAACGGCATGCGACTCGCGGTCGATCCTGCTCTCCACGAAGGCGTCGACCGAGTCGATGAAGTTGTTGCAGTGCTGTTGTGTATGAAAGCCGACCACGCTCGATCCGAGTAGGCCCGCGATCAGCTCCTCGCGCCACGGGCAAATGCCGATGCGCTCGGCGCTAGGCCACGGCGTATGCCAGAAGGTGATGATCGTCGCGCGCGGCAAACGTTCGCGGATCATCCGAGGCGCAAGCGCGAAGTGATAGTCCTGGACGAGGACGATGGGATCATCCGAGTCAACCTCCTCGCAAACCGCATCCGCGAACTTTCGGTTTACGGCGTGGTAGTGCTCGTAATCCTCCGCGCGAAACAACGGTCTCGTGTCTGCGAGATGGCACAGCGGCCAAAGGCCCTCGTTTGCAAATCCGTAGTAGTAGCCGCGCTCTTCTTCTTCGCCCAACCAGACGCGGCGGATCATGTACGACTCCTCGCCCGGAGGAACCTTTACCCGATCGTTGGCGTCAACCGTCTCGCGATCCGCGCTTCCACTCCCGTGCGCAACCCAGACGCCGGAGCAAGCACGCATCACAGGCTCGAGTGCGGTCACCAGACCACTTGCCGGGTGCAACACGTTGACCGAGCCGTCTGCTGCGCGCTGATGCACGTACGGCTCGCGATTGGCGAGCAGCACCAGTCGCTCGCCCTGAAGATAATGAAGCAACGTCGCGCGAAGGCGTTGCGGGCTCCACGCGCCTCCGCGTGCGTCGCGCTCACCTTCGCTTGCCAGACGCTCCGCCAGAGAGCGGACATCGCGCAGAAGAGGTTGAAACTCTGAGGTGGAATCTCCACTCAGAGCCCTTCGCAACGCGCTCGTCCAACCACGCCAGGCCAGGCGAGCTGCGATCAACGTCACCACGGATGCCGCAAGCGAAAGCACGAAGAACGCAATCAACAAGATCCTGCGCGTGGTCTCTTCGCGCCGCGCAACGAAGCTAAGGTCGTGCACCAGGACGACTACGCCTAGCACTTCGCCTTCCTGATCGATCAGCGTGACGCTCAGATGAACGACCCCTGAAGGAAGCTCGGAGGTCATCGCCCAAGCTTTGGTTCCTGCGGCCACTTCCCGGTGCATGCGCTCCAACACAGAGCGGCAAGAGAACTCAGTAGGATAGGAGTCGGTCGCCGCCAGCAACTCACCCTGCGCAGAGCACGCCGCGACACCCATGATGCGTTCGTCTCGACTGATGTCCGCGAGCGTGTCTGCAAGCCGCTCCGAGTCGCGCTGGAAATGTCGCTGCAACGTTTGCCGTGCTGAGGAGATGGCCAACCGCGAACGCAGCTCGATGTCGCGTTCAAACCACTCACGAGTCGTGTGCGTCAGGGCGACGTATCCGACGGCCGCCAGGACGCCCAATCCTGCAACCAGCACGAGAAGGAACTTGGTCGCACGGCGCATTCAGACGGATTAGCACACGCTACTTGGATATCCAAGCTTTGCGTGCTATTCGGGAACATGTCGCTTGCTGACCTCGGATTGATCGGGAACTGCCAACTGTCTGCGCTTGTCCGCAGAGACGGCGCGATTGTTTGGTCGTGCATGCCGCGGTTCGACTCGCCTCCGGTCTTCGGAGCCTTGCTCGATGCCACAGAAGGCGGCGCGTTCGTGATCCAGCCTGCGGACCGGACACTCGGACGGCAGACGTACATCCCGAACACGAACGTTCTCGAGACCCGCTTTGAAAGTGCCTACGGCAAGTTCCGCATTCTCGACTTCGCGCCGCGGTTCATCCAGCACGACCGGAGCTTCCGGCCGACAAAGATCGTACGCATCGTCGAGCCTCTCGAAGGTACGCCTCGCATCCGGGTGTCGTGCGATCCCGTCTTGGGTTGGACGCGTGCACGTCCTAGGAGAGAGCTCGGCTCGCACCACGTGAGCTACCACGGGTACGAAACCGAGCTGCGGCTCACGACGGACGCTTCGCTCTCGTACTTAGACGGCGAGTCGTTTGCGCTGACGCAGCCGATTCACTTTGTGCTCGCGTGGGGGGCGCCAGTGGAAGAAGCGCTGCAACCGCTCTGCGAGCGCTTCCTTGCAGAAACGATCAAGTACTGGCAACGGTGGGTGAAGCACTGTGCGGTGCCATCTACCTATCAGGAAGAAGTCATCCGCTCGGCGCTCACGCTGAAGCTCCATTGCTTCGAGGACACGGGAGCCATAGTCGCGGCTCTGACAACGTCCATTCCCGAAGCCCCGGGTTCCGGACGCACTTGGGACTATCGCTACTGCTGGCTGCGCGACGCATACTACGCGCTCGGAGCGTTTCGACGGCTCGGTCACTTTGAAGAGCGAGAGCAGTTCATCGAGTACCTGCTCAACATCGCCGATTCATCGCCGGACCTGGACTTGGCGCCGCTCTATCGCATCGATGGAAAGGCGGACCTCACCGAAAGCATCCTGGACACATGGCCGGGCTATCGCGGTGAGCAGCCGGTGCGAGTTGGAAACGCGGCCGCTCTGCACAAACAGCACGACGTGTTCGGTGAAGCGGTCCTTGCTCTAACGCCGTTGTTTACGGACGCCCGGTTCCGCGAGCAAGTCACCCCGCGCGTGCTCGATCTTGTCACGCGCCTCGCCCGCCGCGCTGTCTCAGTCGCCGGTCAGCCCGACGCCGGTATCTGGGAGTATCGAACCGAGTGGCGCCCCCAAACGTTTAGCGCCTTGATGTGCTGGGCCGCGGCGGATCGCATGAGTCAGATTGCGAAACGACACCGGACCGCGGACGTCCCAGAGTTCATCAGCGCCGCGGCCGCGATTCGCACACAGATTCTTCGCAGCGCGGTGGACCCGACGTGCGGGTGCCTCGTCGCGGACTACGAAGGGACAGAGGTGGACGCGTCATTGCTTCAAGCCGTGACGCTTGGGTTCTTGCCCGCAGACGATCCACGCCTTCACGCAACCCTCGACGCCATTCAGGCAGACCTCTCGCACCGCGGCTGGCTCAAACGCTACCGGACCAACGACGGGTTTGGCCATCCGTCGATGGCGTTCATGCTCTGTACGTTTTGGCAGGTTGAAGCACTGGCTTTGATCGGCCGACATGCCGAGGCTCAAGAACTGCTCGCTCGAGTACACGAGATCCAATCTCCGCTCGGACTATTCTCCGAGGACCTCGACCCCGCGTCCGGGACGATGTGGGGGAATTTTCCGCAGGCCTATTCGCACGTCGGCTTGATTCACGCGGCGTTCGCCGTGTCGCCACGCTGGCCAGACTGAGACGACAGGTCGCGCAGAGACACGAGGTGCACAGTTCCTGGCCACTGCATCGCGACCCTTCTGGCTCCTTGGCACGCACGATGCGATTCCTATTTACATGGCGCGCAGAGAGGGGGTCGCCGGCACAACGCCGCTTGGCGCACTGCCCGCTCGACGAACGCGAGCGCATTGTTGCTCGCGTCTTCGTAGGAACCACGGCGCATCAGTCTCTGTCGACCACGAGCTTGAGCTCGAACACATTCCCCATCGGTCCGAGCACTGCGTACTTGCGATCCGGCTGAACATCGAAGTACGTGAGGTCGTATCCGGCGTGAGTGTCTTTCACTTTCCACGGGGTCGCGATGGACACCCACGCGTCGTCTGCAGGAAAGTACTGCATGATCGAAGCCCCGACGCGCGAGTGTCCGCTGAGCACGAGACTGGTTGGCCAGATGAACGTTCCGTCCTCGGCATCGCCCCGAATCGGAAGGAAGTACATCGAGTCCGACGCTCGCTCACTCTGCCAGGTGAACGCGTATCCAGGCGCGACCTGTGTGTGGAATCCGCCCGGCGGCACCTCGAGCGGCGTGATGGTCGTGTACGCAAACCCATTGCTGATCTTCTTGTTCGGGTCATTGGACGCGCAACCGTCGTTGCTCGCGCATGGGTGTTGAACAACGAACGAGTACTCACCCGACTCCAGAACGAACGAATCTCCGGATGCCTGTCCACCGCGCAAACGCGCGTTCAGCGGCGCCGTGAATCCTTCGTGTATGCCGACGGTTGGCGTCGCAAACTGCACGACGGAGCGCGACGGCAGCACGACGCGCACCTCGAAAGGCACGCCTCCCGATGGGTGGACGCACTGTTGCGTCCGCGTGGGGAAAAGACTGAGCGAGAGACGCAGTTCGTACCCGTCGAAGACTGGGCACTCCGCGCTCGAACCGGTGGAATCCGCGCGTTCGTTGTCCACGTCGAGCTCATCGGTATCGAGCCCGGGCATGGGTGCCGCGCAAGCGACGAGGAGCGGAAGGATCCAGAGCAACCAAACGCGACGATTCGACATCCCCTGCAACCAGCACGTAGTTGTGCCCAGTCCGGTACCAGCAAAATGACGAGAAAACGGGCGTGTTTCGGGCGCGCTAAGAAGCGACTAAGCGGCGACTACACAACCAGTGCTCCACGCCGATTCCTACATCGGGCTTTCTGCAAAAGCCCGGGAGACAATTCTGGCAATTCTGAGGTTCCCCCGGTTTCGTTGACACTCGGTTAGGCGGCCAAGTTGTACACCGCT
>CAZWQH010000203.1:0-8813 GCA_964635815.1 uncultured Sandaracinaceae bacterium
AGGCACCAACTCTCAGGTCATGGCGTGGATGATGGACACGTACATGAACACGGTCGGACACGTGGAGAAGAACGCGCAGAAGCGCGTCGTCACGGGCAAATCGATCGCGTGCGGCGGTTCGTTTGGTCGCGAGAAGGCCACCGGTCAGGGACTTGTGCACTGCATCACCGAGTGGGCCGAAGAGAAGCGTTTCAAGCTCGAAGGCAAGACGGCGATCGTCCAAGGATTCGGAAACGTCGGCAGCAACACGGCGCTCCTGCTGGCGAAGCTTGGCGTCTCGACGATCGCGGTCGGCGATCACACGGGGTACCTCTACAACCCGGAAGGATTCAACGCGCACAAACTTTCCGATTGGGTCAAAGCCAAAGGCGGTATCGCCGGCTACGAAGCAGGCAAACCCATTACGCGCGACGAGTTCTTCTCCGTGAAGGCAGACATGTTCATCCCGGCCGCGCTCGAGAATCAGATCGGCGAAAAGGAAGCTCGCTCGCTGCAGGTGAGGATGATCGGCGAGGGCGCAAACGGTCCGTGCAGTCCCGAAGGCGAGCGCATCTTGCTCGACCGCGGCATCGATATCCTTCCGGACATTCTCGCCAACGCGGGTGGTGTCACCGTCAGCTACTACGAGTGGGTGCAGAACAAGCGCAGCGAGACGTGGGACCTCGAAGAGGTCGACGCGCGTCTTGAAACCGCCATCAAGCGTGCGTACGAGCGGACACGATCATTCGCGCGCGAGCAGGGCCTCGATCTTCGAACAGCCGCCTACGGCCTCGCGCTTCGGAAGATCACCGCCGGATACGAAGAGCGCGACATCTTCCCTTGAACCGGCTACTGCTCGCGCTCGTAATTGCGCCGATCGCGTGCGTGATTGCGCGCGCGAGCTTGGCGCGTGCCCAGGAGCAGCCGTTTGCTCAGGCGACCGTTTCGGCCGTCGAGGGGGAGGACGCACACGCGCCCGATCCCGACGAATCAGAAACCGCGGCGGACCCGGCGCGCATTCGGTATCGCGTCGAACAGATCGTAGTTCGCGGAAATCACAAGACGCAGCGCTCGGTCGTCGAGGAGATCATGCCCCTGCGTCGTGGCTCTGTCTTCGATGCTGAAGATCCACGCCTCGAGGTCGCGCGGTACCGATTGCTCGGCACAGGTCTGTTTCGCAGCGTTGCTATTTCCCTCGAGCGCGGCTCTCGACGAGGCGAGGTGCTTGTCGTGGTCGAGGTTACCGAGCGCAATACGTTCGTCATCTCCGAAGTCACCGCCGGTGTGACCAATGGAGTGCTCTCCTCCGAGGATCGCAACGTACGACTGTTTCCCTACGGCGGATTCGGACTATCGGAGCTGAACCTCGGCGGTACGGGTGTCCAACTAAACGGCTCGTTCGTCCTCTCCGAACCGCAGCAAGCCGTTCGACTCCGCTTCGTGAACCCCCGTGTGTTTGGGACGGACAACTCGCTGATCGCATCGGCGTCGTACCACAACGCCCGGGACTTCTTCGGCAACGAGCACGCACTGGTCAACGTCGCGTGCCCCGGAGCGAAGCCCGACGGCACGATTCCACCGTGTCCCACGCCTGACCTGGCGCGCAACGCCGTCGTTGCGTATCAGCGCGTCGCCGTGAGCGTCGGCACGGCCGCCGATCTCGGAAACTCATTTCGCTACAGCATCGAATGGCGCGGAGACTACTTTGACGTGCTCGCTCTGCCGCTCGCGGCAAGTGAGACGCGCGCCGGTGTGATCACTCCGATCGATTTTGCGATCAACCGAGGCACGAGTCTCGTTTCTGCGCTGCAACTCGGCCTCGTCTTCGACGAGCGCGACAACAATGCGCTCCCAACTCGCGGAACCTACGCGAACGTACAAACCATGTTCGCGAGCCGAATCTTCGGCTCGTCCTACGAGTTCTTGCGGATCCAGGCGCTCGTCCAACACCACATTCCGCTGCCGCACGGCTCCCTGAGGCTTGGGATACTCGGCGGGCTAGTCTTTGGAAAGCCGCCGTTCGTCTACAAGTTCTACCACTCCGACCTCTCAGATCTTGTGCCTTCACGCGTGCTCGATCTCAACCTCGATCGACGCGGGACTCCCAACCTGCTCGGCACCGCCATTCAGAGCATGCGTCACGAAGAGATCGCGATCCGTGCGGACGTCGAGTACAGCATAGAGCTCGCACGCGGTGATGACTGGCTTCACTCGTTTCATCTCTACGTAAACGTCGGCGTGTACTCGCTCATGCGTCGCGAAGAAGCCTATCAGCGTACGCCCGCATACTCGGGCGCAAGCGCCTTCCCGATCGACCTCACATTCGACGTCGGGTTTCGGGCCGACACGGAAGTCGGTCTGTTTCAATTTGGGCTATCGAACGTCATCGGGTTCGTGACCCCATGACTCGATTCGTGTGGGCGGCTGCCATCGCTGGTTTCGCTCTTCTCCATCATGCAACCGCATCGGCCCAAGAAATCCCCAGACGACAACACGGCGTTACGTTCGAAGCAGACGTTCCGCTTGTTTCTTTCTCCGCGCGAGATCTCGTCAACTCCGACGCGCTCCGACGAAAGCTCACGAGCGGGCTTCCACAGAACTTCTTCGTACGCGTACAGGCTCACTCGGCCGCAACCAATCGCCCGATCGCGCAGTTCTCGCGCTCATGCCGAATCGTCTACGACCTTTGGGCCGAGCAGTACCGCGTTGAAGTCCGCGAGAACCGTGAGGCCAGCTCCGGTGGAACGGTACGAAGAGAAACCCTGCTGACGGCGGATGCAGTCCTTGCGCGCTGTCTCGACGTGGCGCGCGTTCGAGTCGGTGTCGCGGCGAACTACGCGTCGCTAACGCCGGAAGGTGTGTACTTCGTTACGGCCGCTGAAATGAATCCGACGAGCGAGCAGACGCTCCGTGAAATGCGGCGTTGGCTCTCTCAGCCACAAGGCGACCAGAGCTCGGGTCAAGCTGTGTTTGGATCGTTTGTGAGCTTGCTCGTGGATCGCGAGGTCGGGCGCGCGGACCGTCGGCTCGTGTTCCGATCACAAACGATCGGTGTGCCATGAAGCTGCCGCGGTTCACGCGATTTGAACGACGTATCGCGGTCGCAATTCTCGTGACCGGGGCACTGCCCCTGGTCGCAACGCTCCTTCTAGGACGCGGTCTGCTGCGCGATGCATATCAAGTGGGAGTCAATGCTCGGGTTGGACGAGCGCTCGATCGTTCGCTCGTGGCTCAGCGCGAGAACCTTGCGCTGCTTCGAGAGCAATGCGAGCACGAGACCTCGACCGTTGCGTTCCGACTCTCACAGAAGCCGACTACCGCAGCAACCGAGCTCTCGCGATGGCGCCTCGAACAACCGCTCTTGGTGCACGCGCAAGCGACTCTCGTGAGCACATCGGAGCGACTTGCGACAGTCGGCAACGTTGCCAATGAAGGAAGCTTGCTCGCGGAAGTCTCTCATGGGGACGTTCGGCTCACGGCACGGTTTGCGACACCCAAGGCTCTGGTCGAGTACGAGGAAACCGGGAAAACAGTCGCCGTCTTCGAGCAGTTGAGACGCGGCGGCGACAACATCGTCGGCGCGTTCCTCACCGGTTTCTCGATTGTTGCAGCGTTGCTCGTTCTGTTCTCACTCGCGTTCGGACTCGCCCTCGCTCGCCGAGTCACGCGTCGCGTCGTCATGGTCGCCGATGCAACGCGTGCAGTCGCTGAAGGTAAGCTCGATGTTCAACTGCCCGTCATCTCGGATGACGAAGTCGCTGACCTCACGCGCGCGTTCAATGACATGGTTCTCGAGCTGAGCTTGTCGCGAAATCGAATCGCGTACCTCCAACGCGTCGGTGCGTGGCAGGAGTTTGCTCGCCGCCTGGCGCACGAGATCAAGAATCCACTGACTCCGATTCAGCTCGCGATGCAGCAGGCGCACCGCGCGTACGAAGGCGACGACATCCGCTATCGAAAAGTCATCGATGACGCGCGCGCGATCATCGAAGAAGAGGTCGCGACTCTGCGGCAGCTCGTTGGCGAGTTCAGCTCTTTCGCGAAGCTCCCGGAAGCGAAGCTCGAGCAGGCGGACCTTACGGAGTTCGCCAGAGAGACGCTCCGCGCCGTCGGCGCGCACGTCGATGCGCTCAACCATGAACTCGGCTCTTCCGTAGAGTTGACCGGCGAGCTACCCATCGACGCCATCCCGGTCCGCCTCGATGTGCTCATGCTTCGGCGTGCGATCGACAACCTCGTGCGGAACTCCGTTCAAGCGATCGCGGGTAACTCCACGGACAAACGTGGCCGCGTGGTCCTGTCCGTGATCCGAGAAGACGACATCGCGTGCATCGAGATCCGCGACAACGGTCCCGGGGTCCCGACTGACGACGTCATGAAAATCTTCGAGGCGTACTTCACGACCAAACGCGATGGGACGGGACTAGGCCTCGCGATCGTCCGAAAGATCGTTCTCGAGCATCAGGGCGAGATCGAATACAACGGCGAAGAAGGCAAAGGCGCGATGTTCCGCATTCGTTTGCCTGTAGCGGCTCCAGGTACAAGTCCAGAAGACTTGAAGCGAAGCGTGCTGAAGATCTCTGCGCTTGGTATCACACCTGGCGCACGCGGCCGTTTGGCGACCACGCCTTCCTCTGGAAGCGCGCGGGGTACGGCGGGGACAAATTCGTAGGTCCCAACCGCCCGCGAGTTGGAGCAAAAAAAACTTTCGGATTTGACAAACAGGGGGGCAAAGCTAGCCTTGCCGCCTCGCGAGGCAGAAACATACGTGGATAACGAACGATCCGTAAATATTGACTCGCAGGTAGGCCAGCTCAACGAGCTCTTGGTCGAGGCACTTCCCGAGGAGGCCGAGGCGTACCGGGCCATGATGGACCAGGCGCTGATTTATCACGACAGCGCGCTCGAAGGCACGATGTACACCCCGCCTGAGCTCACAGCAGCGCTCACTCAGGGCGTCGCCTCAGATTCGACTCTGATACCGGCGTACGACGAGATTCGTCAGCATAAGTCGGCGCTCGACTTCATCCGCGACTTCGCGGACAAGAAGAAGGGCGCGATCACTATCGATACGATCAAACACATGCACGAGTTGCTCGCGCCGGATGACACGGACGGCAAGACCAACCCCTACCGCAAAGACATGCCGCTTCACCGGCTGTACTTCCATGAGATCTCGACGCCCGACAAGATCATGCAACGCATGCGTCAGCTTGCGGACTGGCTGAACGATCCGGAAACACGCCGTGGTGCGCATCCTGTTCGCATCGCAGCGAAGGCCCACTTCGCGCTGCTCCAAACGTATCCGTTCCCGAAGTTTTCAGGAAAGGTCGCGCGCCTGCTGATGAACATGTTGCTTCTTCGCGCTGGGTACCCCGCGGCGATCCTGCACTACACAGAGCGCCAGCGTTATTACGAAGCCATGAAGACCGGCGCCAACGCGTTGTCCGGAGTCATCAACGACGCACTCACCATATCGGTCGAAAGCGGCATCCGCTTCCTCGAGACACAACCCTCTATCGCGAAGAAGCGCGCAGAAGCTGCCGCGAAAGCCGCCAAGGCGGCCGGCCGCAAACGGCGATCATCGGCACGTCCGTCGCGTTAGTTTCGGGACGCGACCTAAACGCGAAGCACAGTCAGCGACGCGCGTTCCACTACCGGACCGCTAGCGACCATGACGGGTGAATCGTTCGCGCACCACGCAGCGATACATTCGCGTGCGGCTCGGTGGGGCGGGTACTCGTAGGCCGCCAGACGCGCCGTATTTGCGACGCGTGTGTATCGCTTGCCATTCATCACGATCTCGGCGGGAAACGGCAGGGAAAGGATGACTTGGCTGCGGCGAAGAATCGCAACGCGCAGATGAGGAGCTCGCTCGAGGACGAACACGTCGTCCGAAACGACAGTCGCAAACAGCTGAATCGGAGCTGGGCAAACGTCGATTCGTGCATCGAGGACGAGCTCTTCGCTGTCGTAGCTCACCACGTCACCAGGCTTGAGCGCAGGCTCTTCACTCATGCGGATGAGCCAGCTCCGTCGCAAATCTCCGAGCCGCGGTCTCCCAATCTGGAGCGCGCGACAACGAGCTGATGACAGCAACGAACGCCGCTTTCGCGCTGGCGACCTCGCGAACGTTCTCGTGCGTGATTCCACCGATCGCAATGACCGGTTTGGGACACCGCTTCACGACACCAGCAAGCAGCGCGACACCGACCTCGGGATCGGGGTCCTGCTTCGAGGAGGTCGCGAACACAGGACCAAATGCGACCGCGTCAATCGGCTCGCTGAGCGCAGCTGCGAGCTCCCGCTCATCGTGCGTCGAAAGCGCGATGTGCATGGAGTCTCCAACGACGCGCCGCGCGTCCGCGGGCGAGACATCGTCCTGCCCAAGATGAAGTCCGTCTGCTTCGGAGAGCACCGCGATGTCTGGCCGATCGTTGATCACGAACGCAATCCCTGCAGTCCGAGTTGCACGCCGCATCAACATTGCGAGAGCTACAAGTTCCCGCCCCTCGATGTGCTTTGCTCGGAGCTGCGCTACGGTAGCTCCGCCTCGGGCAACCGCGTCTACGAACGCTTCGACCTGAGACTCGCCGAGCACATGCACGTCATAGATCGCGTATAGACCACCGCTCGGGAATCGCCGCACGTCGTCCCGAGCAAATGAAACTTTCTCCATCGATGTCATCGGCTCACCTCGCACGTCGCTCTATCGTCGCGCTTGCCGCGCTGTTCGCCACTTACTGGTGCGTCGGAGCGCACCTTCGATACTTCGCCGTCCACAATCGCACGTTCGACCTCGCATTCTACGCCCGATTTGCATGGGGGATGGCACGCGGAAGTCTTTGGGAGCCGATGACGAACGCCTCGGGTTGGGGCCTTCACATTTCGCCCGTCGTCGGGGTCCTCGGCCTCATCGCCCGCGCAACCGGAGGAACCGCTTCTGTGCTCTTGGTTGCGCAATCGATCGCCGCGGGAGCTGCTGTCCTGCCGCTTCATGCAATTGGAACGCGCCATTTGGGCGCGCGCGCCGGCCTGGTCTTGCCCCTGGCATACCTCCTCCATCCGAACCTCAGCATCGTGCTCACCCAAGAGTTCCACCCCGGTACGGTCGCGCTCCTTCCGATCGCGTTCCTCGCCGATGCGGTCGACCGCGCGCACGTGAAGCATGCAGCGTTCGCGGTGCTCGGCATCGCGATGTGTCGCGAGGACATCGTTCTGATTGGCGCGCTCGCGGGACTGGTGCTTGCAACGCGACCCGCGATCCGCAAGCACGCGCTGGTTCTGTTTGCCGCTAGCACCCTGTATGTCGGCCTGTTCGCGTTCGTGCTGCACCCAATGCACGCACCTGCGAACGGCTCACTTACGCTGCACTTTGGGCCGCTGGGACAAAGCTCGGGCGCGGTTGCGCACACGTTGATCACCCGACCCATGCTGGTCGTGTCCCATCTTGCAACGCTTCCGCGCGTTCTTTACATCTTCAAGGTCACCGCACCAATGCTCTGCGTACCGGTCGCGAGCCTTTTCGTTTCGACTCGCAGCGAGACGGACGTCACCGCTTCGCGCGTAATCCTGCTCGCGTGCCCCATCCTCGCGATCAATCTTCTCTCGTCGTTTCCGACGACCCTCCGGCTGGATTCACACTACCTGACTCCCGCTCTACCGCTTCTTGCAGCAGCGCTGGCGATTCCGTTGGCGCGGTATCCAAAACTGATCGTCCCCGTGCTCGCAGCGATAGCGCTTTCGCACGTTCTACTTGGCGGAACACCGCTATCGCGAAACGCACCGTACGGAGCGTTTCGCAAGGACAGTGACACGAGCGCCGCGCGCCATGTCCTGCGGTTGATTCCAGGGCACAGTTCGGTGCAAGCACCGGAAGAGCTGCTCGCTCAGGTCGCAGAACGCCCGGTCGTCCGTCGCGGGCCGCCTCCGGATGTCCGTGCGGACTGGGTAATCCTCGATGTTCGTCACCGCGCGAGATTCCAAAACCTCGAAACATTGCTACGAACTTTCGAGGAGCCGAACACGCGAGCGTGGCTCGCGAAAGAAGAATACTCCGTGGTCGCGGCGCAAGGACCGTACGTCTTGTTGAATCGCGCCCGCACGTCGCCCTTGTCCGAGAAGTTTCTCGCTCGGTATCGGAGTGCAAGGCGTCCCGAAGACGTTGCCACCAAGCTCTGCGAATGCCTTTCGGTGTTGTCCGCGTCGTTTGCTGCGCCGTCCGACAGGATCGAGCTTCGCTTCTTGGTAACCGCTTCGTGCCCCGCCGATCTCGCGCTTCGAATCGGAGTGGGCGAACGTCCAACGAGAGTCGACCTCATCGCAGACGGTCTCTACTCGCCCGCGAAGTGGCGCACCAATCAGGTGATCGTGTCACGTCATCTCCTGAGCGCAGAGGAGCGCTCGGCCATCGACGCCGTTGGACTTCGTGTCGGTGTGCTTCGCGAAAGCGGCGCGCGCCCGGATCGGAACGATCCGACTAGCGTCGCCGTGCCTGTCAGAGTAGCGGCGCCTGCTTTCGTTCAATAGCTCAGCGTTTGGGGCGCGGTGTCGCGATGGCCCAAGGCATCCGAGACGCGTTGGGCCATTCTGGCTTCCGTCTACGCGCTGCTTCGAGAACCGCGCGCGATTCGTCCGGCAACGCAGTGATCCAGCTCTCGTCTTCCACGACGCGGTTCACCAGATCGAGAGGGAGTGCGGGAGGGTCGACGAGAGCCAACCGTGCTACCTCGGAGGGCGTCTTGGAGAACGTCGCGTGTGATGAGCTCATGACCTCACGGCTGAGCGCACCCCTCGCAGACGTGTTGTACGCGATAGTCTTCGAGCGCGTGCGC